>NZ_CP018335.1:3818016-4136184 GCF_001902295.1 Clostridium kluyveri | reverse complement strand
ATCTCACCGTTTCTAAGGGTGAGTTTATCGGCATTATGGGACCAAGTGGCAGTGGAAAAACCACGCTTTTAAATATATTGTCTGGTATTGATACTGCAACATCAGGCAAAGTAATCATAGACGGCAAGATCATTGATAGGCTTAAAAAAGATGAGTTAGCGCTGTTTCGCCGGCAAAGAATCGGATATATCTTTCAGGACTTCAATCTTCTTGAAAGCCTGACCCTGAAAGAAAATATCGCTTTGCCGCTGATTTTGGATAAAGTACCGCCGCAAAAAATTGAACACCGCGTGAATGAACTGATGAACTTCTTCGGTATAAGCGACCTTGCTGAAAAATACCAATACCACGCTTCCGGTGGTCAAAAACAACGTGTTGCGGCTGCAAGGGCGCTTTCCACCGATCCGGCGGTGTGCTTTGCCGACGAACCAACCGGTAATCTTGACTCGAAATCGTCGGCCAATATCATGGAAATGATGACACAGATGAATATTCAAAAACACTGTACCATATTGATGGTTACTCACGATGCATTTGCTGCATCCTACTGCCAAAAGATTATCTTTATCAAAGACGGTAAAATCAACCTTCAAATACAAAGTCCGGGTGACAGAAAGATCTTCTTTGATAAAATATTGGAGACCTTGAGTATAGTGGGAGGCGATAAGGAATGACATTTGGGCATATTGTGGGTAAAAACCTAAAATATAATTTTGGGCGTTTTCTTTCCTATCTTTTCGTAAACAGCTTTGTTGTTGCGGTTTTATTTTTGTACGGCAGCCTGTTGTTTAATGAAATTTTAGCCCGGAATGGCTCTTTTAGGGCAGCATCTGCTTATATTCAAGCGGCGGCGTATGCCATCCTCTTGTTTTCCATCGTTTTTGTAGCGTACACAGGTATATATTTTGTGAAATCAAGAAGCCGTGAATTTGCACTGTATCTCACTTTAGGCATGACTGACAGAGACTTAATTAGAATGATTCATATAGAGAGCCTTGCCATTGTTGCCGGATCTATGGTTTTTGGTATGCTTTCCGGGCTTTTGCTGTCAAAATTGTTTTATATGATACTTGGCAGAATATTAGGCTTCACCGGCTTTAGCTATAACGATATTTACTATATCGACTACAGAACCTTTTTATTGAGCTTTGGTGTTTTTATCCTTGTCTTTCTTTTTAACATGCTTTTTACCAACATCTTTATTCGCAGACTCTCTATTGTACAGATGATGAAATCCTCCAGTACCAAAGGCGTTTCCAAGTCACGTCCGGTTGTTGGTGCAGTTGCTGCCGTTGTATGTATTTTTTCCACCTTCTTTCTGCATGAGTTTTTAGCCAGAAGTGAGTGGGCAAGGGGCATTACAACCAATTATCCTGTACTGATTCCACTCTTAACATTCGCAGTTGTCATAGTATCGCTGTATTTTGTCATAGCTTTTGGTATTGATATCCTGCGATATTTTAGTAAGCGAGTCCCTGCATTTTATAACAGAAACATTTTAACTTTTGGAAGCCTCAGTCACCGATTTTTTTCCTATAAAGTAACGTTGTATATCGTTTCGTTATTAATTTTTGTGGCCATTTATTTTATGGGTATGGGCATATCAATCTATACCTATAATAATAAAACCATTGAGGAATTTGTTCCCTACGATTTTATGATTGAAACAAGCGGCAATATGAATAATATAAGTCCAGACGAGATTAAGAAGCTTGTGGGGGGTGCAGGCGGTGTTTTAGATACTTTTTCCGCTTTGAAATTTGCAAGCTGCCAAAACTACAGGAATACCAAGGAAGGGTTTGTCAACTATTATTTAGAAAATTATAAAGATAGTATGGTCATCAGTGAAAGCGAGTTTAACAGGCATATGGGGTTACATATTGATGTTAAACCTGACGAATTACTGCTTGTTTATAATTCCAGTGCAAAAGCACAAGAACCCATTGATTTTGATACGGTTATCACAATTGAGCCCTGGCGGGAAGGTGTAACCCATGCAGAAGCATTTGGGGCAAAGTCTACGGATATGGATACTTTTGTTCGCAAATTGGGAAATATAAGGCATTTAGTATATAGCAGAGAAAAAACAAGAAGTATGTATGCTCCTTTCATTGATTCCTATGGAAATATTGAGTATGCAGGTGTTTTGGCAGATGTAGTTGACGACAAGGTGTATGCAGAGCTGAAAGCCAAGACAGAAACCGCCTATTTGTTTAATCTGAAATCGGGACATGGCAAAAAGGTTTTTAATGCCATACTTGATGGGCTGCGCAAGATAAATGGCGCCGATGAAAGCTTATGGCAGAGCTCCAGCTTGGTATTCGGTGCAAAAGACGATATAACCAATTTGCGACCAATTTACAAGCAAGAACGTTTTGATATGGCGTTTGGTATTGGAGGGTTTACGTTTTTTGCGTTTAGCTTCATAGGATTTTTATTCTTACTGTCATCAGGCATTGTATTGTATTACAAAATTGTTACTGATATTGATGAAGAAAAAGAACAGATTGTAATGCTAAAAAGAATAGGGATAAACGGCAAAGAGTGCAGGAGATACCTGACAACGCATTTAGCAATCATTTTCTTTACCCCATTTGTCATAGGGGCCATTTTAGGAACGGTATACATGCATGCAGAACTTGTGTTTACCCCTTATGTGGGTTATATGATGAGTTTTATATGGATAATAATAGGGGTAGTGGCGATTTTGGATGTGCTTCTTTACCTGACTCTTAGAAAAAGATTTTTTAGAGGTGTTGAAGTTTGATAAAAAATTTCTCTTTATAATAAAGTATTTTGTTATAAAAATCTCAACAATTTTGAAGCGGTACAAAAAGAATGGTTAAAATATATGCTTATAAGAATGGTAAAATCTATAAGCAGGGCAACTGTGGTCACAGTTGCCCTGCTTGCCGGTTAGCATCTTTCATTTTAGTTGAAATTCATTATCAGAGCAACCCTTATTGACAAACTAACTATTACGTGGTACTATATAGCGGTAGTAAGCAATACTTAATATGAGTCATACTATAATAGCAAGGGGTGATTATGCTGGAAAACCTAACGGAAATGCTCAAAGGTGTGCTTGAAGGATGCGTCCTTGAAGTTATAAGCCGCAAAGAAACCTACGGCTACGAAATCACGCGGCGGTTGAACGCTCTCGGTTTCACAGATGTTGTGGTGGGAACGGTGTACACCATACTGATACGGCTTGAAAAAAACAAGTTGGTGGAGATCACCAAGAAGCCCTCCGACATGGGACCGCCGCGAAAGTTTTTCACGCTCAACGACGCGGGGCGTGAGGAACTGCGGAGGTTCTGGGAAAAATGGGAATTTGTTGCGTCGAAAATCAACCAATTAAAGGAGGGACAGTAACTATGCTGGAGTTTTTCAAAAAAGTGGTCGGGGATAAAAAAGAGTATAAGCAACAGATGGCAAGGGTAAAAGCACTACCTGAAGACTATCAGTTCGTATTTGAAAAAATTCAAAGATACATGTGGAATTTTGCTGCAGGAGACGGCTATGACATGTTGAAGATTCAATATGAATTGATAGATTTGTTGGAAGCTGGCGTGGTGGAAGACAGACAAGTTTTGGAAATCACGGGCGAGGACGTGGCGGCGTTTTGCGACGAACTTCTGCTCAACGCCAAAACGTATACGGAAAACTGGCGCGAGAAGCTTAACCACGACATAATGAAAAAATTCGGAAAAGGGAATGATTCCAAATAACTGATTTTGCCATAACCATAAAGGGATTGAAAAAATCCTATAAAAAACAGAAGTCCTGAAAGGCGTCGACTTAGATGTGCAACGTGGTGAGATTTTCGCATTGCTTGGCTCGAATGACGCGGGGAAAACGACGATTGTCAAAATACTATCTACAATCCTCAAAGCAGATAACGGCAGCGCGAGCGCATGTGGCTTTGATGTCTTTCGGCAACCGGAAAAAGTCCGCGAGAGTATTAGCCTTACCGGGCAGTTTACCGTAGTGGACGAAGTTCTGACCGGTCGTGAAAATCTTAAAATGGCAACAGCAATAAAGTAATTATAATATTTGATCATATATTCATGCTTAAGTATAGCATATACATGGATGCTAATATCAGGAGCGGATTGTTCTAAAAATAAGAAAAGCAAAATTATAGGGGCTACAAAAAATATGCAATTGTGGTCACAGTTGCCCTACTTGCCGGATAGCATCTTGCGTTTTAGTTGAAATTCATTATCATAATGGCCGCTATTGACAGACCGACTATTATGTGTTACTATATAGCGGTAGTAAGTGTTACTTAATATAAGTCATACAGAATAGCGAGGGGTAATTGTGCTGGAAGGACCTAACGGAAATGCTCAAAGGCGTGCTGGGGGCTGCGTCCTTGAAATTATAAGTCGCAAAGAAACCTATGGTTACGAAATCATGCGGCGGCTGAACGCCCTTGGCTTCACAGATGTTGTGGATGGAACGGTATACACTATCCTGATCCGGCTTGAAAAAAGCAAGCTGGTAGAAATCACTAAGAAGCCCTCCGACGTGGGATCGCCGCGAAAGTTTTTCGCGCTCAACGATACGGGGCGCGAGGAATTGCGGAGGTTCTGGGGAAAATGGGAGTTTGTCGCGTCAAAAATTAACGAGTTAAAGGAGAGAAAATGATGAATCTTTGGGAAAAGATCACAGGCAGCGATATGACTAAAGAATTGAAAATTTTTGAATCGCGAGCCAAAAAGCTGTCTGCTGATTATCAAGTGGCATGGGGAAAAATTTTTGCCAATCTTTTACCGCACTCAGATTTCACCGGTCGCAACCTTATGCCAATTCTTGACGGTGTGCTTGGCCTGCTTGAAGAAGCGGCGGCGGATGACCAGAGTGTTCAAGAGGTTTTGGGTGACGATATCAAAGGCTTCTGTTCAGCGCTGGCCGGTGAAGAAGGGGCAAAGTCTTTTCGTGACAAGTGGCGCGAACAACTCAACAATAATATCGCTAAAAAATTAGGTAAATAGGAGGATAAAATGAGCATACAAGATATCATCGAAGGCAAAAAAGAGTGGCGAGCGCACGTGGTACGTGTCAAAGCACTCCCGCAAGATTATCAGATTGTTTATAAAGAGATTCAAAAATATCTCTTTAAGGTCGGTCCTGTTGAACTAACCGACGGGATGGGTTTGCTCTCGGGGATTATCGATCTTTTTGAAGAGGGCGCGGCCTTGGGGAAAGGTGTGCTCGAAGTGACGGGCAGTGACGTAGCGGCTTTCTGCGACGATCTAATCAAAGATTCAAAAACTTGCGCTGACATCTATCAAGAATCTGTTGACCAAGAAGTTAATAAGGCCATGAAAAAGGTTACGGATAAAACAAAGTAAAAGGGGGATATCGGGATGGAAAAAGCAATCCAAGTGAAAGGGCTGCAAAAGTCCTACAAGAAATTTCATGTTCTAAAGGGCGTGGATTTTGAGGTGGAAAAAGGCAGTATTTTCGCCCTGCTGGGCTCCAATGGCGCGGGCAAGACTACGATTGTCAAAATTCTCACCACGCTGCTTAAACAGGATAGTGGAGCTGCTACCGTCAATGGATTCGACGTTGCGGCGAAGCCCGACTATGTGCGCCAGTCCATCAGTCTGACAGGGCAATTTGCCGCCGTGGACGAGATATTGACCGGGCGGGAAAATCTCATCATGATCGCCAAGCTACGGCACCTTGCAAATCCACGTCAGATTGCGGACGATTTGCTCAAACGCTTCGGCCTGATCGATGCCGCCGACCGCAGGGTTTCCACCTATTCGGGCGGTATGCGCCGCAGGCTTGACATCGCCATGAGCCTGATCGGAAACCCGCAGCTCATTTTCCTCGACGAGCCGACCACCGGCCTTGACCCCGAGGCACGTATCAAGGTTTGGAAGACGGTCAAGGAGCTTGCCGAGGGCGGCACCACGGTATTCCTGACCACGCAGTATCTGGAGGAGGCCGAGCAGCTTGCGGACCGAATCGCCATTCTGCATGAAGGGAAAATTATCGCGAATGGCACCCTTGATGAACTGAAAAGACTGTTCCCGCCCGCAAAAGTGGAATATGTAGAAAAGCAACCGACATTGGAGGAGATATTCCTCGCAATCATCGGCAAGAAGGAGGAAAAATAAATGGAAACCGTAAAGAAACACTTTTTCAGCGATATGGGCGTCATGCTTGGACGTTCCATGCGCCATGTTACCCGAAGCATGGACACCATCATCACAGTCACCATCATGCCGATTGCATTTATGCTGCTGTTCGTCTATGTGTTTGGCGGTGCGATTCAAACCGGCACGGATAACTATGTGAATTACCTGCTGCCCGGCGTCCTGCTGATTGCGATAGCAAGCGGCATTGCCTATACGGCTTACCGTTTGTTTATGGATATGCAAAGAGGCATCTTCGAACGGTTCCACTCCATGCCGATTGCGCGTTCGGCCGCGCTGTGGGGGCATGTGCTGACCTCACTGGTATCCAATGCGATTTCGGTTGTCGTAATCATTCTCGTAGCGCTCATTATGGGTTTCCGCTCACCAGCAGGAGTATTGTCATGGCTTGCCGTGGCTGGTATACTCACGCTGTTTACGCTGGCCCTGACATGGATCGCGGTGATTGCCGGACTGTCAGCAAAATCGGTGGATGGTGCAGGCGCCTTTTCCTATCCGTTACTCTTCTTGCCGTTTATCAGCTCAGCTTTTGTACCCACCGAGTCGATGCCGTCGGGCGTTCGCACCTTTGCCGAAAACCAGCCGGTGACCTCTATTGTCGACGCCATCCGTTCCCTACTGGTGGGGCAGCCCGTTGGAAATGATATTTGGGTTGCGCTTGCATGGTGCTTAGGGATACTGATCATTGCATATCTATTTGCGATATGCGCATACAAGCGGAAAGCAGCTTAATGTTTGCGGGCCTGACCTCTGGACAGCGAAAAGGGCATGTTAACTAAGGGTTAAATTACCAGTAAAAAAGTATAGAAAAAAACATAGCCAAGTTCTAAAATATAAGTTGAATCAACAAAAAAACTTATAAAAAAGGAGAACATGGCTATGTTGAATATACTATCAAAGTCAGTTGCGCGGTTTCAGATATTTCTGAAAAGTTAAAGGATGATTTCACAGATGCAACTGAAGAAAGCAAAATAAAAAGAATATAATAGTTCTGTAATTAATAATTTAGAAGTATTTTTTAACGTCAAAGGTATAAACTATATTTGTGTGTCAAATTATAGTATAATTATGGTATGATATGAGGTGATTATATAAATGAAAACGGTAGAAGTAGTAGCTGCAATTATAAAGCACGGTAATAAAATATTTACCACCTGTCGTGGTTATGGGGAGTTTAAAAATATGTGGGAATTTCCAGGTGGCAAAATAGAATCTGGAGAGACAAGAGAAGAAGCACTTATTCGTGAAATTAAAGAAGAATTAGAATTGGATATACATGTTTCTAAATATGTAACTACTATTGAGTATGATTATCCAAATTTTCATCTTACAATGCACTGCTTCTTGTGTGATATATGTGGAGGAAAAATTCATTTAAACGCTCATAATGCTGCTAAATGGATACCATTAGATGAGTTGGACAAACTTAGATGGGTTCCAGCAGATATATTGGTTGTTGAGAAACTCAAAGATAGGCGTTGATTAAATTGTAAAATGTTATATAAATATTGTTCTTTGTATAAAGAATTAAATAACTTATTAAATTAATGCAGGTGATAATATGGAATCAATATTTGACAAAATAAATAGTATAGAAAAGAAAGATAGTAACAATTTCAATATCAAGAATAAGGAAATAGAAAATAGCGGGTTTATTGTTAATAATGAATTGATAGTTAATTCAGAAGAAGGAAATCTATTACAAGAACTTAAGATATGTTTAAGCCAATGTAATGGATTTTATTTTAGTGTAGCATTTATCAATTTTAGTGGTGTTCAACTTTTATTGGATGGTTTTCAAGAACTTGAGAAAAAAGGCATTAAGGGCAAAATATTAACTTCAACATATCTTAATTTTACTGAACCTAAGGCACTTGAAAGAATAAGAAACTTTAGCAACATTGATTTAAAGGTTTTTATCGCTAATAAAGATAAGGGTTTTCATACTAAAGCTTATATCTTCGAGAATAGAGAAGAATATAAAATAATTATAGGATCTTCTAATATAACTCAAAGAGCTTTAAAAAGTAATGTTGAGTGGAATGTAAAAGTTGTTTCTAAAAAAGATAATAGTTTTACACGTCAGGTTTTAGAAGAATACTTAGGATTATGGGATTCCACTACTATTGTAAGTGATGAATTTCTTAATAGCTACAGAAGCTTCCTCAAGGAAATTAAAAAAAGTGAGACTAATAAGGCTTTAGATTTTAGTAATTATGAATTAATAAAACCAAATAAGATGCAAGAAATGGCAATAAAGAGTTTAGATAGATTAAGACATTCAGGCGAAAATAAGGCATTAGTTATTGCAGCTACTGGTACAGGTAAAACATATATGTCAGCTTTTGATGTTATAAAATATAATCCCCGAAGAATGCTTTTTTTAGTACATAGAGAAGAAATTTTAAGAGATGCGGAGAAAACATTTAAGAAACTAGTAAAGAATAAAAATAAGAGTACAGGACTTCTAACAGGTACAGGCAAAGAAATAGATGCAGATTATGTATTTTCAACTGTACAATCAATGAACAATTATATTGATAATTTTAAAAAAGATGATTTTGAATATATTATTGTAGATGAAGCCCATCATGCAGCTAGTTCATCTTATAAAAAAATCATGGATTACTTTAAACCTAAATTTTTGCTTGGAATGACTGCAACACCAGAAAGGTGTGATGGTGGGAATATATTTGATATTTTTAGTGGTAATATAGCCTTAGAAGTAAGACTTAGAGAGGCTTTAGAACAAGAATTGATAGTTCCATTTCACTATTTTGGTATAACAGATATTGATGGCATAGATTTAAGTGATGTAAGCTTGCAGGATATTGATGAAATAGTTAAAAGATTGAAAGTTAATGAAAGAGTTGATTTTATAGTAGAAAAAATGCTGTTTTATGGGCATGATGGAGAGAAACGCAAGTGTATAGGCTTTTGTGCAAGTATAGATCATGCGGAGTATATGGCAGGTGAATTTAATAAAAGAGGTATAAAAAGTGTATGCTTAACAGGAAAAAATTCTCCCAATGAAAGAGCGGTTTATATAAAAAGATTAGAAAATAATAATGATGAATTAGAAGTTATATTTACTGTAGATATTTTTAATGAAGGTGTGGATATACCATCTATCAATTTAGTTTTAATGCTTAGGCCTACTAGTTCACCTATTATATTTATACAGCAGCTTGGCAGAGGACTTAGAAAACATAAAGGCAAAACATTTTTAACTGTATTGGACTTTATAGGAAATCATAAAAAAGTATTTTTAATAGCCATAGCTCTAAACGGTTCAAGGTATTATGACAAAGATAGTTTAAAAGTAGCGGTGTCAACTCAGTTTGGAAATATACCTGGATGTACTAATATTCAAATGGATAAAGTTGCTGAAGAGAGAATTTTAGAGCAGCTAAATAAAGAAAATTTTAATTCTATGAAATATTTAAAGGATGAATATTTAGAGTTTAAGAAAATGAATGGAGAAAAAGTGCCATATTTTCTTATGGATTATATAAAGTATGATGGGGCACCAGATCCTTTGAAATTTTTAAACAAGGAAAAAACTTATCTTAGTTTTGTAGTTAAAATGGAAAATCAAAAAGAGTTGGAAAGTATATTGGAAGATGACGATTTCTTTAAAATACTAAAAGAGTTTACTGACAAGTTGCCAATAAAAAGAATTTATGAATTTAGTATATTAAAGTATCTTTTAAATCATGAACAAATAACCTTAAAGCAGGCTAGATGTGAAATATTAAAATACATTGATTATGTAGATGATAATAGTATTATACATGCTTTTAATTGTTTAAATCAAAATTACTATGATACAGCTCAAATAAAAAGTACTGTTAAGTTAGTTGAATTCCAAGATGAAATATTAGCTCGTACTTGGAAATTCAAAAAAGTAATACATAATAAAGAATATAGATGTTACATTGAAGATATTATAAATTATGCACTTATAACATATGAAAAAAGGTTTTCAAGTAATTATTATGGAGTTCCATTTTTTAAATTATATGAGCAGTACAAAATGGTAGATGTAGCGTTGCTTTCAAATTACACTAAAATTCACAGCTCTTTTAGAGGAAGTGGACTTATAACTAGTGAAAGTGAATATTTTATTTTTGTAGATTTGCATAAAGAAAAAAATATAAAGGAAAGCATTAATTATAAAGATAAACTTATAGATAGAAATTATTTTCAATGGCAAAGTCCTAATAGTACATCACAAAGTTCAGAAAGAGGAAAAAATATTATATTCAATAAGCAAAGAGGCATTAATTTGCATATCTTCTTAAGAAAATATAAGAAAATAGATGGAGTTGTTCAACCGTATATTTATATGGGAAAAGGGTATGTAGTAGAATGTAAAGGAGAAAAACCTATAACTGTTAAAATAAAATTAGAAAATGAAGTACCAATTACAATATATACGGAGTTTATTAAAAAGGTATGAATTAGAAATGGGTAGAGCATCAACTGAAGGTTCGGCGGTAAATTTATCATCTTCAATTTTATATACAGTTTATTTTCAATAAATAATTTAATGGATGCATTAGTGTGCAGTACAGCATGTCCTAGCTCATGAGCGTATATATATTTGGTATGAAGGGGTCTGACGTTCCGTAGGCTCTAACAAAGTTTTTAACAATCTCATTTCTTACCTTGAGGTAAAAACCCAAAAGGCAGACTTACAAAGTTGCAGGAAATCACAATACAAAGAATCAAAGTGGCAAAGGGCAAAGCTTTCAAAGTCACAAGTTTAGAAGAGGTTAAAGATATACTTGAAATCTGGAGGTATATGAAGGAGCAACAGTTGAGGAAGCAACAGATTCAGGAAAACTGTAAATGGAATTGTTCATATAAAAACCATATTTCCAGAAAATGAGTTTGTTCCTATAGGATGGATAGCCATTGGTAATACAGTTGAAATTTTACATACTGAAAAACATGATGATTTTAAATATTTGTTCAATACACTTGCTTATTTTACAAGAAGAAAAACATTTATTATTAACTTTTAGCGATGATTATAAAGCATATAAAGCACAAACTCCAAGATATTTGAACAATGGTAAATTATCACGAATTTATAGGGGGATATATATGGGTGAAAAAAATTTTTCTTCGTAACATTCTTATAACGTGTTATAATAGTTTCAATTTATATATATGGCAGTATAAACTCATTAAGAGCTATATTTCGACAAAGAAATCTAGTTCTAAAAGGTTTCTAGAAAGTGTCTGGCTACGGAAGTTAAATAGTGATTTTTAAGCCTTGTTATAACGATGTTTGTATTCAAATGAAGTTCTGGAATCTCTTTATACCTTAAATTTTGGCTATGTGTAAGATTAGTCCAATCCTTTGGTACGATTCCTACACCAATTCCAAGTCCTGCTAATAATAATATTGATCTGGTATCTTCAATTTTACAAAGTATTCTTGGTTTTAATCCCTTCTTGTGAAAAAAACTTAATATGTCTTTTTCAAATCTTCTGTGTACTAATAGAGGTTTGGTAGAAAGTTCTTCTAAGGATATGTAGTTATCATTTTTTCCTAAGTCTATTTGATTATTTGATACTGCAGTCATTGGTTCAACAGGTAAAGGTATGGATTCGAAAATATCCAAATTTAAAGGACTGCGTACAATACCAATTTCTATAACGCCTCTTTTTAGCAATTCCAATATTTCATCTGTGCTGCATTGGCGTATTTCAAAATTTATATCTGGATACTTTTTATGAAAATCATAGATTTTTTGTGTTAAGAGATTTTCAGTAGCAGAAGATAAACAGCCAATTGATAAAGTACCTTTAATTCCTTCATTAAAATCTTTTAATTCTTTAATGGCCTTTTCAGCCAAATCTAGTATTTGTTTGGCTCTGTATGCGAGCATTTTACCTGCTTCCGTTACTTGAAATTTGCGAGTGGTTCTCTCTACCAATTTTACTTCTAATTCATCTTCAAGGAGTTTAAGTTGTTGGCTTAAATAAGGCTGAGCCAGGTGCAGTTTATTAGCAGCTTTTGTAATACTGCCTTCTTCAATGATAGCGAGAAAATAAGACATCTGCCTGTTATCCACGATAATCACTCCTGTGTATTATTTATAATTATTTACTTATATATTATATAAGTTTTAGATATTTTTATTATATATCATTTCTTGATATAATAATACATGAGGCATCAGGTAAAGTCAAAGGATAATGAATTTTAACTTTAATTATATATAAATAGTTATGGATCGCCTATAATTAGTGTTTTAATTATATTTTAAATTTAACTAGGAGGGGTTTATGAATTACATTCAAAAAGATACAAGGGAATTTCGTATGGTTAGTATTGCTCTATTTGCAGGAGGGTTTAATACTTTTGCTATCTTATATAGTACACAACCTTTAATGCCATATCTATCTAGGGAATTTGCTATTTCGCCAACTGTGGCTAGTTTATCACTTTCGGTGACAACTTGTATTTTAGCAGTAAGCATGTTGATTTTCGGTTCATTATCGGAAGTATTGGGACGAAAGCCAATAATGTCTTTTGCTATATTTACATCATCCATTCTAGCGGTGTTAACTGCATTTGTTCCTAATTTTCATGGCCTACTTATATTGAGAGGTTTGCAGGGCTTTGTTTTAGCAGGACTACCAGCAATTGCTATGGCTTATATCAGCGAGGAAATTGATGGGGCAAGCTTGGGTATGGTTATGGGATTGTATATTAGCGGAAATTCTATTGGTGGAATGAGTGGACGTATTATTATTGGGGTTATTACTGGCCTCTTTAATTGGAGAATGGCACTAGCATGTATAGGGATTTTGGGGGTTCTAGCTAGTGTTATATTTTGGACCAAGTTACCGGCATCCAAACATTTTGAACCACGTTCTTTTGAAATAAATAAATTATTAAGATCTATGGTCAATCATCTGAAAAGTCCTGATTTGATTTGCTTATATTGTATTGGTTTTTTGATTATGGGGAGTTTTGTTGCTTTGTATAACTTTATTGGCTTTCAGCTAGTTAAACCTCCATATAGTCTTAGTTCAACCCTAGTCAGCTTTATTTTTGTTATTTATGTTGTGGGAACATTTAGTTCTACTTTTATGGGACATTTGGCAGATACTCATGGGGAACATAAAGTCCTTTATATTGCACTTTTAACAATGTTTATTGGGGCATTCATAACATTGGATATAAAACTAGCATTAAAAATTATTGGTATTGCTCTTTTGACCTTTGGTTTCTTTGGATGTCATTCAATTGTTAGTGGTTGGATCGGTAAAGTAGCAACGCATGATAAGGCACAAGCTTCATCATTATACTTGCTGTTCTATTATGTAGGCTCTAGCGTTGGAGGAACTGCCGGTGGAACCTTTTGGTCTTCATATGGATGGTATGGAGTTGTTGGTATGATTGTATGCTTTTTATCATTAGCTTTCTTTATTTCAATTCGGCTGCCATCAATTACGACAGTTGTTAATGCACAAGAACACAGATAATATAGATGAGCATTACCTAATATTATAATATCAAGGCTATCTATATTTTATATAATCTAAAAATCGCTTGACTGCAAGTGATGTACTCTTTTTATCTCTCAATGCCAATCCGATTTTTCGATAGGCAGGTATTTCCAACTCCCTTGCCACGATATGATAAGGAATGCGCTGTAAAATAAGCTGCGGCAAAATACTAATCCCCAAACCACTAAATCTGGCAGATTTTCAAGGAGAAAAATTATGAAATATAAAATTCAGTTCATTTTATCTCAGTATACAACAGTTACTAATGCTACACTTGCTTATTATTTTGCACCAGTAATCGTTATATCTTGTTCACCAATTCTTCTTCATGAACTTCTTCATGAACGATTATCTATTAAAAAAGAATTCACCTTTGTATTGCGCTGATGGGATTAGTCATGATCGTGGGAAATAGTATGAGTAACCCAGAATGCCGTGATTTTATTGGCATTTTACTTTTAGGATCTACGTTTATTAGTGAAGTCAGATTAGATGAGTTCCATAGTTGAATGGAATTAATTGAAAAATAGATTTTCTGAATCTTTGCTCATATAGAAAGGAGAAAAATAAAATTGTCTAGAATACAAGCAAACATGACTTTACTATTGGTAGCATTTATTTGGGGAACTAGTTACACATTTATTAAACAAGCAATTGCTGCACAAATGCCCCCGAGACTCTATCATGTTGAGTATTTTTCTGGCTGTCATTGGTTCATATCTTTTGACAGTAAAAGATACCTTTACATTAGACAAAGGTTCAATGTATTGCCTCATCGCAGCGCTGTTTTATGCAGTTTATATTATTGGGTTTGATAGGATCACAAAGAACGAGGATACACTTCTAATCAGTATTATTCAATTAGGGGTTGCTTCCTTGTTAGGAGTTTTGCTAATGATATGCATTGAGACTCTTGCATTTCCAGAAACACCAGTACAATAGAGGCAATTATTTGCCTTGGATTAATTTGCAGCGCATACGGTTTTATTGTTCAGCCTATCGCACAACAAACACTATGCGTCACCTGAAAAGATTGGACTTATATTTTCACTAGAACCAGTATTTTCTGCAAGAAGTGTTGAATGTAAAATGCTATATAGGAGCAGCACTTATTTTTTTGGCGTTGTTCTCTCAAAAATTACAAAAATAAAGGCTATTCTCTGAAAGAAAGTATCTGAAACTACATTTGTTTCACCTTCTGCTGAAGTTGCAAACTTCAAAGTACAATTTTTTAATCCTAATAACATCAATTTGCCAATGGCACTGTAGTCAGCAAAACTGAAGAGGCAATTTAGAATATAAGGGCAACAACCACATATAAATTTAAGAAGTCTTAAATAGTATAAAGGTGTTTATAGCAAACCTGCATTTAATTATTTTGAGTTCTCTTGAGTCTCCTATAGTATTCACACTTTATAAGTTTTTCTATATCAGAAGAGGAGATATGTTAAACAGATATACTCTTAGCAAGTAATTATTTGAAGTTTAGTTATGCTTAATATATATACTCTAACTTTAATATCTATACACCTTCTAATGATTCTTAACTCTTATTCACGGATTTGATATTTTACTCATAATATGGCATTGTAAACAAATTTACGGAGGTACCTATGAGTATCAATGATTCTAATGACAATTCAAATGAAAAAGTTGAAAATTCTTACGACTTTGAAGCTCCTATGTATTGCCCATACTGCTTAATGCCTTATAATAGACCAATTCAAAATGAATATACGGATGTAGAGCCTTATGATGAAGACTTTAATGAAAATTTTGATTATGACTTTAATCCTGAATATAGGCATAGAAGCCATAGAAGACGTAGAAGAAGACGTAGAAGACGTAGACATAGGCGCAGATGCAGACGGAATATATGTGAATCTCCTCTTTTTCCATTATTTTATGACTATGACGACTGGTATTGGTATTAATAATGGAGAATGCTTCACAACTTCATAAATATAGCTGATCTAGCCATTATGTAGAATAAGCACCCTAAATGACGAGTGCTTATTTTTATGCAATATTATTTTTAAAGGAGTCTAAACTTATACTATCTTGTGGAAGTTGCATTTGAGTTTTAAGTGCCCTGCAACTACAGACACCAGTTTATATTTACGCTTAAGGGGGCATACCTTATAATCTACTTATTTAACATTGGTACTTGTCCACTGAATGTACTTATGATTATAAATAGTATTTGTTACAACTTAATGGCATAATAATTAACTATTTATGAACAAAATAAAAATGGACACTGCTCAAACAGTGTCTATTTTTAACATATACACATATAGTTTTATTTTATTTACGGTTTCCCGTGTTATATCCCCATTTAACCCTGGAGCCATAGGTATATTGAAAGATTTACTATGAGTTACTATCAGTAGTCCCTGGCATTTTCACTATAACCATATATTACATATTGAGAATATTTTAATTCCAACTTAATTACCTTAAAGCCCATTGAAATAACAGCAGTAATTTTTCTATTTACCGCTTGATTGAGCTGGAATTGTTTTTAGTAAGTCAGCGTAATTGAATGAATTATATTCATTTAGAGCAGGAAATGTTACAGGGTTGTACCCATTAATAGTATAGTACCTATTATTAAAATTGAAATCAATTGTATAAATTCCTGTTAACTTCTGATTATTTTGATCCTGTTGAGATATATCACTCTGACTCAATTCATTTAACTCAGGCAGATTAATAACAAATTCTGCATTTCCGGTTTCTTTCACAATATATCCATCATTACTTACAGTATATTGGAGTGTAATGCCCTTATCACCAAGAATCTTCACATTATCCAATGCAGCTAATTTTTTATTTAATTGTGTAATCATTTGAGGCATTTCATCAAAAGTTTTGTTGAGATTCTCCTGGTCTTGCGACAATCCCATAATGGAATTAAGACTAGTCATATAATCTTTTAAAAATGCCATTGCATCTTTATTTTCTGCAAAATTGTTAAGGGTATAATGTATTAAATCCTTAAATGTCTTATCATCTAGTTTTATCTGATATACGCTTACGGGTTGAGCAATAGTTGAATCATTTGTATTTTCAGTGCTTACTTTGTTTATAATGTTAAGGTTAGGATTAAATTGTTTAGTATACTCAGCCATAAATTGAAGAAACTTAGATTGAAATTTCTTATTGAATTCTGCAAGCTTTTTATAATCAATTTGAGATGCTCCCTGAATACCAGCCATATCATCATAATCCATAACCATATAACCTTTGTTCTTAAACTCATCAGGTAGTTGCTTAGTGAGAACATCTGGCATTTTAAATATTTCATTTACTACTGGTGTTTCCTTAGTGGTATCCATATTCATCCAAAACCCCATATTAAGTGATGCAGCCCCTGTAATTTTGATGTCATTTTTCATCTGATATGCTGTATTGTCTCCATTTTGATTTATATATGTTACTATACTAAGTTTAGAATCATTAACCAACGGTACTATTGTTTGCATTACTTCTTGCTCCTGTGCCGATAGATTATCTGTAGAAATATTTAATGTAATATCAGATTTTATTTCTGAAGATTTTATTTTCTGGGTTTTATTAATTGCATTATATAGAGTTGTACCATTATTCGAACATCCACTAAATATCAAAACAGATACCTCTTAAGCCCCTAAATAAACTTGGACAATTATATCTATATTTATTATAATGTAGAAAGTGATTGGAGGCAAACTATGAAAGGAAAAAGTTATACAAAAGAATTAAAAGAAGAGGTATTAAGAGAAGTGAAAGAAGTAGGAAATGTTTCACTGGTATCAAGAAGGCATGGGATCTCAAAATCAACTATATTTACGTGGATAAAGAATTCTAAGGATGAGATTAAAGTTAAGCCTGGTAGAAAAGCTTTGGTTGAGGGAGAAAAAGAACTTGAAAATGAGTTAACAGAAGTAACAAAAGAGAATGATCATCTAAAAAAATTGTTAGGAGAAAAAGATTTAGAAGTAGCAATTCTTAGAGACTTAATAAAAAAATCAAACCCTCAATTAAAGAAAAAGTAGAAATAGCTAAAAAATATATAGATCAAGGATACAATGCAGTATTTGTACTTAAAGTAGTTAAACTCGGAAGATCAACATATTACTATAATTTAAGCGTAGAAGGCAAAGAAAAGGCTAGACCTAAAGGTGGAAAGCCAAAAGGATACAGTATAAACGTAGATGGTGAGAAAGTATGCGATGATCAGATTAAGGAATTTATTTTGGAGGCCATTGATGGGGATGCTATTAACTATGGATATAGAAAAATAACTTACCATCTAAGAAAATATTATAATCTTGTGATTAATCACAAGAAGGTTTATCGGCTTTGCAAAGAGCTCAGAATACTTAAAGACCAGAGAATAATTAAAGCTAAAATAAAGAGAAATATTGCAGTTAACAGAACTATAACAGGCTCAAATCAACTATGGGAAATGGATATAAAATATGGCTACATAGAAGGTGAAGATAAGTTCTTCTACTTACTAAATTTAATTGATATCTTTGATAGGAGCATTATAGATTACCACATGGGTTTACACTGTGAGGCTAAAGATGCTACAGCACTACTGAGAAAGTGCTTAATAAGAAGAAACTTGTTTGAGGAAGGCTCTAAAAAGCCAGTAATAAGAACAGACAACGGGCCTCAGTTTATAAGTCATAAATTTGATGAATGCTGTGAAGGACTTAAAACTGAACATGAGAGAATACCAGTGAAGACGCCAAATAAAAACGCACATGTGAAATCATTTCACAGAATACTTGAGGATGAGTGTTTAAAAATTAATGAATTTCAAAGCTATGCGGAAGCATACAAAATAGTAAATGAATTTATGGAATTCTACAATAATAGGAGATTACATTCAAGTTTAAGATTTATGGCTCCACATGAATTTTATAACCTTTATTTTGGAGAAAACCTAACAAATATTCAAATAAGGGTCTAAATTTAAAAGAAATGAAGAATTTATTAGATTCTGTCCAAAACGAGGGGGTTAATCCGATACCATCATTCCAATAATTAATGTCATCATTTTTCTTATATTTTTCATAATAACCCTCCTATTTAGTTTTATGACATAATGATACATAGAGCCCATTATATAGTCAATATTTTTTTCTTGACAAAATTCGCATGGAAAAAAATCCTACCATAAGAAAATCTTAAAATGTTTCAGTTAAATAGAATTTTCTGGATATTTCAGGCAGAGGAAACATTACTGGAATCAGAATTAAAGTAAATTATTACCACTAAATATTTATGTACTTAAATTATATATTCGATTGATTTATATAAATATTTACATCTGAAATCATTTACATATATAATAAAATCGTATATCATGTATTTATAAGGTCAATTATCCTTAATTAATTTTTTACAAATTCACACTCCAAATAGTATGATTATTGCGTAATCATACTATTTTTTGACTAGTATATACCTTAATAAGCTTGGATTCAAAGATATTTTAGGGCATATTTATGATATTAATTTCAGATCTATTATAAAAAAGTGATTGACGAATATAGTTATGACTCCGATTTTTGAAAAACTTAAATTGCTTATAAAAAATAATTCAGATAAATTTAAGAAGGATTTGGAAGTGTATCAATTAAAACATATTGAGATGATATTGAGGAACCAATATAAGTATTCTTATAGGCATTAACCATTATATCCAATTTACCACATTTTATATTTATTTTCAAAATCCCCGTTAGTATTTTTCCAACCTTAAACAAGCAAAAATTCTATATAAACTGTTGATATACAATGCTTCCAAGGCGATTTTATTCTTATAAATACAGAAAATAAAATCGCTTGGAAAAATTTTTATAAAATCCTTTATTTTCAATACTTAAAGAGATATAATGAAAATAAGAAATGGCTATTTTACATTAGTTGAACCTTAACAAGATTTGTATTTAAATGAGGAAGAGGAACTACTAAAAAACAAATAGTAGAGTTGAACCTTAACAAGATTTGTATTTAAATGATGTATACAAACCAGAAATGATGGTTCTGAAATAGTTGAACCTTAACAAGATTTGTATTTAAATGTGGAACGTCTAACAGTGGCACATACATTCGCACGTTGAACCTTAACAAGATTTGTATTTAAATGAAGAAAGGATAAGAGAAGTTGATCTACCATTAGAAGTTGAACCTTAACAAGGATTGTATTAAAATATTATACAAATATTTGATGCTGTTCCAATATATATGGGGATTATAGTCACACTCAAAATGGTTACTAACTTAAAAATCTTCCAGCTTGAAATTAAGAGGAGGGTTTAATAGTAAAAAAGAGCTTCACGTTTTCAAATTCTTTCCACATATCCAGAAACCAGTCTGATTTTTCTTTCCTAAGTTAGTTAATAATTTCATATAAATTTCAGGCTATCTATAATTTTCCTCCATCCCTTGAAATGCTATATCATATATCCTGCTAAATAATTCTTCATCAAAAATATGAAATTGACTCATAGAGTCACTCTTTTTTTCTAATGTGATATTTTTTAAAATGTAAACAACCCCTAATTATAAATCACATAAAGTTCACATCGTTATTACATATTGTAACTACAATTAATATTTATAATTTTTTAAAAGATGAGGTTATAGTAAGGTGTAGAGATATTCAAAAATAAAATAGTTTGTATTGTATATAAGTATAATTAAGAATTTAAAATAAATATAGAAAGTTTTGATGGGAGGAATTTTCATGTATAAATTAGAAATCAAACCCGAGAAAAATATATTTTTAATAACTTTCAAGGGATTATTATCAAAAAAAGAAGGTGAGGAATTTTTATCAGAATTATTAAGGAAGCTAAAAACTTTTGATACATCCAAATACAATTTGGTAGTTGATACACAGGAACTTAAAGTTTCCACGCAAGATTCCACTGATAATATAAAGAGTACTATAGAATTACTTGTTAAAACGCCTTTTAAGGGACGTTATAATGTTGTACCTAAAAGCATTATTGCTGAATTACAGGCAAAACGGGTAGTGAAAAATGATATATTCAATAAGATTACTCCAATAAAATCTTATGAAAGCTTATTAAAATCATCTGCAAATTTATAAGTTTAAACTTGTTCTTTATAGTTGTTTTCCAAATTTCCATCAAATTACCTAGAGTATTTTTTATAGAAATGCACAAACTTTAAATGTAGCATCAAAGATTACTATTTAGAGAGGTGTTTATTATGACACGTAACAATAAGTTAGTAGTCCCAGAAGCCAGAGAAGCCTTGAATAGGTTTAAGATGGAGTCAGCCAGAGAGGTTGGAGTAAATTTAAGAGATGGCTACAATGGAGATTTAACTGCCAGGGAAGCTGGATCAGTGGGTGGAAATATGGTTAAGAAAATGATTGAAGCCTATGAAGAAGACTTAAAATAATAAAGTGATGGTAAGCCTGTACCTTTCAAGGTACAGGCTTCAATCTGTAAATATAACTTATTGATTTAAACAATATTTAATTAATCATTTCCCGAAAAAAGTTTTTATCCCAACTAAAATAATAAATATTCCAAAGGCCTTTTTCATCACATTCATAGGAAGAATATTTGCTAATTGTCCACCGAATTTAGCACTTAATAACATTGTACTACAAATAATTATACCGCCCACTAAATCAGTGTTCCCTTTCTTATAGTACTCAATAAATGCAAATATGCCAACAGGTGGAAGCATAGCAATCAGAGAAGTTCCTTGAGCTTTTAATTGAGAAAATCCCTTGAAGAACATTAAGGCTGGAATTATAATTATTCCACCGCCAATACCAAATAATCCACTTAAGATACCCGCAGCAATACCTATTACAATAAAAATCATTACGTCTAACATAAGTTCCTCCTTTAATTATTACTGAAAAAGTTACTGCATAATAACTTACACTTATAACGGAAGTTAAGAAAAATGCAGTAAAGAGGAGAATTTAATATTCCCTTCTTTCTTTATCTGACAGCCATTTATATAATAATTGATTTATTAAATTACTTAAGCTTTGATTTTCACCATCTCTAACAAGTTCTATTCTAACAGCTTTTTTTAAATCAGGTTCTAAGTATATTGTAGTTTTTTCATTCATATAAAAACACCTCATTCCAATTTTAAAGAATGATGGTAAAACATCATACCGTTATAACGTCATAATAATTAAAATGAGAGTTAACATACCACAAACATAGGATTTAGAGGTATGGATATACTGGAAGAATTTCAAGAGTTTATTGATTACTTATTGATAAGAGACTTAATGATATTTCACTTTGCTTAGATAAAAAAGATGAAAAGTATAAAAAATTAGAATTTACATTACTGAAGGTACAAGATAAGTTAATATAGATACGCAATATCATGATAAAAAGAGTTATTGGTTTGTTTAAAATAGCAATATTGTTCTATATTTTGATAAGTAACAATTGGTATACTTGATAAAAACTCAGAGGAGAGAGTAGAATAGTATGTCAAAACTACTTATTTTAGATATATTTT
This sequence comes from Clostridium kluyveri, assembly GCF_001902295.1. Lineage (NCBI taxonomy): Bacteria > Bacillati > Bacillota > Clostridia > Eubacteriales > Clostridiaceae > Clostridium > Clostridium kluyveri. The sequence continues at coordinate 4,113,946 of NZ_CP018335.1, read as the reverse complement.
GTGCATTAATAGCTGACGCAGTTTGGGGACTTGCCTATGTAATTCCCAATTTACTACCTGACTATACTGCTGTTGAAATAACATTTGGAAGATATTTTGTTTATGGTATTTTTTCAGTGGTTATGCTACTTCTTCAAAAACAAAGAAGCCGTAGAATTATGAATACTAGTGTGTGGAAAAATGCTTTTGTTTTTTCGTTTTGCGGTAATATAGGGTATTATTTCTTTCTTGTTTTATCGATTAAATTAACAGGAGCTGCAATTGCTGCATTAATTATTGGAATGTTACCAATTACAACTTCATTATATGGCAATTTTATAAATCATGAATTTTCTTTTAAAAAATTAATTTGGCCAGTTTTTATTGTTATTATGGGTATTTTAATATTGAATTATGCATTATTAAATGAATCCACGGATACGTTTAATATATATGGTGTAATATATGGCTTAATTGCATTATGTCTTTGGACATGGTATGCAATTTTCAACGCACGATTTTTGAAAGAAAATAGTGAAATTACATCACAAATGTGGTCTACAATTACCGGCACTACTACTTTATGCCTAATTCCCTTTTTTGTATTAGTAATTAAAATAATAATGCCGGATTCGCTTATGTTATTTAAACTTATAAATCATGGTAATATTGTCTTTAAATTTTGGTGTACGGCTGTAATCTTAGGTATTGTTGTTTCATGGGTGGGAACTGTTTTTTGGAATAGGGCATCTAATACTTTACCTATTTCTTTAGCAGGTCAAATCACCGTTGGAGAAACGGTTTTTGGATTAACGTATTCTTTTATTATTGAAGGTCGATTACCCCACGTTATTGAATTGATAAGTGTAACAATAATAATAACAGGCATTTTATATTATATTCAGACAATAAATTGTTTAAATGGAGATGATGAAAAATATAATGTTAAAGATGAAAAATCACGTTGAGTATACCCTACGCCAAGATATGAGAGATATGGAGATTTTAAAGGCTTCTTATACAACTCAGACATTTTCTCGCCATTGGCACGAAAATTTTGGCATTGGAATCATAGAAAATGGAGTAGAAGCCTTTGACTATAATAAAGAAAAGTGTTATGCTCCAAAAAGTAGTATAGTATTAATGAATCCAGGAATTATACACACAGGTCAAGCTGTTAATCAAGAGAAAGGATGGCGTTATTGGATTATGTACCCTTCTCCAATTATTTTACAGGAAGTTATGAAACAGATAAATAAAAGATATTTTTCCATGCCATATTTTCCAAAAGCAGTAGTTTCAGATATTTACTGCGAAAAAAGTTTATATGGAATGTTTCAATTATTATTGGATAAGTCATCTTCTTTACTTGAATGTCAAACTAGTTTTTTTACAACAATGATTAAAGTTTTAAAACATCATGCTAAATTTTCTTATGAAGAGAAAAAAATAAACTGGAATTATAAAGTTGCAGATGATATACGAGAATATATAGATAATAATTACAATAAAAATATTTCTTTGGATGAATTATCGATATTCTCAAATATGAGTAAATTTAACTTGATTAGGGTTTTTGAAAAAAGATGGGGAGTTCCCCCTCATATTTATCAAATAGTTGTTCGCATACAAAAATCCAAAGATTTATTAATTAAAGGATATCCAATAGTGTCTACAGCATTAAAAATGGGATTTGCAGATCAGAGTCATTTTACACGTCATTTTAAACGTGTTGTCGGCATAACTCCTTATAAATATCAAACTCAATTAATAAATAGTAATGTAACTTAAAGAATCTCGCAAATGAATGTATTCGGTAATTTTTAAAAAATCAATATGGGGGGGAATTTAGTTATGATTTCATTGATAGCAGCAGTATCAAAAAATAATGTTATAGGTAATAATGGAATAATACCATGGAAGATAAAAGGTGAACAGAAAAGATTTAAAGAGCTAACTACTGGCAAAACAGTAATTATGGGTAGAAAATCATTTCAAGAGATAGGAAAACCATTGCCAAATAGAAAAATTATTATTATTTCAAATACTGTAAATATAGTGGCCGATAATTGTGTAACTGTAAGATCTTTGTCTGAAGCATTCAATTTAGCAAAAGATGAAGAAGAAGTATTTGTTGCAGGAGGAGGTCAGGTGTATAAAGAGGCGCTGCCTTATTCAAATAAAATATACCTTACTGTAGTTGATAAAATGATTGAAGGCAATGTTTATTTTCCTACAATTAACAAAAATGATTTTGTAAAGACTTATGAACAAAGAATTGAGGGCGAACTACCATATACATATTATACATACGAAAGAAAATGTGGTAAAAATAAATAATCTATGGAAAAAATTAATCTAAAAATATATGAAGAGTATGAAGAACATATGGCTTCTGAAAAGGATAAAAAAATGATATAGGTAAAGCTATAAAGACGCTCACTAGAAAAAATATAAAATTGTAGATTATTAATAATTTAAGATGCTATTTTGAAAAGTCTCTATTGGTGGACTAAAAGTCCTTATCTAACGATATAGGCTTTTTTTATATTCAAAATTTTAGAGATGAGGAAACTATATACGCTGAAAAATGAATAAATTATTGCAATTTTATTTAAAATATATTAATATGTAACGGTAAATCAAATATTTCAGATGAAAATAGTGGGAGAGTTATGGCAATAGCCATTCACCGAAGAAGTAAATCTTTCAGGTATCTATTTAATTAGAGATGACCGCTATTGGATGAATCCTTGGAGAGACTCTTAATGAGCACCGAAGGAGAAAGTCGAAGGGCGAAACTCTCAGGTAAAAGGACAGGGAAAAGGTAACATATCTTATAAGAGTAATGTATAATCGATTACTTCATTTAAAGCTTATCTATTCCCATTTGTATCTCCAATCAAAAAATATTTACATAAGAAAAGGCATCATTAGGAGATGCCTTTCACTAAAATGGAGGGATAAAATGGAGCAATTCACAAAAGGGCATTATTAGTTTAATCACATTAAGTACTGTATTAGTAGATACCATATTTTATAGTGATGTCTTATGACAGTACTCATATCAATAATATTTTAAAATGAATTTTAAAACAGCAGTATTAGAAAGGCGGAATATATATGTCAGAAAATCAAAACTTATCACGAGGATTAAAAAATCGGCATGTTCAATTACTTGCAATTGGAGGTGCAATTGGTACCGGATTATTCCTTGGTTCAGGTAGATCCATTCATTTGGCAGGGCCATCTATTTTATTTGCATATACCATAACAGGGGTAGTTTGTTTTCTTATCATGCGTGCTCTTGGGGAATTATTGCTCTCTAATTTAAACTATCATTCTTTTGTAGACTTTGTACAGGAGTATATGGGAAATGGAGCAGCATTTATTACTGGATGGACTTATTGGTTTTGTTGGATCTCACTTGCTATGGCTGATTTAACTGCATCAGGACTTTATATACAATATTGGCTGCCTAATATAGCTCAATGGGTTCCGAGTCTTGTAGTTCTTATAATTTTATTAATTATGAACCTCACTACAGTAAAGTTGTTCGGGGAAATGGAATTCTGGTTTGCTTTAATTAAAATTGTTGCAATTTTAGCACTAATTATAATTGGCACATTTATGATTATTAAAGGATTCTCTACAAAGGTTGGTGCATCTAGCTTTACAAATCTTTGGAATCACGGAGGATGGTTTCCGAATGGCACAAGTGGTTTTATTCTTTCCTTTCAAATGGTTGTATTTGCTTTTACAGGAATTGAATTGGTTGGCTTGACAGCGGGTGAAACTGAAAATCCAGAGTATGTCATTCCAAGAGCTATTAACAATATTCCAATTAGAATTATTATTTTTTACATTGGAGCACTTACTGTTATTATGAGTATATACCCTTGGAATTCAATTAATGCAGATAAAAGTCCATTTGTACAGGTATTTGCAGCAGTGGGAATCGCAGCAGCAGCAAGTATTGTAAATTTTGTGGTTTTAACATCAGCGGCATCTGCTTGCAATAGCGGAATATTTAGTACAAGCCGTATGGTCTATTCTCTTGCTAAAGAAAATAATGCCCCTAATTCAATGAAAAGGTTAACTTCTAATAAAGTACCTTCTAATGCTTTGATGTTTTCAGCAGCTGTTATTTTAATTTCAGTTATTTTAAGCTATATTATGCCAGAAGGAGTATTTGTGCTTATTACAAGTATATCAACATTTTGTTTCATCTTCATTTGGGGAATTATGGTGGTCTGTCATTTAAAATATCGTAAAACTAATCCTAAACTTGCTTCAAAAAGTAAATTTAAAATGCCGCTTTATCCAATTACTAATTACATAGTTTTGGCATTTATTGTTTTTGTCTTAGTTGTTTTGGCGCTTAATAAGGAAACACGTGTGGCTCTATTTGTAACACCTGTGTGGTTTATAATGCTTGGTATAATTTATAAAATACTTAAATCAAGAGTTAAAAAAGAAAAGTAAATAATGATTTATGGTATAATGTTTGTGAATATTATTATGATCTTGCAACTTATTGCGTATTATCACTAAATTAGAGATAAAAACACAGTTTTGGTTGGTAGTCCAAATCTGTCTATATTCTTATAAATGGAAGTGACCTTCCCTCCTGGGGTCGTCCCTTCTCTATGTTAAATTTTATTTTACAGGAGGAAAATTGAAATGAAAGTAAGTATTAAGTTTACTGTATTTTTTGAAGATATATTTTGGGTAGGGGTTTTTGAGAGGTTATCCTTAAATAATTAGCATTTTCCTAAAAGCAATGAAGCATATGTGAATTTAATAAGACTTTAAATGCACCTTTGGGGGGAATTCCCCTAAAGGCGTCTAATAAAAATAGGTTTAAAAAATCTACATATTTTAATAATCATAATCAAAGTGGTAATTTACGGCTAATTCCACAGCTTATTCGAACATCCCAAACTTAAAATCCTAGAGATTCACCAACAAGAATAATTTTTATTCTTCCAGGAGTTTTGCACATTCTCGTTTCAATAACGTAAGAGCAAATACAATCCTCTGCCTTACAATTTCCACAAGCTCCATTTATAACACAAGGTGTCTTTTTTGGAGGATGTAGAAATGGATTTGATGAACAGCGTTGTGCATTGATAGGAGCTGCATATGTTCTAGCCCTTGCTACTGCATCCTCAACAGTTTTGCAAACCTTATTCATTCCAATGACAGCTATGACATTTTTGGGACCAAAAGTAATGGCTGCCACTCGATTACCCACACTGTCTATATTGATTAATACACCGTCTTCACTAATTGCATTGAAACTTGTCAAATAGGTATCGCACAACAATGATTGGCGCATTAAATCATATCGTTCATCCATTGTTTGGGCTTTGTCACGATCAATTATAATAAAATTGCCTTGATATATTCGCTCAATCAGCTCAATCTCTTCAAGTGTAACCGACCCTCCCCATGATACGGATGAAGATTCCGGTATAAGTGATAATGCTTTTTCAGCAGCGTCTATGGCATTATCACAGTAATATGCCTCAAATTTCCTGCTTCGTAGATTTTTAATTAGTTTAGTGGCTAGAAGTTCATTTCTTGTTTTTATAGCACTATTTTTTTCTTCCATATTTGTTCCTCCATTTTGGTTGATAAAAATGTTTTTATAGGAGTATTTCTTATTATATACTTCCCCGTTTTTTATAAGTATAGTATTATACAAATAGAAAGTATGTTGCACATGCAACGAAAAATGAGGTGTTCTTATGGATGATTTAGATATTTTGGTGCAATCACATTTGTTTTCCGGTATTGAACCGAATGATATTGAAAAAATGCTCATATGTTTATCTGCGATGCGCAAAGAATATGAAAAAGGTGAAATGGTTGTCTGCGAAGGGGACTCTGTTAATGATATTGGCATTATACTGAAGGGTAGTGCCCGAAGCACTAAATTGAGTATCACAGGTAAACAAATTATTGTTTCGCTACATTATCCAGGCGGTTATACTGCCATTTTAACAGCTGCCAGTGGTAAACGGAAGTGTCCCATGTCGATACAGGCACTGGAGTCCCTTGCTGTGCTTTTTATTCCTGTCAGAAATGTGTTGAGTCGTTGCAAAAAACTTTGTATAGCTCATGAACAATTGCTTTTCAACCTTTTTAACAGTATTGCGGAAAGGGCGCTGGAGTTACATGATCGTAACGATTGTCTAATCATGCCAACCATTCGCGATAAAGTTTTAACTTATTTAACTAAAGTTTGCCATGAATCCAAAACACGGATTGTTAGAATCCCATTTAATAGAGAAGCTATGGCTGGTTACTTGAATGTAGATCGTAGTGCTCTGTCTAGGGAACTTGCAAAAATGAAACGAGATGGACTGATTGATTTTTATAAAAATAAGTTTGAACTATTGTAGTATTCATCACATAATCGGTACATGGCAGCGAAAAATAAATATTTTTAGATTTCCTAAATGAATAAACATAATTATTTTTACGGTTTAGTTTAGAGGTATTGATACTGTAAAAGTAATCATATCTTTCTCACAATTTGCACATATGTTTCCACCATGCCTTTCAATTATACTTTTAGTTATAGAAAGCCCTAATCCCGAGCCCTCATCAGGATTTGTACGGGATGCATCTGCTCTGTAAAATTTTTCAAATAACGTATTTATGGTTTCTACATTTAAATTTTCACATCTATTGCGTATGCCGAGTACAACTTTTTTGTCATGTTGTATTAAAGATACATGCACATTTGAAGGTTTAAAACTGTATTTTAAGGCATTATACATCAGGTTATTCAAAGCTCTTACAAATAGATTGACATCCACTGTAATCATTATACTTTCAGTACATATATTATCTATAATTTTTAATTTTGAATTTTCAAAGGCCATTTCAAATTCATCAATCAACTGGTAGATAAGTTCATTTAAACATATGGTAGACAAATGTAATTTTACACTGCTGTCGTTTAATTTTGTGAACATGAATAAATTGTCCGTGAGTTTTTTCATGGTTTCAGCTTTTTTAAGACATATACCTATAAACCTTTTCATTTCTTCCTGGGATTTATATTCAGAGTTTTTTACAATTTGCAGAAATCCAATTATACTTGTGAGTGGACTTCTTATATCATGGGCTACATTGGTTATAAGTGAGTTTTTAGAGACTTCAATTCTCTTCTCGTTCTCAATTTTTTCATTTATCTTATCTGCCATAAAATTTATATTTTTACATATCTCAGATAGTTCGTCATGTCCTTTTTTGCGTATTTTAAAATTCAAATTTTCATTTGCAATTATTTTTATTCCATAGCAAATTTCGTTTATGTATTTCATCCTATGATGGGTTATTATCAAAAATAATAACATACAAAAAGAAAGCATTATTATAATACTTTTAAATTCAAATAAAAGCATCTTTGAATCATTAGGCGCATTTCTGGGAGAAGCGGTAATCCAGAGTATGGAGGTAGTAGTATCTGTTTTTATAGGCATTTTATATATATAGTAATTATATCTGGTTAAATTTCCTGCAGAGATATAGTATTTTAAAAAGTCTGAGTATGATTTTTCTAAATTTAAATTTTTTGGAAGTCTGGATGAATTATATAATACATTGTTTTTAGAATCCACTGCAACAAAGCCAAGTTTGTATTTTGAATATTTGGATTCATACTTGGACAGCACAGCTTTGTATATGGATTCATTATTAAAATCCACGGAGCTTGCAGTTAAACTTATATTAAGAGAAATATTTGATAATTCACTAAAACTATAGTTATAATTCTCAAATTTATGGGGATGTTTTTGAGATGCAAAACTTATGTAAGTTGAATATACTGATTCGTATATCATAAAACTTGCAATTAGTGAAAATATAAATGTTATTATGAATTTGGTCTGAATACCAACTATCTTAACTTTCAATTTTATAACCAACTCCCCATACAGTTTTTATGTAATCTTTTTTTATTTTTTGTCTTAATCTTCTTATATGTACTGTAACAGTTCTGTTAAGTTCCATATAAGGTTCCTTCCATACATTTTCATATATCTGTTTTATACTCAATACATTGTTTTTGTTCTTTGCAAGAAAAGTTAAAATCTCAAATTCATGGGGAGTCAAATTTATTTTATTATCATCTATTTTCACAATATGTTTATCTGTATCTATAAGCATGTCCTGTATTTTAATGAAATTTGAATTGCCCTGAAAATTTGAATTGAATTCTTTATATCTTCTTAAATGGGATTTTATTTTTGCAATTAACAGCATTGGGTTAAAAGGTTTTGAAATATAGTCATCTGCTCCAATGGTAAGTCCCATTATCTTATCTGCATCATCAATTTTGGCAGAGAGTATTATTATAGGTAGATTCAAGTCTTCCCTTATTTTCATACATGCCATCATACCATCCATTCTAGGCATCATAACATCTAAAAGTATCAGATCTATTTTATTGGTTTTTAAAATTTCAAGTGCCTCTATTCCATCTTTTGCACAGAGATAATCTATATTTTGGTTTTTTAGCATTATAGTTAGAAGCTCACGTATATTTTCATCATCATCTACAATTAAAACTACATTTTTGTCCATATGGAAACTCACCTTTCATATTATACCTACATTTATTATATACACTTTTTTCTTTCTTTAGAGGATTGTAATAAAATCTTAATAAATAGTACTGATTTTGTAATAAAAAATATACCAGTTTTGTAATATGGGTACATTATAATAAAGTAATCATATAAATGAGGATGTGAACTTTTTGGAAGTGTTAAAATTGGAAAATGTGTCAAAGAGTATAGGAAAAAGAGAAATTGTAAAAAATTTAAATTTAACTGTAAATGAAGGTGAAATATTTGGATTTTTAGGACCAAATGGGTCAGGAAAGACCACAACTATAAAGATGATTGTGGGATTTTTAAAACCTACCAGAGGCGAAATTTATGTATATGGAAAAAGTATTAAAAATAATAGGATAAGCTTTATAAATAGCATAGCAGCTGTGGTTGAGACACCGGATATGTATCCCTATTTAACTGGAACTGAAAATTTAAAGCAGCTGGCAAGGATGGATAGAAATATTGCTCAATCAGACATAGAGAAGGCCGTAAAGTTAGTGGGGTTAGGAGACAGGATAGATGATAAATTCAAAAAGTATTCTCTTGGAATGAAACAGAGACTTGGGCTTGCACAGGTTCTTATGGGAAATAAAAGGGTGTGGATATTAGATGAACCTACCAATGGGCTTGATCCAAGTGGAATGATTCATTTTAGGAATATATTTAAAAAATATTCCAGGGATAAGAAAGTTACTATATTTATATCATCCCATATACTTGGTGAAATGGAATCTATGTGTGATAGGGTGGCCTTTTTAAATGAAGGTGAAATCAAGGGAGTAGAAGATATAACCAATATGAAGGGAAATCTTGAAAAAAGATATATGGAAGTTGTGGGGGGAGAAAAAGATGGTTTCTGCAATAATTAAAAATGAAATTATTAAAATATTTTACAGAAAAAAATTTTTAATATGTTCTATTATATTATTATTTGTGGCTGTATTTTCAGTAGTAACTGTAAATAGTGGAAATGGAGAGAAGGGACTTGAAAAAGCAAAGAATGTACAACAATACTACAAGGAGCAAAAAAAATCAGTAAAAGATAAGGCAAAACTTGCTGAAATTCAGGAACATATAGATGGCATTGACAATATGATAAAAGACTATGAATTTGAAAAAAGCCATCCTCTGGCCTGGAAAGATACTTTGAAAAAAGATGTAAAACTTATGGAAAGCGTTGATGACAGTAAAATGGAAGCTGTCATAAAAGAGCAGAGAAAAGAAGAAATTGCCTATAAAAAATATCTATTGGATAATAATATAAAGCCAATTAGTGAACTTGAGGCTACAGGATATTTATTATTTAGTAATTACATTATGATTTTGGAATATGGTATGATAGTCATATTTTTAGCAGTAGTTTTTATGTCAATAGATAGCGTTTCCAGTGAATACACACCTCCTACGTTAAAGCTTCTGCTTTTAAGACCTATTACAAAGTCAAAACTTATATTTGGAAAATTTTTAGCTTGTACTATTTCAACTTCCGCACTTGTAGCTATTTTTAATCTTCTAATCTTTTTATTTGGAGAATTTGTATATGGCTTTGACAGCTTCAAGTATCCAGTTCCCATAGGACCCGCCTTTAAACACAGCAGTATACAGAATATGGACTTGCATAAATTTATATCTGTCATTCCAGGTACATCAGGCATTATGCCTCTTTATAAATTTTTAATTGAATTTATGATTTTACAGATAATTTTTATAATTGCAGCTACAAGTTTTTGTATTTTAGTATCTACCATAATTAAAAGTAATGCAGCAGCAGCATCTATAGCTATACTATTTGGAACAGTTTACATAATATTTTCAAATATTCCTGCATTATCTGATATGTCATATATTAAGCCAGCATTTTTTATAGCGCTTGGAAGCCCTAGAACTATAATAACAAGGCAAATTGTACAAGATACAGGTGCATACTATATAAATACTTTATCTGCCAGTTTGATAATGATTGCTTGGACTATATTCTTTTTAGCATGGAGTGTAATTGCAATTGAAAAAAGAGAAGAGTATATTTAGAACTTTTTATGAATAAGATGAATAAATCAATATGAAGTGGGAAAGCAGGAAAATATGTCTCAATTTATATAAAACACAAAGTACCTTTCATTTGTTTTATATTGTTAAAGAAACAAAAATATGATAGTATTGGTCATAGACTATCTACTTGGGTTACTTTAGAAAGGGAGTTATATTTATATGGTTTTTTTAATAAATATGATTATTGTGTTTTTACTCATATTCATGAATGCTTTTTTTGTTGCTGCGGAATTTGCAGTAGTAAAAGTCAGAAAATCCAGAATAGAAACCCTGGTGGCTGAAGGAAGCAGAAATGCAAAATTTACTTTAAAAGTCATTAAAGATTTAAATTCATATTTGTCTGCATGCCAATTGGGAATAACTTTAGCCTCTTTAGGGTTAGGGTGGGTAGGAGAGCCCGCAGTTGCCAATGTACTTATGCCTTTATTTAATTTATTTCATTTTTCAGAAGGGGTAGTGCATTCTATTTCTCTTGTTATTGGTTTTTCAATTATAACTGCTTTTCATATAGTACTTGGTGAATTGACTCCTAAATCACTAGCTATTATAAATACAGAAAAAATAGCCATGTATACATCCCTGCCTCTTATTATATTTTACAAGGCAACCTATCCTATAATGTGGGCCTTTAATCACAGTACTGATTTAGTGCTGAAGATATTTGGAATTTCACAGTGGGATGAGCATGAGACAGCCTACACTGACGATGAAATAAAACTATTACTTGAAGAAAGTTATAAAAGTGGATTGATAGATAAAACAGAATTAACCTTTGTGGATAATATATTTGATTTTTCCGAGAAGACTGTAAAAGATATTATGGTACCGCGTACTGACATGACCTGTATTTTTTTAGAAGATTCCCTAGAAGATATTATAAAAGTTGTAATGGATAGACAGCACACCAGGTATCCTATTTGTACATATAATAAGGATAATGTTATTGGATTTATACATATTAAAGATCTGTATAAACAGCAGATTCAGGGAGATAAAAATATAAAAGATATTATTCGAAAAGTTAAATTTATTCCAAAGTGGATGCCTATAAGCGATTTGCTGAAGGTGTTTAAAAAAGAAAAGTCCCAGATAGCCATAATTATTGATGAATATGGAGGAACACTTGGGCTAGTTACAATTGAAGATATCCTGGAGGAAATTGTAGGTGAGATTCAAGATGAATTTGATGAAGAAGGAACAGAAATCAATAAAACTGAAGACAATAAGTATGTTGTAGATGGGAAACTTATTCTTGAAGATGTAAATGATCTTCTTCAAATTGATATCAAGTCTGAAAATGTTGATACCTTGGGGGGATGGATTTATTCCAAGCTAAATTCATATCCAAAGGTCAACGATAAGGTTAACTATGAAAATTATGAATTCACTGTGTTAAAGTGTGATAAGAAGAGAATAAGCAAGATTTTAATTGAAAGACTCAAATAAATTTTTATTGACATAAGATTAAATTTATAGTAGACTGTTTTTCAAATAGATAAAGGCGATGATAAGATAAAGTAGATATTGTGAAGTATTTTAAAGAGAGTGGGATAAAGATGGAAACCCATAAATACACATTTCGAAAATCATCTTGAAGCTGTAGGCTGAAATTCAAGTAAGCTGATCCGGTTATGTAAATCGTTATTTAAATCAAGTAAAAAAATGGGTGGTACCGCGGCAGACATTTCGCCCCAGCGAAATAGGTCTGTTTTTTATTTGCCATTTATTTGATAGAAAGGAAAGAAGCTTTAATGAATATTATAGTTTTAGTTAAACAGGTTCCGGATATGGAAAAAGTAAAATTTGACAGAGAAAAAGGAGTAGTAGATAGAAGTTCTGCCAGTGCAGAAATCAATCCTTTTGATTTAAATGCCCTGGAAACAGCAGTTCAAATAGCTGAAAATATTGATGCCAGAGTTACTGCTGTAAGTATGGGGCTTCCAAATACGGAAAACTCGTTAAAAGAATGTATTGCAAGGGGTGCTCATGAAGGAGTGCTTGTAAGTGATATAAAATTTGGAGGTTCAGATACAAAAGCAACCTCTACAATACTTGCAGGTGCTATTAAAAAGTTGGGAAACCATGATCTGGTAATTGCTGGAGAAAAGACTGTAGATGGAGATACAGGACAGGTTGGTCCCGAAGTTGCAGAATTTTTAAATATACCTCATGCAAGTTATGTAAGTAAAATTACAGAAATGAATAAGGACAGTATGGAGTTACATTCTGAAATCTGGGAAGGAACTTATTTAAAAAGTATAAAATTTCCATGCCTTATTACAGTTACAAAGGATATCAATCATCCAAGATTACCTTCTTTTAAAAATAAGATGAAAGCCAGAAAAGCAGAGATTAAGATATTAAAGCTTGAGGATCTAGAAGAATTTTTGAATGAGGATAATGTTGGCTTTAAGGGTTCACCTACAAAAGTAAAGAAAATAGAAATTCCCCAAATAGAAAAAAGACAGGGTAAAATTTACAGAGAGTCAGATACTGTTGAGGCAGAGAATGAATTAATTGATATATTTAAAAAGATTAAGGTTTTGGAGGTGTAATAGTGGGTAAGGAATATAGTGGTATATTGGTATTTGCAGAACAAAAAAATGGACAAATTCATAAAGTCAGTTATGAACTTCTGGGAAAAGCAAGGCAGCTTTCTGATAAATTAAATGCTCCGGTGTACAGTGTTGTGTTAGGAGCAGATGGTATAGAGGCCGAAGAACTTATATATAGGGGAGCAGATAAGGTATTTTATATAAAGGATGATATGTTTAACCTACCAGAAGAAGTAACCTATACAATTAACCTGAAGAATTTAATTGAAGATATCAAACCTGAAATTTTTTTGATTGGTGCCACTACCCTTGGAAGATCACTAGCGCCCAGGCTGGCGGCATCTTTAAATACTGGACTTACAGCAGATTGTACAGGTCTTGAAATTGATGAAGATGGAAAATTGGTTCAGATAAGACCAGCTTTTAGTGAAAATATACTGGCCCATATAAAAACGCACACATATCCCCAGATGGCTACAGTGAGATATAAAGAATTTGACGAGGGTATAAGAGATGATAAAAGACAGGGAGATATTTTAAAGGTAGAGCCTTTAAAACCTGAAAATGAATTGGTAAAAGTTATAACACAGCTTAGATCTCAGGAAATTAATATATCTGATGCAGATGTAGTAGTGGCAGCTGGCAAAGGATTGAAAAAGGCAGAAGATATAGCTATGTTAAAGGAATTGGCAGATTTATTAGGAGGTGTAGTTGGAGCCAGCAGGGAAATAGTTGAAGAAGGTTTTATATCCAAAGATTTTCAAGTAGGATACAGCGGCAACAGGGTAAAACCTAAATTATATATAGCTTGTGGAATTTCAGGAGCACCGCAGCACCTTGCAGGAATGAAAGAATCGGGTTTTATTGTTGCAATCAATACAGATCCTTCAGCTCCTATATTTAATATAGCAGACTATGGAATAGTTGATGATATGTATAAGGTAATACCTGATTTGATCACTAAAATAAAAGAAGGCAGTTTAGAAACTATAAATTGTTAAATAATAAAGAAGAAGGGATAAAAATGAATACAGATTTAATTAAAAATTCACCCGAGAAGGTAGTTGAAGATTTAAAAGCAATTGTAGGAGAAGATTGGGTTACAAGCGATTTATCTAAGATGCAGAGGTATCTTTATGATGAAACTGAATCTTTACTTCGTCCTGAAGCATGTAAAGATTGTGCGGTGGTAAAACCGGCGTCCCCAGAGGAAATATCAAAAATATTAGAATATGCAAACAAGGAATTATTGCCTGTAGTAGTTAGAGGTGGCGGAACAGGAGTAGTTGCAGGAGCCATACCCACACAGCCAAGTATTATTTTATCCATAGAAAGATTAAACAAAGTTGTGGAATTTGATGAAAAGAATATTATGATTACCTTGGAAGCTGGAGCAACACTAGCACAACTATTAGAAGTATTAAGCAAAAATGGTAAGCTGTTTTTTCCAGTGCATCCGGGAGATGAAGGAGCACAAGTTGGAGGGATGGTGGCAGCAAATGCTGGAGGCACCAGGGCAGTAAAACATGGAATCATGAGAAATCATGTTAAGGCATTGGAAGTGGTTCTTGCTACAGGGGAAATCGTTACACTGGGTGGAAAGTTATTAAAGAATAATATGGGTTATGATCTGCTTCAACTTATGATAGGCGGAGAAGGAACTCTTGGAGTTATTACAAAAGTTACATTGAGATTATATGCTGCAAGTAAATATAATGGAACATTACTGGTTTCATTCAATAGCCAGAGAGAAGCTTGTGATGCAGTACCTGAGATACTACAGGAGGGAATTACACCTCTTGCTATTGAGTATATGGATAGGGTTATATGTGAAGAATCAGCCAAGCAGCTTGGAACTAAGTGGCCAGCAGTTAAAGGCTCCGTCGATTTAATGTTTATACTTGATTATGCCAGCGAAGAGGATTTATATTCAAATAGTGAAAAATTAGTAGAAATATGTGAGAGACATAATTCTGTAGACAGTATTATAGCAGAAACTGAAAAAGAACAAAGGCATCTTTTGGAGATAAGAAGTAACGCATATGGTCCTTACAAAAATAATATAGCGGATATTATGGATGTAGCCGTGCCACCTTCATCTGTACCTGACTTTTTTGATGATGTAAAAAGACTGACTAAAGAATATGATAATGAAATTGTTTCTCTTGGACATATAGGAGATGGAAATATCCATAATTTTATTATGGGTGATAATGGGAAACTACCTGCTAATTATGAAGAACTTAAAGAAGCCATATATAAAACTGCTATAAAATATGGAGGAACAATAACTGCAGAACATGGAACTGGAAAACTGAGAAAAAAACATATGCCTCTTCAATTCAGTAAAAGGGAAATTGAAATTATGGAAGGAATTAAGAAAGTATTTGATCCAAATGGTATTTTAAATCAAGGAGATATGGTAGATTGAAGAAAAGTTTAATTAAATAATGAGTAATCTTTTAAAAAATAAAAAAATTAAGGTAAAGTTTAGATATTATTCTTGAAAATTCTAAAAATTACATGTAAAATTATGAATATATATTGATAATAGCACACTTATTGAAAAATAAGGTCGCAAAGCTATGGGTCTAAAGAAAAGTTATTTTTCTATGATTGCCAGGTTGCCAAAATTATAATTATAAGACTTTAATATGTGTATTTATACTTTTTTGGTGCCTATGCTGTATAGGCACCTTTTAATTTTTGATCAGTATGATAATTATTATTAATACTAATAATAAATTTAAATAAATGAAAGGATAGGTGTATTAAATTATGAAAAAACATGAAATTAATTTGGACAAGGGGAAAAAAAGATTGAGTGTAAAAGTATGGGGTATGTATGAAGAGAAAGATGCTAAAAGTTTTATAGAGGAATTCCAAAAAACAGCAGCTGCTATACAACCTTCAGAGTATACATTATCTTTTGATTGCAAAGAATTAAAGGTTTCTACCCGGGACATGGTACCAATGCTGGAAGGCTGCTTTAAAATGTATAAGGATTTAAATTTCAACAAGGTTATTATAAATGCGGGAAACAATGCAACTTTAAAGATGCAGTTTACAAGAATAGCTAGAAATTCAGGACTTGATGTAGAAATAGTGTAATAGCTTATAGAGGAAATATAGGCTGAATCTTATAAATTTATATATTTTTGTTATTTAAGGAGGGCTAATATGGGTGTGAAATTGAGTTGTATTGATATCTGCCATGGTTCTAAAGTTATTTCAAATGACTTTTATTTAAAACACTTCGAGAAGCAAGGTAAGCATGTAAATCATTTGTTAGAGGATATAATGGGTAGAGATAAAAGATTTATGTTTGATGATGATGAAACAACTTTATCTTCAGCTTTAGAAGTATCCAAATCTGTACTAGTGAAGGCAGATTTAACTGGTAATGACATAGATATGATAATATGTTCTTCTATATTATCGGAATATATTGCACCTTCAATGTCAATTTTATTACATAAAGAGTTAAATGCAGGAAGAAATGTAATGTGTTTTGATATGAATGCCAATTGTGCTGGTATGACGGTTGCTCTAGAACTTGCATCAAATTATCTAATAGCATCAAATAGAGCAAAAAAGGCCTTGATTGTGGGTTGTGATGATATGCATTCCTTGGTTGATCCTAATAATGAACTTTGCTATGGCAATTATGGACATGCTGCTTGTGCAATAGTTCTAGAAAAAGTAAATGAGAATTGTGGAATACTTGATGAGGAGTATTACATAAATACAGAAGAAAGTGAAAATATTATGTGTCCACGGAATGGATTTTCCAGTTTTTTTAAATCAAAAAATGTAGATGAATTTCGTTTCAAATGGCTTCCCTTTGATGGAGGAGCATGTGTTTATCCTGCAGCTGAAATTATGACTAGAATGTTGAAGAAAAAAGGATTAACTCAAGAGAATATCAGTATGTTTTGTTTTTCACAGTTTGCATTTTCAAATATAGAACATATAAGAGAGCTTATGAATATAGATGAAGACAAGAGTGTCTATGTAGGGGACAGATATGGATATACTAGTACAAGCAGTCCCTTTATAGCATTATATGAAGCTATAGAACAAGGAAAAGTTAAAAGAGGAGATTATGTAGTGTTCTGGACTATTGGCAGCGGTTCTCAAAGTATAGTTATGCTTTACAAATATTAAAAATATATAAATTTATTAAATTCTTCTAAGATTCAGGTAAGTTTACTATAGAGAATGTTTTTTATCTGAATCTTAGAAGAATTTTAGAGGAACGCAGCAATATGAGTATCCTAACTTTGAAGAAGATGGGGGTATTAGCAATGGTAGTCTTCGGATAAAAATGGATGTAATATTATTCTAAGGTTTTATTGAATTTAATCACTGTTAAACCTATAATGATAATAATTAACAGACTTAAAGATAATATGGGACCTATAATATATGACAAATTTACTCCTTTTACTATTATGGCCCTTAAAATTTGAAGAAAATAAGTTAGTGGCAGAACACAGCTTATGAGGTAGATTATCTTGGGCATGGCTTCTCTTGGAAACATGAACCCCGACAGCAGCACACTTGGAAGTAAAAGTGCCAAAGAAGCCTGCATTGCCTGTAGTTGAGTTTTGGCAATAGTAGAAATAAACATACCTATGGCTAGAGAGCATATTAAAAATAAGGTTCCAAGTACCATAAATAGTGGTACACTTCCTTTTATAACTATACCAAACAACAAATTACCTAAAATCAACACAGTCACCATATTTAAAAAGCCAATTACTGTGTATGGTACCAATTTCCCCATTATGAGTTCAAAGGGAGTAATAGGTGTCATAATAAGCTGTTCAATAGTACCTTTTTCCTTTTCACGTACCATTGCAAAGGAAGTTAATATAACAGTAATGTTTTGAAGAATTAGTCCCATAACACCAGGTACATTGAATTTACTGCTTTCCAGTGTAGGGTTATAAAGTAGTAGGGGCTTTATATTTATTCCTGCACCTGTTGGTATATTGCTTCCAGATTTTTTTAGTTCTACTTTTTTTATTTTGGTTGAGTAATTATTTCCTATGAGCATGGAATAAGACATGGCAGTTCTTGCTATAGTGGGGTCAGAGCCATCTACCAACACTTGAACACTGGCTGTTTCATTCCTATTTAATTTCTTAGAATAGTCAGGCGGTATTACAATCCCTACTTTTATTTTTCCCATGTCAATATATTTTTCCACCTCATTGTATGAATCTGCGGAACCATAAAGTTTGAAATAGTATGAATTTATAAATGCATTTACAAGTTGTCTGCTTTCTAAAGTTTTGTTGCCGTCATATATCATGAGATTTACATTATTTACATCTGTATTTGCTGCAAATCCAAATAAAAGCAGCATCATTATTGGCATTATAAGAGCTATAATAAGGCTTGGCTTATCTCTTTTTATATGGATAAATTCCTTTTTTGTAACTGTGATTAGTCTTTTGAGCTTCAATTTTTATGCCCTCCTTTTTGATTTTTTATTTGTTTCAATTGGGTAAAGGAGGACACCACTTCTCTATTTGAAAGTTCTTTAACGTATTTAATAAATATATCCTCTAAGTTTTCTATATTATTTTTTTTGTATAAATTTTCAGGGGTATCTATGGTTATAAGTCTGCTATTAAATATAAAACCTATTATATCGCAAATAGAGGCTTCATCCATGTAATGGGTGGTTACTAGTACAGTGATTCCATCTGATACCAGATTGCTTATGGTATACCAGAATTCTCTTCTTGAAACCGGGTCCACTCCTGCAGTGGGTTCATCTAAAATTAGGAGGCTTGGATTATGTATTAAAGAGCATCCAAGTGCCAGTCTCTGTTTCCATCCCCCGGAGAGTGTTTTTGCCAGATTTTTTTCTTTTCCTGTGAGATTTGCCATTTGGATAAGTTCTTTTTTTCTTATATCAAGCTTTTCTCTGGGGATCATATATATATTCCCATAAAAATCCAGGTTTTCCTCTACAGTAAGATCTTCATAAAGACTGAACTTTTGAGACATATATCCTATGTTCTGTTTTATCTTTTCAGAATCTTTAATGAGATCATACCCTAAAACTGAGCCTTCCCCTGAAGTAGGTTTTAAAACCCCGCATATCATCCTTATAGTTGTGGATTTTCCAGAGCCATTTGGACCCAAAAGACCAAATATTTTTCCCTTTGGAATACAAAAAGACAGATTATCCACAGCTGTAAAATTCCCAAATTTTTTTGTAAGATTATTGATAGAAATTGCATAATCCATAGTAATTCTCCTTTATTTCAGAGTAACATCTAAAAGCATGCCTGATTTCACAGCCTCAAGATTATCTGATATTTTTATTTTTACTTCATATACAAGTTTCATTCTATCTTCTTTGGTCACGATATTCATAGGTGTAAATTCTGCTTCTTTGGATATATAGGATACTTTTCCCTTTATAACTTTATCTTTTATAAAGTCACTTTTCATAGTCACTTCTTTGTTAAGTTTTACATATGGAAGTATTTTTTCAGGAACATATATTTTTATATACATATTATTGCTGTCAAGAAAGGTTATAATTGGGGAACCTAAAGATACATATTCTCCTTTTTTAAAATTAACTGTTTCCACAATTCCATCTGATGAAGCTTTTATATTACTTTTCTCCAAAGCAATTTTAGATAGTGCTATATTCTGCTCAGCTTGATTAATACCATACTTGGCTGTGGCTTTATCTCTGGCTGTAGCACCACTGACTAAAAGATTAAGTTTATCAGTGGCAGCTGCCAGTTGGGCTTTAGAGCTTTCCAGCTGAGCATTTGCAGATGATAGGGCATTTTTTGCATTATTTAGGGCTGTTTGGGCATTATCCAAATCATTTTTGTATTTATCTAAATTTTCATTAGATTCATACCCTTTTTCATTAAGAGTTAAATGGTCATCATATATTTTTTTCTTATAATCATAGTTAGTCTGGGCGTTATTAAGATTATTCTGGGAAGTTTCAAGGGCAGCTTCCCCTTGTGTTACCAGAGATTCACTTTGTTTTACCAGTTCTTTTTGTGCATTTATCTCTTCAACTCTGGTGCCGTCGTTAACTTTCCCTAGTTCATTTTCTGCATTTTCAAGTGAAATATTAGCCTGATTCACATTAATTGTATTTTCATCTGAATCTAGTACTGCTATTATATCTCCAGATTTAACTTTAGTACCTTCTTCCACTTTGATATCCTTTATTTTTCCTGATAGTTCACTACTGGCATTTAATTCATCTGCTTCTACAGTACCTGAAAACTGAAATTCATTGGAGCTTTTATCCATAGTATTTTTAATAACAAAAAATATGGATAGACCTATTAAAATTACAGTAAAAATAATAACTGGTTTCATATTTTTCAGTTTATTTTTCATGGAGCTTCCTCCTCTTTTTTATTTTTGTATAATACCATTGAGTAAAATATCCGTTAATTTATCGATTTCTTTCTTATCTCCTTCTCCTGCAAAACATTCAGGAAAAACACTGCTTAAAAATATGTATCCTCCTATAATGCTTACTATACTGCGTAATATCAAAGAAGAATCAATATTCCGCAGCTCATTTTTCTTAACATATTCACTTATAAATTTTTCAACTACAGGAAAAGCTTTAGATATTATTTGCTCCTTAAGTACAGTTAAAAGTTCTGGATGATAGGATGCCTCCACCAGGACAGTTTTAATAAGTGGAAGATTTTTTTTAACAAGTTCTATTCTATCTGCCATAAGTTCTTTTAAAACTTCATCTATGGGTTTATCCTCACTGCTTTCCATTATTTTTATTCCAGATTCCAGTACAAGTGGTTTCATGAATTTTGTGGCAAAGGGAATTATAAGTCCCATAAGCAGATCTTTTTTTGTCTTGTAATATCTAAATATTGTTCCTTCAGCTACAGATGCCTCTTTTGCAATTTCACTGGTTCTGCTGTTTCCATAGCCATTTTCAGAAAAGACCTTAATAGCGGCATTGAGAATTTGCCATTGTCTTTCTGTGAATTCTTTATCACTTAAATTGTTATCATTCAAAAAATTTTCAAAAAGTTTTTCATAATTGTCATCTGAGAAATTCATATTATACCTCCACGTAAATAGATGAGTAAGTACTCACTTACAATGTACTACTTTTTAATATTGTTGTCAATTGAGTTTTTGTGGGAAAAAGTATTATTCTATAAGTGTAAGTTTACGCATATTTTTAGAAAAGTTTATGGTATTATTTATAATAGGGTTAAACATTACGAATATAAGAAGGCTTAATTTATGAAGATTTGGAAGAGAAATTTGATAGTTTGTTGGTTTGGTATGTTTGTAACATTAATAGGAATGAGCCAGATAGCTCCTGTGATGCCCCTTTACATTAAGTATCTTGGAATCCATGACACAAATTCTATTGAGCAGCTTTCAGGGATTGCTTTTGGTGTTACCTTTGTAGTTTCTGCTGTTTTTTCACCAATTTGGGGTGAAGCCGCAGACAAATATGGAAGAAAGTTAATGCTTTTGAGAGCTAGTCTAGGAATGTCAATTGTAATATTTTGCATGGGATTTTCACATAATGTGTATCAACTTATAGTGCTGCGGCTGCTTCAAGGTGTTATTACAGGGTATAGTACAGCTTGCATTACATTAATTGCTACCCAGACTGAACGGGAACATGTGGGATTTGCCCTTGGAACACTTTCCACAGCTTCTGTATCGGGTTCACTTATAGGACCTACCATTGGAGGATATCTAGAAGAAATTCTGGGACTGCAAAGTGTATTTTTTGTAACTGGAACTCTTATGATGATTGTATTTATAACAACAGCTGTATTTGTTAAAGAGAATTTTATACCTTCAGAAAAGAGGGTGCTTAATATAAAAGAGGTGTGGAATGTAATACCAAATCGTAATTTGATAGTAATTATGTTTGTGACATCTTTTGTTTTGCAGCTTGCTCTTTATTCCATAGAACCTATTGTAACGGTGTATGTTACTGAACTGGCCCATTCTTCTGAACATGTGGCATTGATTTCAGGGCTTACATTTTCAGCATCAGGATTAGCCAGCATAATAGCTGCACCTAGACTTGGAAAACTTTCAGACAGAATCGGAGCTAGAAAGGTTATTCTTATGGCACTTATTGCAGCGGGAATTGTATTTGTACCTCAGGCTTTTGTAAAAAGTCCATGGCAGCTTATGCTGCTCAGATTTATTTTAGGACTTGCAATTGCAGGATTGACTCCTTCAGTTAATGTAATAGTTAGAAAGATTAGCCCGGAGCATTTGATAGGAAGAATATTTGGATTTAGTATATCGGCACAGTATCTTGGTACTTTCAGCGGTTCAATACTAGGTGGTCAGATAGCATCACGATTTGGAATCCGCAGTGTATTTATTGTCACAGGTGGTTTACTTTTGGCAAATGCTTTTTGGGTATATAAAGCTGCATATAGAAAGTTGAAAGCTTTTGTGTAGGTTATCCTATATCAAAGCAATTTGTAAAATATAAAAGTTATTACTATACTTAACAAGTTATTAATTGAATGATCTAAAAATACTACAAAACCAGCTACATCAATTCTTTTTGACTTAAAAAAATATACAATGAACGCATATCCCCAAATCAGCCCTTTAACTCCAGCCTGTATTGCCCAAAATAATCCCCAGATCACATCGTTGGTATTAAAAAAGTGAGGGATTCCAAAACATATTGAGGATACAATTACTGCAATTATTTGTATGGTTTTAGAATATGAATAATATAAGAATATACCTATTATTATAACCTGACATATTAATGTTTCGCCTAGTGGCGCAAATAAGATACCGTTAATAGCAGATGATATATTTGTTATTAGTAAATTATTAATTTCAACAATATCATTAGGAAGCGATTTCACAAAATTTTCTATTAAGAAAAAAGCAATGTACGATATAAAGCAGGGTACTATTGAAGTAATTAAAATAAATTTAAGCATAGATATATTTGTTAAGTAATTATGCAATTTTTTTATCACAAAACATCCCCCCTATCTGTGATGAGAATCCTCTTGAAAACTCAAAGAACTTGATTTTTATATTGTTGAAACCTAAAGTGGGCTCTTATAATGGACCCAAAAATTATGAAGAAAAATTATAGTTTTGAATTTGCTGAAATATATATTTTAATCATAGCCTAACATAAGTATGTTAAAAATTTGTTTTGACAAAGGGGTCTACTTTAGGTCATCCTATATTAAAGTAATTTATAAAATATAAGAGTTATTATTATACCTAACAAATTATTAATTGAATGTTCTGAAAATACTACAAAACCGGCTACATCAATTCTTTTTGATTTAAAAAAATATACAATAAATGCATATCCAAAAATCAATCCTTTAACTCCAGCTTGTACTGCCCAAAGTGATCCCCAGATCACATCATTGGTATTAAAAAAGTGAGGGATTGCAAAACATATTGAGGATACAATTACTGCAATTATTTGTATGGTTTTAGAATATGAATAATATAAAAATATACCTATTATTATAACCTGAAATATTAATGTTTCAATTAATGGTGCAAACAAAATGCCATTAATAGCAAATGGTACATTTGTTATTAATAAATTGTTAATTTCAATAATATCATTAGGAAGTTGTCTTATAAAGTTTTTTATTAAGAAAAGAATAATGTATGATATAAAGCAGGGCACTATTGAAGTAATTAAAATAAATTTAAACATAGATATATTTATTAAGTAATTATGCAATTTTTTTATCACAAAACATCCCCCTATCTGTGATGAGGATCCTCTTGAAAACTCAAAGAACTTGATTTTTATATATTACAAGGATCAGCATTTCTGTTTGCTTCTAATATTTTAACTAAATTACCAAGGTGTTATCTTATTAAAAAATGCCTCATCCAATTTGTTTTTACTGGTTTTATAAGTGACAATAGAGTTAATATAACTCCAATAGAACCTGATAATAAAAATATATTATTAGAATTTATTAATTCATAATCTTTCTTAAGATAATTTTTTTCATCAATATCAATATTATAAAATCCTAAGAGGGCATTTTTATTATATAAACTTATAATTTTATCTAGTATCTTTTTTCTTGTGTTACCAAATATATTATTATTTGTATCTATATTTTCTTTATGCTTTCATATTGTCCTTTTATTTCAATACCTTCTTTTAATGCGATTGTTAAAGCAGCTAAGAGTCCTGTTATTCCGTGATATAATCCTAAATTAATAATGTGACCCCTACGCATATTTTCATAATGTGTTAATATTCAACAAAAAAACAAAAAACCTCTTTTTATTTTTTTATAATTATTTAGTATACTGGCTGTGGATGTTCTTTGCCATATTAACATAATATTATTTATTGAAATATATCTTTATAAAAAACATTTATATTATTATTTGAAATTATTTTTATGTTAAAATTACCAGATGCATTTTCTCCCACAATTCTAATCAAGTGATTCTTAGGTTCAGGTGGAGTTTGCTGTAGGAACTGCTTATCTCCCACTTTGAAGAAGGTGGGAGTATTAGCAATGGTAGCGTTCGGATAGAATATTTTCCACCCTTTGGTGTACAGAAATTTAATACAGATTTTCAATACAATAAATCGACTAGCACAACGTATAAAAGTTATTATTTAATATAATAACTTAGTTAACGTAATACTTTCAAATTGCTATCACAAATTTCATAAATATAATCACTTAATTCTTCAATATCTTGTGAAATATGACTTGTTAAAAGTATTGTTTTCCCTTTTTTCTTAAGATCTAGTAATTTATTTTTAATTATTTTTACTCCATCTTTATCTAATCCATTTAGAGGTTCATCAAGAATTAGTATTTCAGGATCTTCCATAATAGCTTGTGCAATTCCCAAACGTTGTTTCATTCCTAAAGAATAATTTTTTAATTTTTTTCTTTCATAAGGATATAATTTAACAAACTCTAATGCATTTTCAATTTCTGTTTTACCTATTTTATTATTAATTTTAGCTAAGAATTCTAAGTTCTCAAAAGCACTATAATTAGGCAAAAAACCTGGTTGTTCAATTAACACTCCTACATCTTCAGGAAAATCAACTTCCAGACCAATTTTTTTCCCTTTTACAATTATATAACCTGATGTTGGCATAACAAATCCACATATAGCTTTAAAAATTAAAGTTTTTCCTGAACCATTAGGACCTATAAATCCATAACATTTTCCTTTCTTTATACTCAAGTTAATATTCTTTAAAATGACATTATTTTTGAATTTTTTTGTAAAATCAACGATTTCTATTATATTATTATTCTCCATAAAAACACCTTTTCTCCTCATAATTAAATATTGTTGAGATCTCTTTTTTTAATTATTAATATTCCTATAATAAAATTAATAGTTAAAAAAGTAATTAGATAAAAAATCGAATTCCCTATATTAAATCCCTTAAATCCAAGTTTAAACATGTCATGCCTTCTCAACATTCCGTGATTCATAAGTGTAAATTTATTTAATAAGTCTAATTTTGTAATATTCACCGACACTATACAGAACAATAATCCAATTATACTTGCTTCATTCGAATTAAAAAAAATATAATACAAATTATTCATAAAAAATAGTACTGATATTATAGTTAATATATTTAATATAATAATGTATACTAAAACCAAATATTGATTGAGACTGACATTTAAAGAATTAAAATTGTTCATTATAACATTACAATTTCTGAAAGCATTAAAGTTCATTTTCATAAAAATAATAAGCAACGAAGAAAATACTAATATCAAATAATATTTAATAACTACTATTGCAATGGTTGAATCAAAAGCTATAAGCCATTTTAGTTTACTTTTCACTTTGGGAAGGACTAAAATAGTACTTTCTCTAAGCTTATGCATTACACAAATATCAATTAAGTAAATAACTAGTACATTAGGAATTGCCCATAATATAAATGACATAATATCCTTCGTTAAATCAAAATCAGATGTGAGACCACCAAAAGTTTGAATTAGAATGTCACCCATACATAAATATCCTTCATGTGGAATAGCAAGTATGCCCAAGTTCATAAATGTTATCATAATAGATGATATTATTAAAATTAATATATGTATTTTGTTATTAGTTCCTTTTAAATTTAACTTTATAAGTCTTCTAATCATGAACTACCAACAACTTTCTATGCATTGCTAAATTAATAGCTGTTAATATAATTAAAAACATCAAACTTATTGCAAGTGACTGGGCTACTGTAAATCTATAATAGTTAAAATTGTAAAACTTATGATGCCATATAAGTGACATAGTGTCTAACCCAATATAATTAGATAACCCGAATATCCCATCATATAAATCATATACATTGCAAACAATATTAAAAAATAAATAACCACTTAGAATTAAATTTACTATATAAACCTTTGATATGTAATTTATAAGTATATCTCTAATATTTATAACTATAACTGTACATAAATAAATTTCCAGAAATGAAATAAAATATGCTTTTATAGGTATTAATTGAAAAACAAAGCTATTCACATATAATTCACGTACTAATTTTAAACTATTGGGATTTAAAATAGTTATACTCCAATTAGTACTAAATCCAAAAAAAATATAACTAATTGTGAAAACCGATAAAAAAAATGTGATTACAAATATTAAACTTAGAATTAAACTAGTAATTATTTTACTAATTATCCAATTAATTTTTTTGTTAGTTCTTATCATTATAAATGTAATATACTTGTTTTTAGTATGTTTAGATGATGATGTAATCATTATTATAAATGGAAAATATAATCCCAAAAATAACATAGGATAACTTAAAACTCTAAAAATTCCATCCCAAAAATTTATATTTAAGCCATATGTTATACCAAAGGTATTTAGTCTATATAGAATTTGATATAAAATAATCACAAAAAGTATTAAGCTAAAAATTATTCTATTTAATAGATTATATGTTTTTAGATTTAGTTTAACTAGATTTATTATCGTATGCTTCTTAAAATTAACATTCATAGATAGTCCTCTTTCCTGATTTAAAAATAAATAATAAAGCTGATATAAGAGTTATAAATGTTAGTTCTATAAAGATTTCCTGCATACTTACTGTGGGAATTATATAAAATTGATTAATACGTTCTGTCGAATATTGCGGTATATTCAAAAAATTAAATATTACACTAACACCAATCCAAAATAAAAATGGTGAAAGCATTATGGCAATTTTGTTTTTTATAAATGCAGATACTGTTAATGCAATATTAGCATAAGCAAAACCAAATATGAATTCTATAAAAATATGTAATAAACTATATAGCCAGAAACTATATGTTAATAAGTAAGTATATGCTCCTCCATATACGCCTTTCCCATAGAAATCATCTATACTTCCTTTGAAGAAAATATGAATGAATAATGTCATAATAATTGTAGGAAGTGCAACAGCTATCCCCCCAGCTATATCATTGGCTAATATTTTTACAATTAGGTATTTTTTATGATTAACTCTCACATCTATATATTTAATAATTCCATATTCATTATCCTCTAAGTATGATAATGAATACGGAAGTGCTGAGATAATTGGCATTGCAACTATATATAGTTGAAAAATACTAAACCAGACGGCATAAATATTAAACACATTTTCTATCATATGCTTTATTTTAGCTTGTGCTTCTGGTGTTTGTAAGTCAGGAGCATTATAATTAAAAAAAATATAGTCTTTTACTTCTATATATAAACCTAAAAAGTGAATTAAAAGTCCAATAATAATTATTATTAAAAATTTTTTACTCTTTAGAGCTCTTTTTAATTCATTTACTAACATTAAATTATTCTCCTCTTTTTTATATTAAAAATAATATTTTTTAAATTTTGAACTATTAATATTTAATATATCAATAGTTCAAAATTTATTTTTATTCATAATCAATTGCTGCTAAATATGTTTTAGAGAGTAAATTGTTATATATTAAAATGAGATTACCATCCAAATTCTCCATATGCCCATCTATATGATGTTTCAAAAACAGTGTTCTTTGCTAAAACCCAATATTTATAACCTTCCCCCATGGTATCATTAGTTAAATATACTGCTCCCGCACCTTGTTGGATTAACATATAATCACTTCTACTCTCTTTATCTGCATTTACAGCTTTTCCTTTAATATAGTACGATGGTCCCCCTACAATGCGAGTTAATGATATATAGCTTGAAGTATTATAATGTTTATAATCCCAGTTGTCTCCACCCGTAGCTATAGTAGCTGGGCTTAGTGTTATACCCCAATCTTTAGCCGAAACATTACCAGAACCAATGAAAAGTGTAATTGCCAATAATATTATTGACATAATTGAAAATTTTTTCATTATTAATCCTCCCTACCTCAATAAATTTTAATTTATCTTTTATTTACTTCTATTTTCATAGAATTTCATTATTTATAAACAAGTGGTTAAATTTAAATATGTGAGTATATTGAATATATAGGTAATACTGGATGGAGAAGGTTGAACGTGTGCATAAGAGTGTAAGTGATATTCCAATATTTTGAAGGAAACACACCTATATAGCTCTAATGCTTACCCTACCATGTCTCACGGAGTACATATCTATGTCTCTACATTCCTTCGTTCTGCATTTTAGAGCAGGTGCTAGCATTAATCCTCGTATACTGGGTCAATTAAGCCCTTATGGGGGTTTGAACGTGCTTTGCCTTACTCTTTTCAAAGAACTATAAATTTCAATATACCTATGCATATATTAAATTAAGCTGCTTGTTGATAACTTGTCAACCCATGAACTTTGTCATGTGTATATGTTGTTTTTTTCTTGCATAAAGTGTACATAACTTTTATAAGTCTTACACTTAGTGCAACTATTGCTTGTTTTCCGGTTAATTGATTTTCCTGTCTTTTCGTTAAATGGGTATATATTTCTTTAAATGCAGCATTCTTAGCTACCATAACAGTTGCTGCCTGATATAGAATATTTCTTAAATTTGAACGACCTCTTTTACTAATTTTAGTTTTACCTTTTTTCATGCCAGAGCTGGTTTCTTTCAAGTTAAGTCCTGCCACTTTCTGTATTTGCTTATAGCTGTCATATTTTGATATGTCTCCAATTTCAGCTAGAAAACCCGCAGCTGTTACTATGCCTACACCTTTTATGCTAAGTAAATATTCTGAATAACCTGTCTGCAAAAGATATTCTTCCATGAGCTTTTCCACATCATCTAGTTCCTTTTGTAAAGCTTCTAATTGCCTTAAAATAAGCCTTAATCTATATCTGGCCCCTTCAAGCCCTACAGGCACTCCTATTGAAGTTTTAGCTGCATTAAAAACCAGCTCTGCTTTCTTAAATCCAACACGATTATGTGTAGCATCTAGAAGCTTTTGAGTAAGCTCAGAAACTCCTATATTCACTATATCTTGTGGGAAAGGACATGTTTTCAGTATACATAAAGCGGACTTTCCTAAGATATCTGAAAACATCTTTTTAAATTCTGGAAAGTATTCATCTAATAGCGCTATTAGTCTTACTTTTTCTGAGATAAACTGTTTTTTTAGCTCTTGCCTATTGTTGCTGCATAATCGAAGATTTACGTAGAGTTCTTCCTCAAACATGCAGTTTAGGTATTGACCTTGATATATAAGTTTAGAAATAATCTTGGCATCTTTTTTGTCATTCTTAGTTGGACTATTATCTTCAAGCTCCTTAATTTTATTAACATGATATGGATTGACCAAGCATAGCTCTATCCCTTGACTTTTTAAGTAGTAAGCAAGATTCTTCCAATAGTGACCTGTTGGCTCCATTCCTACTAATACATAATCTAAGTTATATTTCGCCTTTAATTGTCTGATTGAATCTAATAGACATTCGAAAGATTCTCTGGTATTCTTTATAAGGAACGGCTTTTTTATATATTCACCATTTACTACAAATTGACCATAGTGATTTTCCTTTGCTATGTCTATCCCTAATATTAATGTGTTAGGAACTATAATTCGATTATTCATATTGTTTTCCTCCTGATATAGATTGTTGTTGTCTTCTTGCAAGTGACACAATATATTTATATCAGGTTTTTTTATTTCATTCAAAGTCTAAAACTCTTTATTACAGGAATACTCGTATAATAGGTACTATCAAAAATAATTTTTTAAAATATTCCTAATACTAGTATTATCAATACTCTGGGGTATAAATTATTTTTCACTCATATCACCAATAAAATAAATGGTATGATTATGCAAGATGATTGATTAATAATAATTTATCAGAATATTTTTTTGTATTTCTTTGATATTACCCATAATTTTAATTAATATATATTAAGGCACCTTAATTTCATATGGGTTATTACTTTTAATTTACATTTTTAATAGACGTTTAGTTCAATATTGAATAATTAAATTTTATTCTAAAAAATATTTTGCATACTTGCATATAGATTATTTATCTAAGTGTTGGATGAATTTTATATTATATGCGAGCTTTTATATATTGTTTACTTAAGAAGTAACTTGTCCAATTGGTGTAAATTTCTCCGAAGGTGTTCAATTGCATTTAATTGAAAGCAATATGGTGGAAAGTATAGAAAAGAAGCAGTTTATAATCTATATGTTTAATATAATAATACCTTATAATGTATATTTTACATAATAAAAAAATAAATACAACCTTAAAGGCATGAAAGGGAAAAAAATGAGCATAAAAAGAATTTGTACACATAAATATTCTTTTTATGCTCATTTTTTATCTTTCATGCCATAATTGTTTACATTTGCACTTTTATGTGGTATTGTAACTACTCAGCCATGCTTACGCATGAGCAAATTTTGGGTAAAACAAAAGGGATATTTAAAATAGATTAGCTCAAATAGCCACTTCCAAGCAAAAAAACTCTAATTTTTCTTCAAAAATTGGTATTCAAAAAAACAGTAAAATATTTTAACGTATTCCAGCAAACCTTACAGGTATCAGGTAACCTTGTTGGGCTTGAAATGCCCAACTTGCTTCTATCACGTATCCAAGCTCAGGAGGACTAGTCTCCCAAGCTTACTTTTATAATATCCTCAACATAATTTTCAATTAACAGTTCCTGATATTCAGCCATGCCTGTATCCTTAAGCTTTTCTACCAAAGGTTCTAGCTCAGCACTTCGAATGTTATCTAACTTTGCCCCATTAATAGGTCAAGGTGTAACATACTATAACTATACAAGCGATCAATTTACAGGTTTGCATGGCATAGTGATTCCTGGAATCATTAGGGATTCATTATATCTTCTTAAACTCGTTTTGGAACAGCAAACAGAGTTGCAACCCAAGGAAATTATGACAGATACTGCTGGTTATAGCGATATTGTATTCGGTTTATTTGGTCTTTTAGGCAGCAGATATTGGTTCATCAAAGTTCTGGTGAATAGATTCTAGTGCTGATTACGGTATATTGAATGTGCTTTCAAAAAATAGAATCAATAAAGAGCGTATAATTCGCTATTGGAATGATTTTATGAGGGTAGCTGGCTCTCTTATGCTTGGAACTGTAAATACAACACAGCTTATCAAAGCATTGCAGCATGGTGGTAAACCGATAATGCTAGGAAAAGTTATTGGTGAATTAGGACGAATATTTAAAACTAAGCACAATCTTACCTATATCGATGACGAAGCTTACAGGCGCAAGATTCTAACTCAACTAAACCGTGGAGAATTCCGCCATAGCCTGGCAAGAGCTTTATGGAATAGCAAAAAAGGTGAATTACATCAAAATTATCGTGAGGGACAAGAAGATCAATTAGGTGCTTTGGGATTTATAGTAAATGCAATTGTTATTTGGAATACAAAATATATAGGACTAGTCCTTGATGCTATACGTGATAAGGATAAAATCCTTGAATATGAAGATATTTAACGGTTATCACCACTAAGGTATGACCATATTAATATTGTTGGTAAATATTCATTTAATTTGTCTGAAGCAATAGCGAATGGTGAATTGCGACCCCTTGTAAACATAGAAGAGATAAGTTAATAGGAGGGATAATTTATGGCTAATAAACAAGAACCCAATTGGCAAGCCCATAAATAATTTACATATGATTGCAAGTATGATAGATGAGCAAGTTGCAGAGACTGAAAATCAATTGAATGATTTATTGGAAGCTCATTCAAAAACTTATGTATTAGATGACTATACCATAAGCCTGATTATTAGGGCTTTTAAAGATTAACAAGATTTTATTTAGATATATGAAAATCAACTTTCTAGATGGCAAGGAGATAAGCTATCAATTGTTCAGGTAAATGAAATTACCCGTCTTCAAGGACAAGTGAAAAAGTGGAACAAGGCTTTAACTGATATTTTAGTTTTAACTGAAGAATTTAAATCAGGAACTATTGAAAAAATGATGACAAAAAGCGATTTAGAACTTGGAATGGAATTTATTAAGAAGTCTTCAGAATAGTTGGATATTTATACAAAATATTATTCGTAATAAAATGTTAAATTGAGAACGACTATAAGTGTAAAATTTTTACACGCTTATAGCCGTTTTCTGTTCCATTACTACACAAACCCCTAATACTGAAAAAATTGATAATTTAAAAGACTTTTTTATGGCTGCTTTTGTTTTGATAGATGATATTTACAATGAAATAATACCTGATTCTATAAAAAACAGAAGAAATATTTTTGACTGCAAACTTTCAGATTCAGAAATTATAACAATTAGTATTGTAGAGGAAATTGCCACAATGGCCTCTGAAAAAGCATAGTTTGACTTTGTAAAATTGATGATAGAGTAGCTGTATTTGGGCTAGGTGAAGCAAATAACACATTAAAAATATTAAATTTAGCATAGGGACATTTTGTGTTTTTTTAAAATCCAATATTTTGGAATGCAAGATCTAACACAATGCGTTATTATTGCAAACAATACTATTATTACAAAGCTATAGAATCTCATCATTTAGTTATTCCCTAAAAAACAAAAATTACTATGGAAACGTATCCTATAATAATTTCCAATTAGTTTTTATCATTTCTATTCTATTTTACACAAATCTATGTATGTTCTCGTTTACAGTCAACTTCTTATAGCTTTAATTGCGTATATATTACTTCATTTTTCTGATGTTAATGTATTTCAAAGTCTAGAATTCGTTAAATTATCATTTCCCGAATTTATCAAGAAACTTCTTAGTTGTACACTTCAAGATGAGGTCCAGATAATTATTGACTTATTACTTCGAAATATCAATAATTATCAAATTTGTTTATGGTGAAAATTGGTTAATCAACACGCATGTCAATTTCTATTAGAGTATTTTTATATTTGTAGCTTTCTCTATATTTTTTTATTGATTGGACAAGTTCTAAACCAAGTGATTTAAATATTTTTTCACCAGAATCAACATCTAATATTTCAGTTCCATTTTCTTCTATTACTTTATATGTTCCTTGACTTAATAATTTTTTGGTAGTCATATAGTAATGAGTAGAGTTATTAAGAAAGTCATCAACTATTCTTATTCTTGCATATCTTTGTTATTTATCAATGCTCTATTATTAAAATCATATATATTATTTATTTGATTTTTTTACATTAAAGGCAGTTATGTTTTTTAATTTTAATCTTATATCTTTAACATTTACATCAATTATTCTTGTTTCAAATTCGTTCATATAAACAAACTCATTGTAAAATAGTACTTGTAATTTGAATTATAACATAAATCTTCATTATATGTGTAAAGGTATTTTTAAATATTTAAATCATCCAAAGTTTAGATATTTATGACATATTGAGGGATATGGGCACTAATTATAAGAATCTATATTGAAAATAAGGGAAAAGTAAGTTAATCTGTATATATGAGGATAATTGTAGTATTTTGAATAATTAATTTAAGTGGTGGGGGCTAACATGATTAATATATTAATAGCTGAAGATAATGATATACAGAGAAGAAACCTTATAAAAATGATATATGAAGCAGATAAAACCTTGAAGATTTATGAAGCAGAATCTAAAGAAGAAGCTTTAAAAATTTTACAGGAAGTTTATATAGACTTTTTTTATATAGATATTTCTCTAAAGAATTCTTCAGGGTTGGATTTGGCTTTGGAACTTAGAAAGATTGAAAAATATAAATTTAATTGGATAATTTTTACAACAACTCATATACAATACATGATTAAAGCTTTTAAAGAAGTTCACTGCTATGACTATATATTAAAACCATGTGATAAAGATGAAGTAATTAAAATGACCAAGCTTTTAACTTCAAATAGACGTACACATAACCCATTGACAAAGAAAGAAAAGCATGTGGTTTTTGATTTGCAAAATAATATAAGCATAAAGTTAAATATAGATGAAATTATTTTTATGGAAGTAGATTTAAGAAGAATAATTTTACATACTAAAAATGACAAGTATAAGGCAAAGAGGCTGTCTTTAGTCAAAGCTCTAGAAATGATAGATTGTGATTATATATTACAAAGTCATAAGTCCTTTGCCGTAAATATTAACTTTATTAATAAAATTGAAGCTGTGTCTAGTAAGTTGTGGGAAATTTGCTTTAATAATTGTAAAGAAAAAGCTCTTTTGAGTTATAATTTTAAAGAAAGTGTGATGAAAAAATTTAAGAAACTTTAAAAATTTACTTATTAGAGATGATATTTAAGGAGATGAAGGGAATGGAGATGATATATTCTTTTGCTAGTACGTTTATTGAGTTAAGTGCTTTTATGATTTTATGGTGTAAATTTAGTTTGAAAAAAGAAAAAGTTCTATTCAAAAATTTAGCAATAATATTTATGTCATCTTTTGTAATGACTGTAACTACATTTCTACCTATAAATTATAATATAATTTTGAGTTATGTGACTTTAGTATGTTTAATGTCACTTTTTCATAATAAAAGTTTTATTAAATCTCTTATAGAATTTGTAATAACCTTATTAATTATAATGATATTACAACTAATTGTAATATTTATATTAAAGATTTTTACCTCAAAGATATATTTAAAATCCTTTGAATTTGATAGTATTGTACAAGCTTTTGTATTTTTATTTTCTGTAATAATATATTATTTTGTACCACAAAAAAACATATATAGTATTACAGATATAAGTTCTAGAATATTGTATTATATTGTAATAAATTTTATTGGGTATGTAGTAATTTGTAAAATGGTTTGGGAATACAATAAAGAAATAATTTTAAATAACATAATTGCATTTATGACTATGATAATAATAATTTTTTTCCTAAATTTATTTTTATGTTATAACATAGTAAAAATAGATGAAGAGAAAAAGATCATAGAAATACATAATAGATATGGTCCTGTTATTGAGAATATTACGGAAGAAGTTAGATGTAAGCAGCATGATTTTAAAAATCATTTAAACACTATACAGGGTATTATAGAAGTAGCTAACGAAGGAGAATTAAGAGAGAACTTAATAACTTATATAAAATCTTTAAATAAGGTAACTAAGGATATTGAAGATGTTTTTTACATAGATAATTTAATAATAAGATCAATAATATACAGTAAGATTACTGATTCGCAAAAAAGTAAAATAGATTTTAAGTATTTTGTAGATAATGATTTAACACAATGGAAAGTAAAGGATCATGAGCTTTCGGAAATATTAACTAATATTTTAAACAATGCCTTTGAAGCATCAAGTGACAGCATTGATAAGATTGTTTCATTAAATATATTCAATGAAAAAGATAAAAATATAATAAAAATTATAAATAGTGTAAACTTAGTAAAATTAGAAAATGTTAACGAGATGTTCAATAGAGGTTTTTCAACTAAGGAAGGACAAAATAGGGGATATGGATTATATAACGTAAAAAAAATAGTTGAATCTAAGGGTGGTAAAATTCAACTATCTTTTGAAAATAATAATATATGTTTAAAAATATCACTTTAAAAGACTTTTGGGTGGGGTTGGTTCTCCGCCAAATCCAAAGCAATTAGTTGTAACCACTATACTTGCAAATGCAATTAAGCATAAACCTATCTTATTTGCAATTAGTTTTGAGAGTTTTTTGGATTTCATAGTAACACTCCTTCTTTTTTAGGTATCAATTGTAATATTTGAAGTAAAATTGTTAGGAATCCACAGTTTAAATAAGTTAAATCCTTTATGAAAAAAAATAAAATAGTTAACCCAAATATCATGAAGAAG
Source organism: Clostridium kluyveri (assembly GCF_001902295.1). Classification (NCBI taxonomy): domain Bacteria; kingdom Bacillati; phylum Bacillota; class Clostridia; order Eubacteriales; family Clostridiaceae; genus Clostridium; species Clostridium kluyveri. Next base: position 4,077,470 of record NZ_CP018335.1, on the reverse strand, counting down.
GTGGAAATAAATTTATAATACCATCTTCTTTCTTGAATTTTAATAGGTCTGTTTTTATTTGGGCAAGGGCTTTTGATGAAAATTACTATAAGACTAAATAAAGCTGCAGTATAATACACTAAAATATTTAATTTAGGTATCAAAGGTCCAATTAGTGAAGTAATAAGAAAAAATAAAGATGACCATAATAAACATTTCACCGTAGTTTTACTGTGACTACCACCTGAAAAAATTCTTATAGAAAATAGAATTGCCATAGAAAATAAAAAATAGTTTATTTTGCCAAGTGCTAAAAATAGTATGATTAGTATTACTGCTTTAAATGTTTCACTTATGACAGTTTGTATTGAATAGTTTATCTTTTCTAAATCGTCATTATTTCTGATGTCACTATTCTTTTCAATAAAAGAGGTTAGCTTTAATGCTAGATTCATTATCATCTCTAATTCACCTTAACTTATATTTTTTTATAAAATAACATCAAAATACAAAAATGTAAATACAAATGGCATAAAAGGGAAAAAAACGGGCATGAAAAGAAATTATACATGAAAATGTTTAAGTAATGACGTTTCATGACAGGAAAAGTACGTTTGATGGCATTTGTATTGAATTAAGTTTTTTAGAAGGTAAATTTTATATGATAAAACATAAAAACAAAATAATATTTTTTTTAATAGCAGTTGGAATAATAATTTTAGGATATTTTATTTCAGCAAATTCATTCAAACCACCTAAAAACTTTATTCCTGAAAGGGAAGGTTTTGGATTCTTAAATATTTTTATTAGAAATTTCTTTTCTAATATTCTTTTGTTAGGACTTGCTTTATTAGGACCGATATCACTATTGGCATGTGGTTATCAACTTTTTTCTATCGGAATGGGTATATATAGAATTCAGATTTTATACTCTACGACAGTATCAAAAGCCTTATTAGGCATTTCGGTTCATGGAATTGGAGAAATATTTGTAATTTTATTAATAATGTGGATATCAACTAAAATAACTTTTGCATGGATTAGATATTTATTTAAAAATGAAGATGGAATTGTACGCAAGGTATATGCACATTATTATAGTTATAAGATTATTAGAATTGTGAGTCTAATAGCAATAGTTTTAATGTTATCGTCATTCTTGGAAGTTTATTGGTCCTTGCCTTTTTTTGAGACATTATTTAACAAAAAATAAACATAGAGGTGCTGTTATGAATTTAAAAAACCAAGAAATTAGTTATAAAAAACAAAAAAAATATACAACTTTAATAGCTTACTTATGCATGTATATTTCTGGCTTTTTACAAGTATCTATTGGTTCTTATCTCGGTAAGTATGTATTAAGTTCAAATGAGGAAATGGCGAGTAATATTACAATTAATAATACCTTAATAGGAGTTACATTTGTTGCACCACTTCTACAAATTATAACCTTTATTATAGAAATGGTAATATTTCATTGGATACTGACATTTATCTTAAGTGAAGAAAAATTTAAGGAGAAGATACCTTTTAGAAGCTTTTTAAATACTGCAGGTATTTTTTCAATTATTAAAGGTATATGTGTTTTTTTACTTTCACTAATTGTGTTGAAATTTACCAATTACATGAGTCTTTCTGTAGTACAATTTACAGCAAAGTGGTCTTATGCTTCTGCGTGGATTAATCGATTTGCACAATTAGTTTTTTTCTTATCTTTATTGTATAATTTCGGCAAAAAAGTTTTTAAAGATACGAGTAAATTAAAACTTTCTATAGCTTTTATGGGTCCATATATGATTATATGTATTATAAGTATAATATTTAATTTATTTTTAAAATAATATTTAATTAACATGTATGTTATCGAATAAACAGAAATTGTAAAAATGAATAAGTCGTTCTTTTGTAATATAATGATTTTGCAAAAAACTACTAATTCACATAAGAATGGTTAAGGATAGTTTATATATGATTTAATTCATAGACTGGAATTCATGCTATTGATAGCACAACTTTAAGAAGTTGAAAATATTATAGTAAAGCTAAAGTCGGTAAATATATTCACATTAGGGGTAGAGTAGGCATCTGTGTCACTAGGAACAAAGCAACTTTAATAAATTAGATAAAATAAGCTATTTATTAAAGTTACCTTATAACACATTTAAAGCATTTTGTAATTAAATAACAGTGTTCATGCGAATTTTATAAAGTAAGTAGAATCAGTATATTTACAGCGTATAATCCTAGTTAGGGGTTGTTGTTAAGTTATTTGGCAAAAATTAAGTGCTTAAACACTTTATTTATGCGGGATTGTGTTTATATGCGTAAGTTCTGTAAATAGGTAATACTCAGAATATAGTATTACAAGAGTAATATGATGGCTTATGTACGATATTTATACAGAAATATTGTTATAAGACTGTGCTAATACTAATAGTTATCGTACCTCACTTATTTTAGGACTCTAATAGCACGTGATAAATTAAATATAAGGGTTCTACTTTGGCCCTGGTGATACAAATAGTGATATTACCTCATTATGTATGATTAAACAATAAATTTATGTAGGAGCTAGAACATTATCGTATCCTATAATATAAATTCTTAAGTAAAAAATTACAGAGTATTAATTATTCAGCGACACAAATATAGTTTACATATTTTTTAGTTATTAACTACCAGTAAAAAGGGCTGTAAAAATATCCATCACGATAAAAGTGTGATATTATTAAACAAAAAGAGCCATCGCTTTATTTTAGTAATAAAAAAATAAGTTTGTTAACCCAAAAAATTTTAACTGTATAATAATTAATATAACAAAATGTATAAATATTTTGTTAGATAGGGGTGATAAAAAGTGATAGTTATTGAATGTAATAAATTGACTAAGACTTATAAAAAAGGAATGACTGCTTTAAAGGATATAACACTAAAAATTAATAGTGGATCAATAACTGGATTTGCAGGTGAGAATGGTTCAGGAAAATCTACAACTATAAATATATTAACTTCATTAATTACTAAAAGTTCTGGGTATGTGGAGATATTTGGCAAAGAGTTGAATGAGAAGAATTGTAATGACATTAAAAGGAAAATTGGATTTGTAGGAGAGCAAATAGTTGCTTTTCAACATTTGAATGTAATTGATTATTGGAATTTTATAGGTCGCATATTTAAATTAAAAAAAAGTGATATTTACAATAGGATAGATGAGTTATTAGATATTTTGGATTTACAAAAAGATAAAAATAAAATTATGAGGAAATTTTCTAAAGGAATGAAACAGAAGGCTTTATTAGGAGGAGCATTAATACATAGCCCTCAATTGTTAATATTAGATGAACCTTTAGATGGTATAGATTTACCTTCTAGGATTGTTATAAAAAATATTTTAAAACAAATGAATTCAAATGGAGTGACTATATTTATAAGTTCTCACGATTTTTCACTAATAGAAGATATTTGTACTGATGTTGTAGTTATAAATGAAGGAACTATAAAATTTAATGATACTGTTGATGAGTTGTATAATCAGTATAAAAATTTATCTTTAGAACAAATATTTATTAAATTAATAAATAAGGAGGATAAATTAAATAAAAAATTATCTTGGTGAGGTGTATATGATGTTTGATATTATGTTAAATGATATTAAAAGATTTTTAGGCAAAGAAAAAAAATATTTATTACTAGGTATAGTTTGCATAGTATTATTACTATACAAATTTAATTTAAATATAAGTAGAATAAAAAATAAGACTTCCTTTTTTCAATTTTTTATGCTAATTATTCTTATTCAAGCTGTATCTTATATGATTGGGGCATTACTAGGTGATGAACAGTTAAAAGATATCAAATTTATATTTACATTACCTATAAGTATAAAAGCTTTTATACTAGGTAAAAATTTCTTAGCTATAATTATCTATTTAATTCAGTATACTGTAATTATTTTGCTTTTTTTAGTTAGTAAATCCATTTCAGGTATTAATACAAATGATATTTTTAAATTTATATCGGCTCTTATATGTTCCATATCTATGTCAAATATCTTAGTAGTTTTTCTTCATAAAAAAGAGATATCCCCTACAGATAGTTTTATTGAAAATTTAAAAAGTGCCAAACAGAGTTTTTTTCAATTAATAATTATAATACCATTTTCTGTAATAATACTATTTATAACCATAAAAAGTATTATTAGTTATCTTGTACTTTTACCTATGAGTATTATATTTTATATAATATCTCTAAGAACATTGGAAAAGAAATTGATGAACCAATCAAGTTTTTTTGAGGAAGTAGAAATATGAAAGATACTATATTATGTTTAATGGACTTTTTTAAACGGAAAAATCATCCTAATTCAGATAATAAATTTGTTACTGGGATTTATTTATCTTTAGGAATAATTATGGATATTATATTATTTAATTCTTTATCCCAATTAATTTATTTAGATAAAATTGAAAAAAATATTGTTGTTAGTGGATATTTTGTTATGATAATTGTAATATATGCCATTGTTACAATACCTAGTAAAATAAAAAACATAAATGATATCAAAATTTTGTTTACTTTACCTATAAACTATAAAGAAATTTTTATTAGTATAATTTTAAATGATAGTACTGTTTTTATTAATATAGGTTCCATTGTAAGTTTTTTTGTACCTGCACTTTTTTTTCAACATTCATTTATAAGTTTTTTGATACTTTTACTCGAAAGCACCTTTATCTTTATATTTGCAGAGTTATTAATATTGATATTGTGCGTGCTGATTAAATTAATGTTTTATGGCATTACTATAAGTATTAGTACAATAATAGTAATCATTTTAATAATTATTGTTGTTCTACCAAATTATAGTAGTATTATCTGCTATTTTGGACATATGTATTTGTATAAAGCATGGATGCTTTGTTCGATTATTTTCCTTTTAGAATTAAGTTTATGTAAAACTTTACAATTGATGTTTATTTGTTATAAATACTTTGTTCAGAGATGTTAGTCTCCTATGTTTCTAATATATTTTGGATATAGAGATATTTATGTAGTAATGTAATACAGCAGTTATAGTTATTGTTTTATATGTTTTAATCATCTCTTAAGAATATTTATATGTTTAGCTTTAAGGGGAATGTATCGCATAGCAACCAAGCTTAAGCCATATTGAATAATATTGGAGTTTGATTTAATACCTACTTTACTAATAACAGTCTTGTTTTATAAATTTGATAGTGTTTATAAAGAGAATTAGTACTTAAACCATTTTATGGGATGATAATATAAATTTATGGTATAATATCAACCTTACTTGAGTTCGATTATAACAAACTCCAAGAATATCAAAAACAGTTTCTTATATTTTCTATAAGATTTCATCATCATTCGTAATCACATTTTCAAATACTAACTGTAAGGTATCGAGAGCGTTATTAGAGGATTTTGTAAATTTAAAATATAGTCTAGTATATTGCTATGAAGTTAAAACAGGAATTATATAATATCATATACAATGCGTAATCATTAAAATACATAAAAATATATAAGGAGATGAACTCATGAAAGATAGAAAAAAAACATTAATTATTATTTCTGCTATTTTTATAATTGCTATATTATTTGTTATAATATTTTTTTTGAACCACAATAAGCAAAATGTAAACAAGAATAATATAAAATATGACGTATATACTATTCCATCACAACAGAACATATTTTTAGATGGAGAAGTTCAATATTCTAAAAAAGTAAATTTTACTGAAGACACAACTAAAGGAACTATTGATAAAATAAATGTTGAAGATAAACAGCAGGTAGAAAAAGGACAAACATTATTTACTTATAAAAATGAACAAATGATTGAGCAATACGAAACTCTTACTCAGCAGCTTAATAATATTCAAACTCAATCAAATACAATCTCAAGTGAGCAAAATAACATGCAAGTATCTGGAGTTAATAGTGAAAAGAGTGTACAACAACAGTTAAATGATATTAAAGATAAACGTTATACCACAATTTCAGCTCCTTTTGATGGCATTATTTCAATAACAGCAGATAATGAAGATAATACTAATAAAATTGTTTTGACACTAATTGATCCTAAGAAGCAGGTAATAGCCAGCGCTAGTGAAAAGGATATATTAAAACTTAAAGTAAATCAAAAGATAAAGATTAGTGTTTATGGCACAAACCAAGAGTTTAATGGCACTATCAGTTCTATTAGCACGGAACCATCACAATCACAGGTAACTCAAGGGAATACCAATACTTCATCGAATTTAATACAAGCCTCTGGAGCTAATGTGTCTTATTATCCAGTCTATATTGATATAGATAATCAGCAGGGAATTTATCCAGGTTTTCATGTACAAGGCACCACCGTTAATGAAAGTGAGTTACCCAAAATTCCATCATCTTCAATTTTTAATAACAATGGAGTTAAATTCGTGTGGCTTGTAGAAAATAAAAAATTAAAAAAAGTTCCTTTGGAAGTTGAGAAATACAATAGTACATATATGCAGGTAAAAAGCGGTTTAAATTTTGATGATAAAATTATTAAGAATCCATCTGATGAAATGAAAGAAGGGAACAGCATTGACACAGCATCTTCTGGAAATTAAAGGATTATGTAAATGGTATGGACAGAATGAAAACCGATATCACATTTTAAAGAATCTTGATTTTAAAGTGGAGCAGGGCTCATTTGTGGTTGTAATGGGTAAATCAGGTAGTGGAAAAACTACTTTGTTAAATATTCTGGGGCTTCTTGATAGCTTTAATGAAGGAAGTTATGTATTCAATGGACAAGATGTTACAGAAATGAGAGAGAATCAGCGCTGTTCATTTAGAAATAATCATATTGGTTTTATATTTCAGCAATTTTATTTAATTGAATCATTAACAGTGGCCCAAAATATTGAGCTTCCACTATTATATCATGGAGGATATAACAGCAATCAAAGAATTGATATGGTAAAAAAAAGTCTTGAAGATGTTGAACTAGAAAGTAAATTCAAAAATTATCCAAATGAGTTATCAGGAGGGCAACAACAGCGTATTTCAATTGCCAGGGCACTTGTTACCCAATCTGATCTTATTCTTGCAGATGAGCCTACAGGTGCACTGGATTGGAAAACCGGACTAAAAATTATTGATATATTGGTTAAACTCAATAAACAAAATAAAACTATTATAATGGTTACTCATGATAGTGATCTTAAAAAATATGCCACTCATTGTGTTTTTCTCAAAGATGGTGTTTTTACTGAGGAGGACAACCTATGAATCTATGGGAACTTATATATAGTGCAGTTTTAAGTTTACGTACACATAAGATTAGAGTATTTTTAACTATGATAGGAATAATTGTTGGCATAAGTTCTGTAGTTGTCATCCTTTCTATTGGAGAAGGGCTAAAGGCACAGGTAAATCAATCGACTGATGACACAGGGGTAAATACTATTACCATTAATTTTGAGCCTTCAGATTTAAATTATACAACAGCTTCTACACCATTTGATTATAAGGACTTTCAAGATTTAAAAAATATTGACGGCGTAGAACAAGCTAGTAAGAGCAGTAGTGGATTAGAGGGACTAATGGGGGTTACTGAAAATGCAGCTTTTTTTGATAAACAATCTTATTTGACGATAAATGATTATGATAAAAGTTCAGGTTCTATTTCAGGCAGAGGAATAACTCAGGAAGATAATGATTTTAAGCATTATGTGGTTGTACTCTCAAAGGATCATGCTAAAGCGTTGTTTGGAGATGAGGTGAATGAGGGAATTGGGAAAGGAATTAAAATAAAGGACGAGTTCTTTGAAGTTATTGGTATCGAAAACGGAGACTCGGGTATGTTATCCATGCAGTATGATTATGTGCCTAAATTTGCAAAGAATCTTTTAGAAAATGACACATCAATTTCTTCAATTGATATTAAAATTAAGCAAGGATTTAATTCTGACTCTGTATTTAAAGAGGTGAAAAAGGAATTAGAAATTCTTCATCCAGATGTAAAAGGCAGTTATACTAAAGGAGATCCTAAAGCTGTTTCTAAGGCTTTTGAGAAAATAATAAGTGGAATAACTATTTTTATAGCTGTTGTTTCTGGAATATCCTTGTTTGTTGGTGGAATTGGAGTAATGAATATAATGTATGTGTCTGTTACAGAACGCCGCCGTGAAATAGGTATTAGAAGAGCTATAGGTGCAAAACCAAGCACAGTTCTACTACAGTTTTTAATAGAATCAATATTTATTACTGGTATAGGTGGAATTCTCGGAATAAGTATAGGATATTTGATATCTCTAATTTTAGGAATCTTTTTACCATTTAAGCCAGTTGTGACGATAGGTATATTAATAGGATCATCTATTACATCTATTACCGTGGGAATAATTTTTGGAATAATTCCTGCATATAAGGCGGCAAATTTAGATCCTATTAAGGCTATTTATAAATAGTTAATATGATGTCTAATATAAGATAGGATGAACTTTATTTGAAAATTCCTGAGAACTTTAACGTCCACAACAATTCTATTTGTAGTTCTAATTCTCATTTTCATTTGTTTTTTATCGTTTCTTTTATCTTTACTATGACTGAAATCAATGGAGATAGTGCCTTGTTTTCTATCAGCAGTCTCATATTCTTCCTACGGGTTGATAATGAGAACCGGATGTGGGAAATCCACAAGTCCGGTTCCGTAAGGATTAACACGAATATTAGCAAAATCATGTTCGTAGTGTTTTATTTAATTAAATTATTAGTATGTATGGATATGTAGTAAAATATAGTATTTAAAGTATTACCCTAAATACTATATAATTGTTTTCAAAAAATAGTTGGAGTTTTCCCCCGCTATTTTCTATTATTTTTTTTAATATTATATAATCCATATCCTCTATTTGTAACCGTAAAAAATCTCCGTATATATTTTTAATGATATTTTTGATAAAATAAATCCAGTAGTAAAAGCTGCACTATAGTATGGCTTAACTACTGGATTTCTTAGCTCTTTGAATTATGAATATCTTTATTTTGAAGGAACACATACATAGGGAGTTTCTTGGACCAAGGCATATGTTTTATCAACGTGTCCTTATTTTTATCTTTATCTTCTAAGCTTGAAAGCACATCCATCAAGTACACCAGGTACTTTTCTACGGATAAACCATTGGCTTTTGCTGTTTCTATCACGCTGTAAATAGTTGCACTGGCTCTAGCTCCCCTTGGCGTATTATGGAGAACCCAATTTTCCTTCCCAAAACAAAGGATTTTATACATCGCTCAGAGGCGTTATTATCTATCTCCAGGAAGCCATCTGTCAGGAATAACCTAAAGCTAGACAAGAGCTTTTGACTATAAGCAAAAGCTTCACCTAATGGACTCTTAGGTAGTGCGTTAGCTATTTCTATATCCACATATTTTATAAAATCTTCGATGATTGGAGCTGATTTTTTCCACCCTGGTTTCATATCGCTTTGCATAATAATTATCCTTTATATTGTTCTCTAAGCGGTAGTCATAGAGTATAACTGGATTCTCTGATGCACCTGTTTTGTAAAGCCACATATACTTTTTAGCTTTAGAGTCATTACCTTTTGCATCAACTACAACTACAGTTGTTTCATCAGCCTGGACATAGTTACTTTCTAAAAGTTTATCTTTCATTATGTCATAGACAATTTCAAATTCTGATGCTGCTCCTATCTATCATCCAGTTAGACATGGTTTGCCTTGAGATACTAGCTCCAAGCATATGAAAATAGGTTTCTTGCCTATATAACGGCAGTGCATATTGATATTTTAAACATATGACATGGCTTAATAGCTCGTTTGCTGCCATGCTTTTATGCAGTAAACCCTTAGGTGCCTTGGTGGATATTATACTAGTGGTTTCATCTTTTTCTTTGCAACCTTTACAGGCATAACTATAGGTTTTATGCTCCTATATGTACAGCTCTGCTGGCTTAAACTTTAATATCTCTTTAGATTTAGAACCTATAACCACCAATTTTTCACCGCATTTATCACAAACAGCTTCATTCTCATCTAATTTATGTTCAATAACTACTCTTTTTAAGTTAGCTAGATTATCTTTCTTTCCAACATAACTTGATGTCTTTTTTCTTTTATAAGTTATTTCTTCCATGGTTGGCTCTTCAGCCTTGGCATCATAATACTGCTCAGACTCATTAAAAATAGATAACTGATTAGCATCTGCCTGCTCACTTGATTTTCCAAATATCTTCTTGTTTTTATTGAGAACTTGATTTTTTAAATATTCAAGCTGATTTTTAAGATCCTTAATCTCTTTATCCTTAGATTCAATTTCCTTTTCCATGTCAGAAATTATCTTTTTAGTTTTTTCATCTAATTGCTCTTCAAAATTCAAGACATCCATCCTATGTACCTCTTCTTATTTTATACTTATATTATACCCTAAAACCCTTGATACTTCAAGGGTTTCAAGGATCTTCACAATCATTCTAATAGTAGTTTTTTTCTTGAATGGGTTTAAATTTTGAAACAGTCCTTACCTCATATCCTTTTAACAGCCAACGTAATTCCTCTATATTGACTTTAAGAGCTTCTTCCTTTGTCATTGGCCACTTAAACCTACCCTTCTCTAAGCGATAGTAATATAACCAAAACCCTTCATCAAAATGCAGCATTTTTAATTTATCCATCTGCTTATTGCAAAATACAAACAAAGTTTTATCAAAAGGATTCAGATTAAGCTCCATTTGAACAATAAGAGTTAGTCCATCTATACTTTTTCTTAAATTTGTGCTTCCACAAGCTAAGTATACAGTATCAACCTTATCAATATTTAACATGATCTTAAGAGTTCCTTAAATACTACTGATAATAAAGTGGCATTTTCCCAAGGAATATAGATACTAGCTCTACCGAGCTCAATTTTAATGCTGTTGTTTTCTCCATCATTATTTTTTTCTTTTTGAAGTTGTGAAATTTCAGGGTTAATCTTTACTGCATGAAATGTTGTTTTGATTTCCTTGTTAAATTTTTTTCTATAGTAATAGAATTGACTTTTGCTTATATTATTTTCTTTGCAGTAATCAGTGACAGTTCCCTGGTAAAAAGAAAATTTTTCTAAAAGTTCTTTCCAAGTCTCTTCATTAGAGTTCATTTCCATTACAGATTTCCTCCCTTATTCTTTATATCTGTAATCTTATCAAAATAACTTTTTTAGAAAAAGGCGTCAATTCTTTTACGGTTACCTCTAATTCACCTTAGCCTATATTTTTTTATAAAATAACATCAAAATACAAAAATGTAAATACAAATGGCATAAAAGAGAAAAAAACGGACATGAAAAGAAATTATACATGAAAATGTTTAGTTAATGACATTTCATGACAGGAAAAGTACGTTTAATGCCATTTGTATTGAATTAAGTTTTTTAGTATGTAAAATGGAGATTGTAAAGATTACTTAATCTTAAATTCAAGTAAATAATCTTTATGAGTATTAAAGTATCTGTATTTTTATTTTACCAGACACAAACTATTTTTGATTATGTAACTATTCATCCTTTTTACAAACATAGCTGAATAGTTACAAAATACAATTAAGGAATATTAATACATGAAATTATTCATGTATTAATATATAGAAAAGTTAATTCTATTGACCTATGGTTAAATGAAGGACTTGCTATTATTTTATCTAAACAGTATAAATATATGAAATCTGATCAATTTATTGATCTTAATATGAATAATCTTTCATATAGTACTGACTTTTTTTATGAAAAATGCTGTGCTAGAATTATGAAATATTTTAATAAATATGGTGAAAAACAATTAATAAAGAAGTTAATTAGTGGTGAGCTTGATATTAAAAACGATTGTTAAATAAATTTAAATCTACTAATCAAAAATATTAAGTTGTTTAGATTTTTAGAGTAATTTGTAGCAATTAAGAGTTTTAAATTTTGAATTTATATCAAAATCTAAGACAGATGAATAACTTTCTTATTCCACCGTTTTGGAGAGTTGGGCAAAAATACGCTATATTTATCCATTAAAAGGCTTAAAATTGTAGAAAAAGAAATTTTATAGTGAATTATTTTTTCTATTTTTTATTAACTAGTGTAAATTATAACATTGTTTTTATAAATTATATGATATAGTGTATTTCATCATATAATTGTAAGGAAGATTGTATGGAAGCGGATTCTCGAATTATAATAGAAGTAGTGCTGTTAGTTATATGAATTCATATTGGAATATTTATAACCCTAGTTACACAAATCATTATCCTGATGATTGCTGTAACTTTGTTTCCCAGATATTATATTCAGGCGGCGTACCAGGAAGTTCTTCATGGTATGCAGATTCATGGTGTTGGATTAAATAAATATTTTAAAATGGATGCTTTTATTAAAGTTGCAAAGCAGTTCATTGGTGTTTCTGATACTGTAGAAAATTTTCTTCATATTAATAAAATCATAATAACTGCCAACATCAGGAACATCGTCAGGTGAAACACCAATGGCATAACATAAAATAGGCGTAGCTCTAAAAAAAGCAATCCAATTTGGAATGCTGTGATAGCCAAGTTCAGACATAAGAATAAAAGAGCGAAATATTTCCGGATGTTGGTTAGAGGGATTGCCTGTATTAGAAAAACAAGGTTGAATCAAAGGTTTTATAACATCTGAGTCAAGAATATAAAGTTTAGATAAAGCTTCAGAATAAAAGTTTAAAGAAGTTTTACTCTGAGTATAAAGTGAGAGTAAATTGTTGATAAGGAATAATTGATATTCAGCATGAGAACGCCAGATAGCTAACATTAAGAAACACCTCACAAAGTTATGTATCTGGTAATAGATACCATAAAGAATAATGAATATTTTTACCAATAATGTTAGGGCTTATAACAACCAGTATTGGAAAATACAGATATAAAGCTGGAAATTATTTTTGAAATTTGATATGAATTTTAGAGGGAAAATAAAAAAACGTCCCTTTGAAATTTAGATATATCAGGGAATGAGAGTTTCCAAATTTATTTATTTTGTATGGTAGTGTAAAAAGTTTATGAAAAACTATAAAATAATAAATTTTTAGGGCACCCATAAATGTAAGTTTGTTACAAATAACCGCAGTTGCCCTTGACAAACATTATCCAAATTTTGTTTTACCTTGAAGAGGGCGAAGGGAAAAGATATAAAGACATGACAAAAAGCCCTCTGAAAACCAATTTTAAAATTTGTCTAATTCGGTTTGTCAAGGGTTCGCTGACGGCAACAGCTGCTTTAGGGCTCAGCTAAATAGATATAAAATCTTAGGAGGTAGCCTGTGATATACAATAGTCTTGAGCTAGTTCAACAAGCTTACACCAACGAGCTGGCATGGTTTGAAGACTTTGAAGTACAGGTATTTGAACTGGAACCTTATGATTAAGTGTTGAATGAGTTCTTAGAAAATTAAAATATGCAGCAAATAATGTTACAAATGCTATAGAACCATCTGAACTATTAAAACCACAGGTTGTCCTATAACTGCCTTTAAAGGTTCTATTAAGACGTTCAATTATCTGTTTTAAAGGTCTGTATTCCTTTGAAACGTCATCATTGTTTGTAAGACCTATGACTTGAGTAATATCGAAGTTAATGTCTTCGCTTGCGAAAAAATGTTGTGCCAACAAGTAGATTGGATTACCATCAACAATGAAATTTAGTTTTTTAGGTATATCCTTAAGCTTTGATAAAACGTCGTCTAAAGCTTTAACTGCTGAAAGAGTATCTCTATTTGGTGAAACTCTATAAGAAAGAATAATTTTCTTAACAGAGTCAAAGAAAAAGAAGATATACTGCCATTTACCGTTAACTTTTATGTATGTTTCATCACCACAAAAAGAATTAGATAACTCATAATTGTAGTTATCAACAAAGGGCTTTACCACATGGGATACAGCATCAGCGTAGTTTAAAACTGTTTGATGAGATATTTTAATACCGTGAATATCCCTCATTATTGAAGCCGTCTGTCTTGAAGACATATGGTAGTTTACGTAGTAAGACATAATTAATCCTAAAGTATGAGACGAAACCATTATTTTAGGCAGACTAATTTTAGATTTAACAGGGCTTTTACTGCTAAAAGGCTTATAGTCAAAAGTAAATTCCCTAGTTATATATCTAACTTTATAGTTGTGAGGGTTATTTTTAAAGTCTTCTCTTTCTTTTTTAGTCATTGAAGCTAAATTGGTTTTATAAAAATCACACTCATCATTCTTACATTTATGCACATAAAAGTCCTTGCGAGTTTTGATTTTTTCAAGTGTTTTACCACAGTAAGGACATTTTAAAATAACGGACTTTTGAAAATAATTTTTAGGGTTAAATACTGTGTTGCATACCTTACAAAGGTATTGACCTCTGCCACCATTATTATCGTAAAGATACTGGTGGGGAGCACCACATTTAGGACACTTAACTTCTTTAGGAATGATAGTTTTATTCTTACGTGGCTTAACAGGTGTAAGTTCTTTCTTGTGACTTTCAAAATAGTTATGTAGAAGAACTTTATAATCAAGCTTTTCAGGTATTTCAAATATAGGTATTTTGTCTACCTGAAGCTTTCTATATTCCTTTTTTACTGGTTCGTCAGAGGCAGGGGTAAACATGGGTTTGCCAACTAAAAGAATAAATAATAGGTTAATCATATTGTGTAGGTAAATAATGTATTTAACAAGAAACTCGTTAATCATGCTTGTAGCTTGCTCCTTTCTTCTTTGCTGGAAATTATGACTTTGCAAATCACTAATTTACCCTAAAAGTTTGGGGGGAGCAAGTTATTTATATAAAATTGTTGAAAATAAAAGGGTTACGTCAGAAATTATATTAAAATTTTTGACAATACCTTTTGTATTGGGGGGGGGGATTTATTAAATTGATTTATAGAATTATAAATAGAAGAAGACTTTTTATTGTTATTTTATTTTATTTGGTCTTAGGAAGTTTTTGTTATTTAGATGTATTGACAAATACGCAAATATATTTTTTTGGCTCTACAATGTTATCATCTCCAGATAATAATATTATAGCAGGTATATATATGATGGTTATATTTCCACTAGTTGCAGTATTTTTGCTTAGTGATATGTTTTTAGAGGATGAAAAATTAAGTTTAACATATATATGGTATGCGAAATGCGGAGTGTTTAAATATCATATTAAAAATATACTATATATGTCAATAATAGTTTTTGTTATTACTTTTTTAGGATTTGGATTTAATCTTATGTTATCATATATAAGTTTCGGAAATATAAATATAAGTTTTAATAGTATGTTTTCTGATTATAATCTAGAAAGTTATATGCATGATATTACTAACTTTGATTTGCTACTGAAGAGTCCAATAAAATTTTTTGTATTAAAAAATACTTATATAGCTCTGTATGGAGTTTTATTTGCTCAATTTGCATATTTAATATCTACATTTATAAAAAATAGATATATTATTATTTTATTGCCAACACTAATATACAATGCTGGAGGATTATTTGTATCAGTACTAGGTAATCCAGGAGATTCTTTGTATCTATTATTATATCCCAATTTTTCGGCAAGTATAAAACATCCACAATTTATAAATATATATGCCATCATTATAGTTGTTATAAATATTTTTTTGTTTTTTTTAATGATTAAAAGGGAGAAAGAATATGTTTAACAAATTATTTTTTAATTCAGGAGTATATATAATTTATTCTTTTATTTGCATATATATTCTGACATATATAATTTTACTTAAAACTAATGTACTTTATTATAAACAAGTATACTCAGGAGTATATGATAATTATAGTATAATGTACTTTTATTTACCCATATTTTTAATTTTTATAATGAACTATATAGCTCAATATAAAAATAAATTATTAGTAATCAGAGAACATAAAAAAGTATATTTACATATTGTTATAAACTTTAATGTCTTAATAAGTATAATATTATTATTTATGTTCTTTTTAATATCATATTTTGGTGTATTAATAGCAGTTCATTTGATTATAAATATTATATGTATAACAAATATTTTTTTACTCATATTTATCATAGTAAATTTTTTTGCAGAAAACAAACTACTTAGATTTTTACCCTTAATGTTGTATGTAGAAGAAGTTTTTCTATTTGAAAAATTTAAATTTTCTATGTTAAATTACTATAAATTATCTATAAACTATTCGTTGCCTATATATTTGGCTATTTTTATCAGTCTGTTTGTATTAATACTAGTTTTAAATAAGGCGAGTGATATTGTTGTTTAGTAGGTTTAAAGTATCTATATATGCACTCATTATGAGTATAATTGCTATAGTTTCATCTAATAATAGTTATTTATATTGTTTATTTTTAAATTACAATGTAAATATAAATAATATAATTGATATTTTAAACAGTTATTTTATCAAATATAACATAATAGTAATACTCTTTTTAATATGGTTGGATAGATTTAATAATATAGAAATTCTATTTATAACTAGATGCACCAATATCTTTTATCACATGTTGAGAAATATATTAAAATATTTTTTATATATTTTAGATTACTACTTATATTATTTAATTATTGTGTCAGCTTTTTTTAATAGTCAATTTAATATTAAATATGGTATTAACTTTTTTGTATCTAGTTGTATTAATGCTTTAATTTTGTTTTTAATATTGATTGTATTACAATTATTAATTCATATAAAAAATGTTTATATATTTTTTATTATTGGTATTTTTATTTTTATTGCAAATTCAAGTAAAATTTATCAAAGTAAAATATTAAGTTTTTTTTATGAACTAATAAATAACTTTAATTATACCAGTATAAAAGAAATATATTATATAAAATCCATAATTATTGTGATCTTATTATTAATATTTATGAATAATATTTTAAAAAAAACAGATATACTTTAAGTAAGAAGGTGATTTGTAATATGAATATAAAAATAAAAAATTTATATAAAAAATTTAGAAATAGAGAAGTTCTAAAAAATATAAACTATGATTTTTATGAAGGATATAAATATGCCATTATAGGTCCTAATGGGAGTGGAAAAACAATGTTGTTAAAAGCATTAAGCGGACTAATAATCCCATCCCAAGGAAGTATATACATAGATAACAAAGAAATGCATAAAGATTTTAGATTCTATGAATCTTTAGGATTAATTATTGAAACTACAAAATTTTATCCAAATTTAACTGGATATGAAAATTTAAAATTATTAGCGTCAATCAGGAAAAAGATATCAGATGAACATATTATAAAAACACTAAAAGAAATTAATTTGTTAGAATCAAAAGACCAACAAGTTAAAAAATATTCATTAGGTATGATTCAAAGATTAGCTATTGGACAAGCAATAATGGAGGAACCTAAAATTTTATTATTGGATGAACCAACAATAGCACTAGATGATGATTCAAGAGATATGCTATTTAATATATTAGATCAGTTTAAAAGAAAAAATAAAATAATAATTGTTGCTACAAATGAAAAACATGATTTAAAAGATAAATATGATAAGTTCGTTTTAATTTCTGATGGGGAAATAAAGAGAAGTGGTGATATTAATGATTACTAATAGGAAAATTGTAGTTGCTTCAATATTAATTGTTATTGTTATGATACTAATTTCATTTTTAAATAGACATTATACAAATCAAAATACTTCAATTAAATTGAACAATAATATAAGAATAATACCTACTTTTCAATATAAATTAGATGTTAAGAAAATAGATACAAATGATATAGTAGTTAAGATTAGAACTTCAGAGGAACTTAAACAATCTAATAAATCAATTGCTTTAGATGCAAAAGTAGTTAAAGTTTTACAAGGAAATATAGATGCAAAAAAAATAAGTATTTATGATAAAAATACTTATTATACTGATAATATTAACATTCAAGATATCTCTATATATTCAAATAATATTTTATTACCAAACAAGGAATATTATGTGATATTGGAGAAATTACCAAAAAAGTTCTTTTATATGGAAAATAATTCTTATAGACTTAAAGATGATTTGTCTGTTTTTGATTCTAATTTTGATTCTAATTACATTTTAGCATATGAGAATAAGAATTATACTTTAAAAGAAGTAAAGAATATTCTTTACATTTTTACCGATAAAGATCAAATAAAAGAATATCTATCAAGAAAGTATGTACTCAAAAATTGTAAAATTAGTTATTAATATTATAGAGCTAAATTTATGTCAAGGAGGATTTTGAAATGAAAAGTAAAAAAGCTATACTTATACTTACAATTTTATGTACATTATTAATTCCAGTAACTGCATTTGCATATAGTTACTCAGGGATTGTACTGCCATCACTTTCAAGAAATGCAGTATTAGCTGATAGGTATAAAACAACAAATGATGCATATTTTTCACATAGAGTAACATCTATGGGTGGAACTTATAAGTATGTTAATGTATGGTTATATTGCAGTGCATTAAGTCGGAATTTAACTCCTGCAGCTACACATCGCGTTGGTGATCCATACTATAACGTATATTATTATGATACTAGTTTAGGTTCCACAGTACATTCT
The DNA here is from genome assembly GCF_001902295.1 of Clostridium kluyveri. Lineage (NCBI taxonomy): Bacteria > Bacillati > Bacillota > Clostridia > Eubacteriales > Clostridiaceae > Clostridium > Clostridium kluyveri. Next base: position 4,058,873 of record NZ_CP018335.1, on the reverse strand, counting down.
CTTGGTGTTCCAGTAAACTTAACAATTGAGAATGCATCATATACTGGTGTAGCCGTAGAAGCTTCTGGAAGTTATGACGTAAGATAAAAAATTTCCAGCTCTATAATATTATCATAAATATTATCACATGACAAACCAAACATTATATTTATAATGTTTGGCTTGTCTATAAATGGTTGCAATAAGGGGTTGTAAGTCCTAACCCCCGTAATTTTTAATTTAAAATTGTAAATTTACCATAATATTGCTTAAATAATTGATTTTATATCAACTTTCCCATAAATGATGGTTAGATCTTTTATAATTAAGACCTTTCAAACCTGTATTTTCAGAAAATATAAGTTAAAACATTCCCGAAAGTACCCTATTTCGGGAATGTTTTTGAGAAATAACATAAGAATTTTACAATATATTCAAATTTCAAAAAATATGGGGCTTTGAACGTAGAACCCCAAGTGGTAATATTTTTGAAGCGTGACGTAGGAATACCGCAAAATTCATTTCTAAGTGGATTCGGAAACTAATTACCGATGCCAAGATATGTAAAAATATTTAAAATTGTAAGTAGTTTCAGTATGATGTACCTATAAGTATAAAGTTTTAGACAAGATAATTTAAAAAATGGGTATAGCAAAGCTAACCTACCATAAGCAGATTTTAAAAAAATTATTAACTTAAGAAAAACTAAGCAGATTTTGAATTTATGTCATCTAACACAGAAATAATATTAAACTTGGAAACACTGATTCTTGCATCTAATAAAGTCATAATGGTTGCCAACACCAGGAACATCGTCAGGTGAAACACCAATGGCATAACACAAAATAGGCGTAGCCCTAAGAAAAGCAATCCATTTTGGAATGCTGTAATATCCAAGTTCAGACATAAGAATAAAAGAACGAAATATTTCCGGTTGTTGGTTAGATGGCTTACCAGTGTTAGAAAAACAAGGTTGAATCAAAGGTTTTATAACATCTAAGTCAAGAATATAAAGTTTAGATAAAGCTTCAGAATAAAAGTTTAAAGAAGTTTTACTCTGAGTATAAAGTGAGAGTAAATTGTTGATAAGGAATAATTGATATTCAGCATGAGAACGCCAGATAGCTAACATTAAGAAACACCTCACAAAGTTAGTTGTTTGGTAATAAGCACCATAAAAAACGATCAACATTTTTTACCAACAATGTCAAGGTGTATGTCAACCAATATTGTAAAATGTAGTAAAAATATTGGAAATTATTTTTCAAATTTGACGTGAATTTTGGGGGGGAAATAAAAAGACGTCCCTCTGAAATTTAGATATATCAGGGAACGAGAGTTTCCGAATTTATTTTTACATTGAATGGAGGGGAAACATTGAAAAAAATAATTGTAATTTTATTAATAATTATTTCAATGTTTTCTTTTTTTATATTGTTTAAAAATGAAAGCTTAAAACAATCTAACAATATGGAAAAAGTAGAACAAACTTTAGATAATTCATTTGAAATTTTACTTCCAAGTAGTCTAGGCAGTGGATCCCAAACTGATATATATAATAAAATAGTAGCAGTATTAAATAAACATAATGCAAATATATATTTTTCTAGAGTTGGAGATAATGATGAAATAATTAAATACATATACTTTAACAATTTAGATTACTTTAACAATTTTCTTGTTACAAATGGACGTATTTTTGATTTGAGTGAAAATGAATCAAATAAATTTTTGTCTACAAAAAATACTGGTAACAGTAAGCAAATAGGAAAGTTAGGATCCTTTGACGGGAAAACTAATTTTCAAATTAACACCTTGAAAAGTATGATTGATACTAATCAATTTTTAATTATAGGTAATTGCACAGTACAATTAGCTCCTAAGGATAGAATAGATTTGTTTATACAAGATTTAAAAGAATCATTAAAAACTGATGAAATAGTGGTAGAATCTAAAAACAATTTAACTATTAGTTATCACTATAATAAATGGATTATACCAGTATTATATTTTATAATAGGTGTATTAATTTTATATAGCATTTTAAAGTCATATAAAAAATTTGGTGTTCAAATGCTTTTAGGTTATTCAAAAAAGGATATTTGGCTAGAAGCAATATCGAATCTATTACTTATTCAATGTATAGCAATAATAGCAGCGGATTTGATTATGAGCTTATATCTATTTAGGGAATATAATTCTTATTTCATAAACTTTCTTAAAATTATTTTGATTAATAATATAGAATTAGTAGTAATATTTTTTGTTATTTCATCACTACCGTTTATATATATATATAATATTAAAATTATACATATGCTTAAAAACAAATTACCTGTAAAAGAAATTATAGTTTTTAATTCGTTTATAAAAGTAGTAACAATTCTATTACTCTTTAGTTTAATGAATCAAGGACTTCAAAATTATGACAGGATCAAATCTGTATTTAACAATAACTATAAGAAATGGGCAGAAACAAAAAAATATTATGTAATACCGAGTATAAGGGCTACAAATGGTATTATAAATGATGAACCAAAGTTAAATAATATGCAAGTACCGCTATATTATAATATAAATAAAGAAGGTGCTATTTGGGCAGACTTTCTTGGCTATTCCCCAATTCTACATGGAGCAGAAAGTATAAAACCTGCTTATGAAAAAATGTATGTTACAGTAAATCCTAATTATTTGAAAAAGAATATACTTTATGATGTACATAACAATCCGATATCTATTTCAGAAACAGAAAGTGATTTTATACTACTAGTTCCTGATAAATTTAAAGAATTTGAAAGTAAGATTATAGATAGTGCTAAACACAGAAAGAAAGGCTATGGAAAAGGATCTATGACAGACAAGCAAGAAATTAAAATTATATACACTAAATCAAATCAGAAATTATTTTCATATAGATTCGATGTAAATCCTATTGATGGAAATATGGTTACAGATCCAATAATTAGAGTTATGACAGAGAAAAATGGTGTAACATGGGATTTTCAACGAATTATAGGCGAAACTGGAACTCCTATAAAAATTAATGTTGATTCTGCACCAGATCCGCAAAAATTTCTTGAGGACAAATTTAAAAAATTTGAACTATATCAATATGTTTATAGTTTTGTACGAGCAGATGAGGGAAAAGCATTTGAAAGTAAAGAGGTATATAATTTATTAATATTTATTATATGTGGATTAGTTGTCTTAATTATAGTAATGTTAATAACTATAATTCAAAACATATATTGTTTTTTTGAACAATATAAAAAGCAACTAGCAATAAGACAATTTCATGGATATACGGCTAGAAGCAAGTATCAGGAATTGTTTATATTATTCTTAATAACTTGGTCTACAGCATTTATAATAAAACTTTGTATGGCAGATTTACATATAAAATTACAATTTATTTTAACAATATTTTTTATGGCTATAGACTTATTAATAACTATGATAACAATAAAGTTTGTAAATAAAAGAAAAATTATTAGTGTAATAAAAGGGAGCTAATTAACCATGGATATAATAAAATTACAAGATATTAATAAAAGTTATGGAAATAAAAAAGTATTAGTAGATTTATCTTTATCTATAAGTAAAGGGGAGTTTGTTGCCATTACTGGAGATAGTGGAAAAGGGAAATCTACATTATTAAATATAATAGGTTTGCTTGAAAATATAGATAGTGGTAATCTTCTGATAGATGAAGAAGAAAATATAAAGATTAACAGTACTAAAGCGATGAAAGTGATAAGAGAAAAAATAAGTTATTTGTTTCAAAACTTTGCTTTAGTTGATGAAGACACAGTAAATTACAATTTAAATTTAGCATTAAAGTATATTAAAATTTCAAAAAATGAGAAGGAAGAAAGAATAAAAAATGCTTTAGTAGATGTAGGATTAGAGGGACACGGAAAAAGAAAAATTTATGAATTAAGTGGTGGAGAACAACAAAGGGTATCTATTGCCAGAACAATGCTTAAACCTAGTAAAATAGTATTGGCGGATGAACCAACTGGGTCACTTGATGAAGGAAATGCTAAAGTTGTTTTAGAACTTTTAAGAAGTTTAAATAAAAATGGAAAAACAATTGTAATTGTGACACATGATAAAAAATTATCAGCTCAATGTGATAGAATAATTAATCTATAAATTAATGTGAATTCTAAAAACGGGTGTTGATTGGTTCAATATGGAATAAAAAGTCATTCTAACAATATACGTAATTATATTCCAATTAGGCCATAGCTGCTGATTTATAGCTAAATTTTAGTTCTAAAACTATTACGGGTATTTTTGTATAATCCCTCGAAAAGGTGGATATAGTAAAAACCTTTAAGAAAGGAAAAGTGTAATGAATTTTTACTACATATTTATTATACAAGGTGATTTTAATGATAACGAAGAATCTTCTATTAAAAATCAATTCTATTGAAAAAAAATATTACATTGGAAAAAATGAGATAAATGCTTTGAAAAATGTTAGCTTTGAACTAGATAAAGGAGAATTTATTGTTGTAATGGGAAGAAGTGGCTCTGGTAAAACAACCTTATTAAATATATTGGGAGGTTTAGATTCTCCTACTGGCGGAAAAATCTTTATGAATGGAAAGGAAGTTAGAGATTATCATAAAGAGCCCTATGCTACTGAATATCGAAGAGAAAAAATAGGGTTTGTATTTCAGTCCTATAATCTTTTAAAAGCCTTAACGGTTGAAGAAAATGTTGCACTGCCATTGATATTAAAAAATGAAAAGCCCTTAAAAATTAAGGAGCGTACAGCTGAAATACTAGAATTAGTAGGATTGTCTAAATGGCATAATCATAGATCTGTAGAACTTTCAGGTGGGCAACAGCAAAGAGTAGCCGTTGCTAGAGCTTTAATAACATCGCCAGCTATATTACTTGCAGACGAGCCTACAGGAAATTTAGATTCACAAACTTCAGAGGAAATACTTCAATTAATTGTTAATATGAAAAATAAGCTAAATCAATCTATTGTTTTGGTTACTCATGATCCAAAAGTTGCAGCCTATGGTGACAGAGTATTATTTTTTAATGACGGAGAAATTGTTAATGAATATAGAAATCAACAGGATATATCTATTAATGATAATATAACAATGATTATTAATAAATTTCAATCATTGATTAGAGGTGAATAAAATGATTACTAGCTTTTGGGGATTAGCAAAAAAATTTATTATAACAAATAAAGTAAGGATCATACTTTCTGTTTTAAGCGTAATATTGAGTGTAGGATTGGTAGTAACTATATTTTCACTTGTTGACAATATGGAAAAATCCTATAAACAGGAAATTAAGTATCATTATGGAAATATGGATTTGATGGTGGGGGTAAAAACATTTACTCATAATTATTTGCTGCAAGATGAAGTAGATAAAATTAAAAGTACAGCTGGTGTAGAAAGTACTTCAGAGGTGCTGATGGAACCCCAACTTAGTATTTGTAATGTTAATGATGAATCAAGACATTCACCAGGAGTTTATACAGTTGGGGTAGATAATAGTTTCCTTGCTAAAAGCAGATATAAAAACAATAAGGATATAGGAGAAAATGAAGTTATTATTAATAAAGGCTTAGCATCTACACTTAATGTAAAGGTATTTGATAAAGTAAAAGTTGAATTGCCTAATGTAGACCCTAAAATATGTAAAATAGTTGAAGTGATCCCAGACATTAAAGGTGCAGCAGTTGATGACACTGCTGTGCTTAATATAAATTTCTTACAAAAATGGTGTGGACTTAAAAATAAGAGTACATTTATATTATTAAAGCTTAAAAATGGAACCGATAAGCTAAAAACAGAAGAAAGTTTAAAAACAATTAGCAAAAATTTACGGGTTGATGTTATTGAAATGGAAGAAGTACAGACAAATATTCAAAATATAAAAGTTATGGGATGTGCATTAGGAGTTTTATCCATAATCATAAGTGTATTGTTTATATTTAGTAATTTTAGACTATTTATATATGAGTATAAACATGAACTTGCAGTAATGAGATCTGTTGGTGGAAACTCTCAGCAGAGTTTTAAACTGATTTTGATTCAGGCTGTCTTTATAGTTTTATCTGGAAGCATTTTGGGTTTGGGCTTATCCTATTTATGCACTACATTTTTATCTAATTTATTTTCAAGTTTATTTGGTTTACATATTACTAACTTTACATTTAGGTGGAAGTATGCAGTAGAAATTTGTATTTTAAGCGATTTTTTAATTATGGCATTTCTAATTTTTCCTGCAATTAATTCAACGAAAATTCTACCTATACAAGCCATGAGGGAGAATGAACAGGTAGAATATAAAAAGAGTAATGTACGTAAATGGATGGCATTAATTAGTATATCTATAGGTGTTTTATTTGTTATTGATGCTTTTCTCATTAATGCTAAAGGTAGGAATTCAGGATTAATTGCACCTTTGGGAGGCATAATTATTATCATTGGTGTATTTTGGGGATTTACTTATTTTATAAAGCCTATATTTGAATTTTTGTCACCTATTTGGAACTTTTTTGGTGGGCGAATAGGATTTATAGCGGTAAAAAATATAATTCCACAAATGAAACAAAATACAATGGTTGTGCTTTCATTAGCAGGAGCAATAACTATTGCAATTACAGGAGTAAGTATTTTAGAATCTATAAAGATTAATTCAAATAAAGTTATACAAAGAGAATATGTATCAGATATTGTACTTACAAGTAGATATGGTCTCAATTCTAAACTAAAATATAATTTTAAAAAAGAAATTGAAAAAATCAAAGGTGTCAAAGAAGCTATTCCTTTGAGTTATTCTACTTCTAGAGAGATTATATCTATGAATAGTAATGTTAAATTGAGCAAAGGTGATAGATTCAATTATATTATAGGAGATATTGATGAGTTAGCTAAAAATGGTTTTCTGCCAAAGGTTGAAGGGGATAAAAGAAGTATAGCAGTATTTCAAGAGGATTATGCAAAAAAATTCAACTTGAAAGTAGGAGATGAGATAAAAGTTATTCCTAAGGATATTCCTGTAAACCAGAAAGAAACTTATAAAGGAGAAACAGTAAATATAAAAGTTGCTGCTATTGTACACGCACTTCCAGGCAGTATGATTTCAAATCATTGTATTGTAGACTGGAGAAATAAATATTTACAAGATAATAATACAATTCTGGATAGGGTATTGATCCAAATAGATAAGGCAAATAAAGAAGATGTGTTAAAAGGATTAAATGATTTAAAAACAAAAAACAATGAAATAAAGTGGTCAACCCTTCAGGAAGCATTGGCAGACTCAAATCAGATGCTTAAACAAAGATTTTCCTTATTAATTATAGCTATTATTGTAACTCTGCTTATAGGAGTTTCTGGAATAGTTGTTACTTTAAACTCACACATTCAGGCACAACGTAGAGAATATGCCATATTAAGAGCAATTAGTATTACACCTTTGCAATTGTTTAAAATTGTTTTATCACAGGGTCTGCTATATAGTTTAGTAGGAGCTTTTTTAGGTACTGCTAGTGGAACTATAATGTTATATTCTATAGTATTGGGTATGGGTGAAACTGTTAGTATACCTTGGAATATGATATTGTACATAATTGTAGGAATGATACTTTCTAGCTTAATTTTAACTTTACCACTAGCTAAGAGAATAAGTAACAAATCTATAGTAAAGGAATTAAATAATACAGTAAGATAATCATTGACAATTAGAACTCTAACTAATATAATTTAATATAGTTAGAGTTCTAATTAGGTAAGCTGTAGGAGGTATGAGTATGAATAAGCCTAAATTTTCATTTGAAAGTCCTTATTCGGATTTGATAAGAAGTATTGCTTTAAAAATAAAATTTAAATCTGATGAAAATATAAACAAGTTGGGGTTAAACTCCCAGCAGGGGCGTATGATAAGTTATATATATGAGCATCAGGATGAGGGGATAATTCAAAAGGACCTGGCAGATGTTTTTCAGCGCAGAGGGGCAAGTATTACCAGTATGCTTCAGGGATTGGAGAGAAAAGGGTATATTCAAAGGAGTATTCCTAAAGATGATGAAAGGCAGAAAAATATCTATGTACTTGAAAAAGGTGCAGAGTTAATAGAAGAATTTAACAGGATATTTTTTCAAGTTGAAAAAAGTATTACTGAAAATTTGACCGATGATGAAAAAGAATGTTTTTTATCTTTACTGATAAAAGTAAACAAAAATTTATAATTTCTATAAAATCTATAGTAGTTTATACTTATATAGTTAGAATATTAATTATTAGATATATAATAATATCAAGTCTAATAATATTTTGGATAAAGGGGTGTAAAGAATGGAAAATAATTTAACGAATCAGTATTACCTGGAAAGTGCTCCGATTTTAAAGTCAATTGCACATTTATCAATTCCTATGATGATTGGAATGTCTGTGGGTACAATATATAATGTAATCAATGCTTTTTTTATCGGATTAATGCATGATACGGAAATGCTTACAGCTGTTACCTTGGCACTGCCGATTTTTACTATATTAATGGCTTTTGGAAATATGTTTGGAGTAGGAGGGGGAACATTTGTTACCAGACTCGTAGCAAAAAAGGAAATGGAAAAAGCAAAATATATAGCTGGATATATTTTCTACATCAGTATAATAGCATCAATTTTAATTGCCATTATTGCCTTGTTTATAATTGATCCCCTTGTTAAAATTTTAGGGGCAGATGCTTCTACTGTTTTTTACACAAAAAGTTACTCTTTAACTATGTTTTTTGGTGGATTTACTACTGTATTAAATTTTGCTTTGCAGCAAATAGTACGAGCTGAAGGGGCTTCGAAGGAATCCATGTATGGCATGTTTATAAGTACAATACTAAATTTTATTTTTGATCCCTTATTCATACTAGTACTGAATATGAATGTTGTAGGTGCGGCACTTGCAATGATTTTGGCCAATTTAGGGTCATCCATTTATTATATTTATTATTTGGAGATAAAAAGTGAACATTTAAAAGGATTTATCCGTTGTTTCAAAATCTCTTTTCAAGATAAAATGAAAATATATAAAATTGGGGTTTCTGAATTATTGATGACTGTATTTCTTATTATCACAACCCTTCTTTTAAATAATTTTTCAATTATGTATGGAGATAATGTAGTGGCTGGGTTTGGTATAGCTCTAAGGATTGTACAGATTCCAGAATTTCTTTCAATGGGGTTATACCTTGGAATTATACCCTTCATTGCATATAATTTCTCCAATAGGAACTTTGAAAGATTAAAAAGTGGAATAAGACAATCGGCTTTATGTATTGCTGTATTGTCCATAGTTTTTATCGGGGTGGTGTATATTTTTAGAATGCCAATTATCCAGTTGTTTTCCAATGATTCTTCAGTGATTAGTATTGGAACATATATTATGACAGCTATGTTCATATCTGCCCTATTTAATGGATTTACTGGACTGTTTACAGGCATTTTCCAGGCTTCAGGCCAGGGGATACCAACTACTATTATGTCCGTTACACAGGGTATTCTTTATATTCCGGTTATAATAGTACTCCATAATTTATTTGGTCTGCATGGAGTTATATGGTCCATGACTGTTACAGAAATAATTACCTGCATAATAGGATGCATACTTTATATTCATTTTAATAGTAAAATTAAAGATTTAAAAGTGAAGGAAGCCTTTTAAGATCTTAATTGAAATTGATATTTATAAAATGTAAAATATGGGGAGAAATAATTCAGGTTTATTTTTCAACAGCATAGAGACGATGATAGTCTACCCAGTCTTTAGGGTCTCTAGATAGTCCTGTTTTATATATATCATCATAGGTTACTTTGTTATCTTCTAACAAAAACACAAATTTATATGTTGATATATCAAAGGTTTTAATATATTTAAATCTGAATTTATAATAAAAACCAGGAGTTCCTGAATAATAAGCTGCTGGAATATATTTAACCCCATAATAGTTTTCTCCGTCATAGATTACCTCCGTTATATCGAGAATCTCTTTCGAATAACTATCTGGCATTTGGTGAATAATCTTGATGGAGGATTTTTTCCCTTTCTCAGTGTCAGATATAAATTTGTTTGCCAATTCACTACCTTTGTTTATTAAGCCTTCCCCGTCTAGAATACAGGAGTTGTCAATGGTATTTTGCAAAAAATATTTTTTTGAATCCAATGATAGTTGATTTTTTATATTTTCATAGTAATTTTCAGATACAATCAGTGTGTGAAGCTTTTCGTAGGTTTCTTTTGTGATTTCATGGATAAACTCATAGGGTTTCTCTACATAATATTTTCCATTCTTTTCGTAGATATAATAGGTTTCATTATTATTTTTTATCTTATCGTAATCAGCTGCTAAAGGTACATCATTTACGCTTTCAGTATTAGTTTTTTTACCCTCTTCAAGTAATATGGGAAGGGAATAAGTAGTTATAAATTTAGTCATAATTTCTTTATAGAGTGTATTAAACCCTTGAAAGCTAATGGAACTTTGCCATAAATCTTTGCCCAGAGTATTGTTTAACCAGGATCTGGTTATTTTAATTGTTCTATCAAATTGACCTTCTGTTTTTAGCACAAAATCAATGTAGTCGGTATTACCTACCAGAGAAAATATTATGGCGGCATTTTCATCAAAAATCAGTTGATTTTCTTTTCTTAGGAAGGATTCTTTAACATCATTGGTGGTTTCATAAGTTATTTGAATTCCATAGGGTTCTTTATCCGTAAAAAGCTGTATCTTTGCATGGTGTAGGGTTTCTGGTACAGGAAGAGAATTTATTGTATTAAGTACCTTGCTGTTATCCCCTACATAGGGAGTTCTATATTTGTATATTTTTTCTGTAAGGTTATTTTTCTCTGATTTTAAGGAGCCTGAAGGGTTAGTAATAAGTCCAATGGCAATAAATATAACAGCTATTATAGAGGCTGCTATTACCAAAAAAACGGGTCTTTTATAATTAAGTATGTTTTTAATTCTTGTCTTTGTATTGTTTTCCCCAAAGGCTAGAGGGTTTCCTCTTATGGTATTTTTGTTTACTGAAAGAGATAATAAAGAGGTACTGTAGTCCTTTTTTATTTGTGTTCCAAATTCTTTTAATACTCTTTCATCACAGGACATTTCCATATCCTTGCTCATAAGCATAAAACTAATCCATACAAGAGGATTGAACCAGTGAAGGCATAAAGCCAAAAATGCAGTGGGTTTTATGAGGTAATCAAATCGTTTTATATGGATTTGCTCATGCTTTAAAATGTAATTCTGTTCTGTTTTTTTAAGTCCTATGGGAAGATAAATTTTAGGCCTTGTAAATCCTAGTACAAAGGGAGAAGAGATATTTTCACACTGAAAAATATTATCTTTTACAATTATAGAAGTACAAACTTTATGTTTTAAGATTAAATAGGATAGGATGCTGTAAACTATCAGTGAAATGAATCCTAAGACCCAAATTGTAGATAAAATACCATATATGGAGTTATTACCAGCGTGAGTTGTTAAACTTAGCAGTGAAGTATTTATAGATGAGTTAGCATCATTTATTCCAGTGTTGACTTCAGGTTGTGATATTAGTTTTACACTGGAGGGTATGTATTCAATTTTGTTTGAGTATGAGCTAGGTATTTTTAAAAAGCTGAAGGCAGAGGAGAAAGAAAAAGGACATATAAGTCTAAATAATACAACGGCCCATAAGCTATAGGAAAAAATTTTAGGAGCTTTTTTTAAAAGCAGTCTGCAAGCTAAAACAAATAAAATCACATAGCTTGCCGTAAGGCTCATATTTAATATATCAATAAATAAATTTTGTAAGAAAAGGTTCATTTTTATTTCTCCTTATAGCTATCAATAAGATTTTTAAGTTCTTCCGCTTCTTTTGTGCTTAATTTTTTATTATTCATAAATGCTGTTATAAATTTAGGTAGGGAGCCATTGAAGGTGCTGTTTATAAATTCCTCACTTTTAAATTTCTGCACTTGTTCTCGTTTTATGAGGGAAGTTACTGTTGTATTCTCATTTTTTAATATTTCCCTCTGGCATAATTTTTTTAAAACGGTATATGTGGTGGATTTTTTCCATCCTAGAACTTTTTGACAAAGCTTTACAAGTTCTCCAGAGCCAAGAGGTTCATTTTCCCAGACAATACTTGCAAGATGATATTCACTTTCACAGAGTTTTAGTTGTTTCATATTATCTCTCCTTGTGGGTCTATAATAATAGACTGATTGTATTTTTAGTCTATCATTATAGACTATACATGTCAAGTTGAAAAATTTTGATAAAATAATCTGTAAATGAAAATGTACTTGTGTTAAAATGATGGTATTCCATACGATATGCAAATAATGAAGGGATCTGTGTTAAGAGGTAGTTAAATGAAAATAGATACTCTATTAATAATGCAAATTATCATAATTTTTTTGTGTGCTTTAAGTATACTGCTCTATGTTAGCACCATCTATAGAAAAACTGTAAGTTATTTTTATGATGAATATGGAAAATGTATTTTGATACAAATACTGCAGTATATGAAAAAATTGTATCCCAAAGACTATTTGGTCTATGAAAAATATAGAATATGGTGGTATTGTGTATATTTTAAATAAAATGATGTTTAAAGTAAATCTAAATATTGAATAAGGAGAGGATTTATATGAACATTATTTTAAATGTACTAAATACTGTATTAGGTTATTTATTTAGTATAACAGGAGATTATGGTATAAGTATAATTTTACTTACTATGCTAGTGAGGACTATTTTGCTGCCAATGTCCCTGAAACAGAGGAAAAGCATTCATCAACAGCAGGTTTTATCTAAAAAGATGGAAGAGCTTAGAATAAAATATAAACATAATAAAGATGAGCTTCAAAGGGAAATGGAAAAATATTATAAGCAAAATACTAAAAACATGTTTGGATGTCTTGTTACTTTACTGCAGTTACCTGTAATATCTTCATTGTTTATTGTTTTCAATAAAATGCCGGCACAGCTTGGAACCGTTATTGTTCCTTGGATAGTAAATATGAAGATGCCAGATAATTATTTTGTTATTCCAATTATTTATACTTTAGTTTCTTTAAGTCCAAATTTTATATCATATATACCATTTTTAAAAATAGTTAAAGAAGTACAGGTACAGAAGATAAATATTGTTGTTACAAGTATTATAAGCATGTTAATAACATTTAAGGCACCAATAACTATAGGAATTTACTTGATTACTACAGGAGTATTTTCATTATTTGAAGAAGTAATATATAGATTATATATGAAAAATAGATGTTTGAATTAAAAAGTTCTTTATAATATTGAGGAAGAGTTAACCTCTACTATTATCTATGCTTTCTTTGGAGCAGACAGTTAAAATAACAGAACTGTTTATCTAAAGGGAGCATTTTTTATATGGAGTGAATAAATTTTAGATAATTATTTATTTAGAAGGTAAATATAGGAGGAGTGTAGAAATAATTATAATATATTAGAAAGTTGAAAATTTTGAAAAAGAACATAATTAGCCAGCTATTTGCAATTAAATGGAAGGTTGTTAAGCGAACCTTGAAAATCATATATTGTTATGAGATTAAGAACATAAATTTTACTTTTGTACAAATACTGATTATATGTGGGAGGTGATATTAAGAGTGCCTAATAAGGATATAAATCTTTTCTACAAAGGAGAAAGTTATAATAGTTATAAATTTATGGGATCACATTTTACCAAAGAAAGAGGTAAATTTGGAACTAGGTTCACTGTATGGGCACCTAAGGCTGCTGCGGTAAGAGTACTAGGAGATTTTAATAATTGGAATCCTAGAGATGGGGATAACTTGGAAAGAATATGGGGAAAAGATTTGTGGAGCGGCTTCATTATAGGGGTAAAAAAGGAATCTATATACAAATATGAAATTATAGATAAAAGTGGCAAATCTGTTCTGAAATCAGATCCTTATGCTAGATATTCTGAAAAACGACCGAAGAATGCATCTAAAATAATTGGAAAGAAAACTTTCAAGTGGGAAGATAGTAAATGGATATCGAAAAGGAAAACACAAAATGTATATAAAAGTCCTATAAATATATATGAAGTACATCTTGGTTCGTGGAAAAAGGATGAAAACGGCAACTTTTTAAATTATAGAGATATAGCAAAACAACTTGTAAAATATTTAAAGACTATGAATTACAATTATGTGGAAATACTTCCTCTAATGGAACATCCATTAGATGACTCCTGGGGATATCAAATTACGGGATATTATTCTGTAACCAGCAGGTATGGCAGCATCGAGGACTTTAAATACTTTATAAATATGTGCCATATAGAAGATATTGGGGTGATATTGGATTGGGTGCCAGGCCACTTTTGTAAAGATGAACATGGATTATATAAGTTTGATGGCACACCAACTTATGAATATGAAGATGAAAAGCAATCTGAAAATAAATCTTGGGGAGCGGGAAATTTTGATTTGGGGAAACCGGAAATTAAAAGTTTTTTAATATCAAATGCCTTGTTTTGGTTAAGAGAATTTCACATAGATGGACTTAGGGTGGATGCCGTTGCAAATACACTTTATCTAGATTATGATAGAGGCCCGGGCCAATGGACAGCTAATGAATATGGCGGAAATGAAAATTTAAGTGCCGTTAAATTTTATAGGGAATTAAATACTGCACTTTTTAAGGAGTTTCCAAATTTAATTATGATTGCAGAAGAATCTACTGCATGGCCAATGGTCACAGCACCTTCATATTGTGGAGGATTAGGATTTAATTTTAAATGGAACATGGGTTGGATGAATGATGTATTAAAATATATTAAAATGAGTCCTGAAGAGAGAACATACAATCATAGATTACTTACTTTTTCCATTATGTATAATTATTCTGAAAATTTTATTCTTCCTATATCTCATGACGAAGTGGTCCATGGTAAATGCTCTCTTGTAGATAAAATGTGGGGAGATTATTTTGATAAATTTGCAGGGCTTAGAGTGTTTATTACCTACATGTATACTCATCCTGGTAAAAAACATATATTTATGGGAACGGAGTTTGCACAGTTTTCAGAATGGAGGAGTTCAGGTCAATTGGATTGGGAGCTTATAGACAAGTTTCCTATGCATAAGAAAACTCTAGATTTCTTTGAAAAAATAAATAAATTTTATATAAGTGAAAAGCCATTATGGGAACTTGACCATATTGAAAAGGGATTTGAATGGATAGATGCAGACAATTCAAATCAAAGTATATTAGTGTTTATGAGAAAGTCCAGCCAGGAGAATAATATTTTAATAATAATCTGTAATTTTAAATCAGAAGTTTATTCTAATTACAATATAGGAGTCCCATATTTTGGAGAATACCAGGAGGTATTTAATACAGATGAAAAAGAATTTGGAGGGTCTGGAGGAGTAGTTAATGACATAGTGTATTCTAAAAATGGAGAATACCATAATCAAAAATTTTGTCTAACTGTTAAAATACCTCCTATGGCCGCTATTATATTAAAACCCAAAAAAATATATCCTGATATTGCAGAACAAAAGTTGATTATAAGTTCCAAAGATGAAAGTAAAAATAAAATGTCATTAAAAGAACAAAAATAATAACCATTGAAAAAAATAAAAACTTGATAAAAATTAAATTAAGGAGGAATTTATATGAAAGTGCTATTTGCTGCTTCTGAATCGCATCCCTTTGTTAAAACAGGAGGACTTGCAGATGTAATAGGCACACTCCCCCGATATTTAAAAAAAATAGGGGTTGATGTAAGAGTAGTTATACCAAGATACAGTGCAATAAAATCCCATTTAGCAAGTAAATTCAATTTTATTAAGTATTTTTATGTACCCGTAGGCTGGAGGAATAAATACTGTGGAATATTTCAATGTGAATATATGGGGGTGATTTATTACCTGATAGACAATGAATATTATTTTTTCAGGGATGAATTATATGGTTATTATGACGATGGTGAAAGATTTGCCTTTTTCAATAGAGCTGTGCTTGACATGTTATGGCAAATTAACTATAAACCAGACATAATACATTGTAATGATTGGCATACGGGAATGATTCCTGTATTATATAAAATTCAATATAAACAGAGTAGTTTCTATAGAGGAGTTAAATTTGTATTCAGTATACATAATCTTCTCTTTCAAGGAAACTTTGATAGAAATATTTTAGGAGAATTATTTAACCTTGACGGGAGTCTGTATAAAAATGGAAGTGTAGAATTAAACGGAGCTGTAAGTTTTATGAAGAGCGGTATAAATTATAGTGATAAGATATCTACAGTAAGCCGTTCCTACGCTTTTGAAATACAGAGTCCAGAATATGGAGAAAATCTTGATGGTCTTCTGAGAAGCAGAAGCAGTGATCTTTGGGGGATAGTAAATGGAATAGATTATGATATTTATAACCCTGAAAAAGATAATATGATATTTAGAAACTATAATAAAAATAATTTAAGAAATAAAATGATAAATAAATTAAAAATTCAAAATGATCTTAATCTGGACATAAATGAAAATGTACCTGTCTTGGCTATAATATCAAGATTTACACCTCAAAAAGGAATGGACATTATAAAAACTATAGGAGAAAGGCTTGTGTCAAAACATGTTCAGCTTATAGTGCTTGGAACAGGATATAATGAATATGAGGAATATTTCAGGTATCTTAGTTCAAAGTATCCAAAAAATGTATCCACAAATATATATTTTGATGATGTATTGGCACATAAAATTTATGCTGCATCAGATATGTTTTTAATGCCCTCTCTATTTGAACCTTGTGGGTTAGGCCAATTAATAGCCCTTAGATATGGGACTATTCCTATAGTTAGAGAAACAGGAGGTCTTAAAGATACAATCATTCCTTATAACAAATATACAGGGGAAGGCAATGGATTTAGTTTTGCAAATTTTGATGGGGATGATCTTTTACGTATTATAAATGATGCAGTGGATTATTTCGAGGAAAAGGATATATGGAATAATATAGTAACTCATGCTATGGAGAGTAATAATAGTTGGGATAATTCTGCAAAGCTTTATAAATCATTGTATGAAAGTCTGTTGTAAATATCTCTAAATTAGTTTAGCTAGGGGGAATTCTATGCTGCATATAAATAAGGAAACTTTTAAAAAGGACTATAGAGAAAAGTTTATAGCTATCCATGGCAAGGATATTGAGGAGGGAACTGATTATAACAAGTATGAGGCTCTAGGAAATCTTGTAAGAGATTATGTAGCTAAAATGTGGATAGATACCAATAAAAAATATAACCAAAATGGCAAAAAGCAAGTGTATTATTTTTCTATGGAGTTTTTACTTGGAAGACTCCTTGGAAATACTCTATTAAATTTAGGAATAAGGAACATATGTAAAGAGGCATTAGATGGAATGGGAATAAATTTAAATAAATTGGAAGAGCTTGAAGAGGATCAGGGACTTGGAAATGGAGGACTTGGAAGACTGGCTGCTTGTTTTTTGGATTCTATGGCATCCTTAAGTATACCAGGGCATGGGTGTGGAATAAGATATAAATATGGTTTTTTCAACCAGAAGATTATAAATGATTCCCAGGTGGAAGTACCGGATAATTGGCTTAAGAATGGTAATGTATGGGAGATAAAAAAATCCGACAAGGCAAGAGTAGTCAAATTTGGAGGAGAAGTAAAAGTAGATTATATAGATGGATATTTAAGGTTTAATCATATAAACTATGAAGAGGTCCTGGCAGTACCTTACGATATACCAATAGTAGGATATAAAAACAATGTAGTAAATACATTAAGACTGTGGAGCGCAGAGCCTCTGTCCAATGAGTTTGATTTTTCATTATTTAATAGGGGAGATTTCAGAAAAGCCATGGAATATAAGGACTCTGTGGAGGCTATATCCAAAATATTATATCCTGATGATAGTTTTTATGAAGGCAAACTTTTAAGATTGAAACAACAGTACTTTTTTGTATCTGCGGGTATTCAAAGTATTATATATCATTTTAAAAGTTCACAAGTCAATATAAATGAATTAGATGAAAAAATAGCAATACACATAAATGATACCCACCCAACTCTGGCTATACCAGAACTTATGAGAATATTTATAGATGAGGAAGACATTGGCTGGGATAATGCATGGAGAATGACTAATAATATTATATCATATACCAATCATACTATAATGGCAGAGGCACTTGAGAGGTGGCCTGTAGATATGTTTAAAACTTTACTGCCCCGGATATTTATGATAATAGAGGAAATAGACAAGAGATTTTGTAAAGAACTACAAAATAAATATTACAATCAGTGGGATAAAATAAAAAGAATGTCCATAATAAATGATGGCTATATAAATATGGCCCATCTTGCTGTAGTTGGAAGTCACAGTGTAAATGGTGTGGCAAAGCTCCATACTGAAATACTCAAGAAACAGAATATGGCAGATTTTTATTATTATTATCCAAATAGATTCAACAATAAAACCAATGGTATAAGTCATAGAAGGTGGCTTATAAGTTCAAATCCTAAATTAGCACTTCTTTTAAAAAGCACAATAGGAGACAGTTTTATAGTTCACCCCACAGACATGATAAATTTTGAAAAGTTTGCAGAAGATAAAAATGTACAAGCTCAGCTTGAAAAAATAAAGTTTGAAAATAAAAGGAAATTAGCAGATCTTATATATAGAACTAATGGAATAGAAGTAGATATAAACTCTATGTTTGATGTCCAAATAAAAAGAATTCACGCCTATAAAAGACAGACCTTGAATTGTCTTAGAATAATGGATTTATATGATGAACTTGTGGAAAATCCAAGTTTAGATATAATACCAAGGACATTTATATTTGCAGGTAAGTCAGCACCTGGATATTATATGGCAAAAGATATAATTACATTAATAAATGTATTGGCTGATAAAATAAATAGAGATGATAGAGTAAATAAAAAAATTAAAGTTGTATTTATGGAAAATTACAGGGTGTCTCTTGCAGAAGCTATAATACCGGCAGCGGATTTAAGTGAACAAATTTCCACCACAACCAAGGAGGCATCAGGTACCAGCAATATGAAGTTTATGATGAATGGAGCAGTTACAATAGCTACTTTAGATGGCGCCAATGTGGAAATAAGAGATGAGGTTGGAAATGATAATATAGTGATATTTGGGATTACAGAAAATGAAGTATTGAATTATTATAAAAATGGTGGATATAACTCGCAGCAGATTATATCTGGTGATATAAGATTAAAGAGAGTTATTGATTCTTTAATAGACGGCACATATTCTAAAGACAAAAATAGATTTAAGAGTATATACGATAATTTAGTTACTTATAATGACGAATTTTTTGTAATAAAAGATTTTTATTCTTATTTGGAAGCCCAGAAAAAAGTAGATGAATTGTATAAGGATAAGTCAAAGTGGCAAAAAATGTGTGCCATAAATATGGCCCATTCTGGAATATTTTCCAGTGACAGAACTATAAAAGAATATGCTACAGGTATATGGGGTTCTAAATGCCTATATAAGAATTTAGAGTAAAGGCACTTTAAATAAAGGAGTTTAGAAAAGTAAAGTCTGGGTGAAAAGGGGTAAAGCATGAATTTTCATATAAGACACGATTCAAGAGATATTTATTATAGAAATCCATTTGGTGCAGTGCCTAAAGGGAAAAAAGTATATATTTGTGCAGTTACAGATAGATTCTTGGAAATATATTTAAATATCATCTATTTTGATTATACAGAAAAAATAGTAAAAATGAGTGTTAGAATTGAAAATTATAATAAATATGTATATTACCATTATATATATTTAGATAAAGATTATGTAGGACTTATCAATTATTTTTTTAGAATAAAAACCGAGGATGGAGGGTATGTCCACTACGGAAACAATTCTGACGGGTTAGGTGGGGAAGGACAGATATATAACAGTATGCCTATACCTTATCAGATAACTGTATATGAGCCTTTAAGTGTGCCAAAATGGTTCAAGGAAGGTATAATATACCAAATATTTGTGGATAGATTTAAAAATGGCAATAGCAGTGGAGAAATAACTAATCCCAAACATAATAGTTTTATATACGGAAATTGGCAGGATGAACCCATGTATATAAGGAATAATCAGGGTAAAGTAATAAGATGGGACTTTTTTGGGGGGAATTTAAAAGGGGTAATTGAAAAACTCTGTTATATAAAGAGTTTAGGGATTAGTGCAATATATCTTAATCCTATATTTGAATCTGTAAGTAATCATAAATATGATACGGGGGATTATAAATCTATAGACAGCATGTATGGAGATGAAAAAATATTTAAAAAACTATGCGAAGAGGCAGATAAATTAGATATAAAAATTATTTTAGATGGAGTATTTAACCATACTGGAGATGATAGTGTTTATTTTAATAAGTATGAAAATTATGACTCACTAGGTGCATATCAATCCAAAGATTCTCCATATTATAATTGGTATACATTTATAGAACATCCAGATAAATATGACAGTTGGTGGGGGATAGACAGTATGCCCTCTATAAATGAAATGAATCCCGACTATGTAAATTTTATTATAGAGGGGAAAAATTCAGTATTGGAAGAGTGGATGAAACTTGGTGCATACGGCTGGAGACTTGATGTAGCAGACGAGCTTCCTGATGATTTTATAGAAAAAATACGAAATAAAATAAAGAGTATTAATAATGAATCTATACTTATAGGTGAAGTTTGGGAAGATGCATCAAATAAAACTAGTTACTCAAATAGAAGAAGATATGTTTTAGGCAGAGAACTCGATTCTGTAACTAATTATCCTTTTAGAAATGCTGTAATAGAATTTTTAACAGAGGATATAGATTCATATACATTTGAAAGAAGAATTTTAAGTCTATATGAGAACTATCCACCGGAAATATTTTATTCCAATTTAAATATACTTGGAACTCATGATACTGAAAGAATTCTTACTGTATTAGACAAAAAAGGAGAAAATAAAATACAATTTTTTAAAATGGCTGTTACAATTCAAATGACTATGCCTGGGGTTCCGCTTATATACTATGGCGATGAAGCAGGAGTTTTAGGAGGGAAAGACCCTTTAAACAGAAAGACCTACCCATGGGGAAACGAGAATAAAGTGATACTGGATTTTTATAGATATATTACAGCACTTAGAAATAGATATGATTCATTAAAAAAAGGAGGCATAGAATTTTATCGTATAGATAAAGATGTATTGTGTTATAAGAGAACAATTAATAAGGAAAATATTTTAATTGTAATAAATAGAAATGAGCATAAATCTTTTCACATAATAGCTGATGAAATAGACCAAGAGATATCAGCATTAGAAATAAAAATTTTATCCAACCAGATGGAGTTATAAGGTACAAAATTACTTTTAATTAAGAATGGAGAATGATGTTATGGATAGAAAAGAAATGATATCAATGATACTAGCAGGGGGACAAGGGTCAAGGCTTGGTATATTGACTAAAAAATTAGCAAAGCCTGCGGTGCCATTCGGAGGAAAATACAGAATAATAGATTTTGTTTTAAGTAATTGTTCTAATTCAGGAATTTATACAGTAGGGGTATTAACACAGTATAAACCATTAGAATTAAATTCTCATATAGGGATAGGTACCCCCTGGGATTTAGATAGAAGAGATGGAGGAGTATATGTATTGCCCCCTTATCAGGAAGAAAGTGGTGGTAACTGGTATAAAGGAACAGCAGATGCTATATATCAGAATATATCTTTTGTGGATAATTATAATCCAGAATATGTTATTATCCTTTCAGGAGATCATATTTATAAAATGAACTATGCTAATATGCTTAAATTTCATAAAGAAAAAAAAGCTGATGTAACCATTGCAGTTATTGAAGTCCCCATAGAAGAAACTTATAGATTTGGAATAGTAAATACCGAGTCTGATATGGAAATATATGAATTCCAGGAGAAACCAATGAAAGCTAAAAGTACGAAGGCGTCTATGGGTGTTTATATATTTAAATGGACATTACTAAAAGGATTTTTAAAGGCGGATCAAAGTGATAAAAATTCTTCTAATGATTTTGGAAAAAACATTATACCTAGTATGCTAAATAGTGGAGTGAAAATGTATGCTTATCCTTTTAGGGGATACTGGAAGGATGTAGGTACCATACAAAGTCTATGGGAAGCAAATATGGATCTTTTAAAAGAGGATAATGAACTTGATTTAGGGGATCTAAACTGGAGAATATATTCCGTAAACCATGTGGAACCAGCACAGTATATTGGACCAAAGGCTAGTATTAAATCATCCATTGCAGTAAATGGATGTGAAATATATGGAGAGGTGAAAAATTCTATCATATCTTCAGGAAGTATCATAGGGAAAAATTCAAGAATAATAGATTCAGTTATAATGCCATACAGTAAAATAGGAGATAATGTAATAATTAATAAAGCATTAATAGGCAGTAATGTAGTTGTTAGAAAGAACAGCATTATAGGTGATGGAAAAGAAATTACAGTGATAGGATCAAATAAAGATATAAAAGCGGAGTCCTTACTTGTAAGTTCATAAGTACCTTTAATTAAAATTAAAAAATATTTATTGGGTGGGTAGATATTATGAATGAAAATTTTATGGGTATTATAAATTTAGATGAAAATGACGATAATATAAAAGAACTTTCCAGGAATAGAACTTTAGCAGCCATACCTATTGCAGGTAGATACAGAATCATTGATTTTATATTGTCTAATATGACTAACAGTGGAATAGAAAATATAGGAATATTTACAAAAATGGAATCCAGATCTTTAATAGATCATTTAAGTAATGGGCGTCCATGGGATTTAAATAGGAAGATAGAAGGGCTTAGGGTATTTAATTATACAGAGAAAAATTTAAATTTAGATGATATACAAAACTTTTCTAAAAATATACTTTATTTTAAAAGAAGTAAAGAAGAATATGTAGTTATGGCATCTTCTTATATGATTTGTAATATTGATTTAAAGGAAGCCATGGAATTTCATATAAAATCTAAAAATGATATTACAATAATGTATAAAAAGGTTGAAGATGCAGATTCGAGATTTATTCATTGTGATACACTAAATATAAACCATGAAGGAAGAGTTATAAGTGTAGGAAGGAATATAGGGGTAAATGAGAAAACTAATATAAGTATGGAAATATATATGCTCAAAAAGAAAATGTTTATGGATATAGTTAATGAATGCATATCAACAGGAAATTATAGAAAGGTAAAACATAACATATATAAATGCCTAAAATATCTGAATGTAGGAGTATTTGAATTTAAGGGATATTTAAGTTGTGTAAATTCTATTAAATCATATTATAGGACAAGCATGGAACTTTTAGATCATAAAATAATGGGTGAACTATTTTCAAAGTATAAACCTATATATACTAAAACAAATGATGACATGCCATGCAGGTATTTTCAGTCCAGTAACGTTATTAATTCTATAATAGGAGATGGGTGTTCTATATATGGAACTATAGAAAACAGCATAATATTTAGAAGAGTAACTATATCAAAAGGTTCAATCCTTAAAAACTGCATAGTTCTTCAAAATTGTATAGTAGATAACAATGTAAAATTGGAATATACAATTTTAGATAAGAATGTTCATATAAAAACAGATAAAGAACTAAAAGGAGATAAGGATGCACCAATTGTAATGCAAAATTACGAAAGGATATATTAAGTTTGCCTATGGGGACTATGACTTTGACAAGTTGGATTAAAAATCAAAAAACAGTATAGTTTTAAAGCCTGTACTGTTTTTTGACTCTAATATATCTTCTTGGAGGGGATATTTATTATTTATTTTTCTTGGATATTTTAAATAAATTATTATACCATTTATTTTTATGCTTTCTCCGTTCCATTCTGCTTAAGTATTGATTTTGATTATCTTCGATACTTTTAATTAAATTTTTGGTTTCTGTCATAGAGCTGATTAAAGAATTATTACTGCTTAACACCTTATTTATACGTCCAGTTATATCCTTACCATTAATTTTAATATCGTTTCTTATATTGGTACTATGTTCTTGTATAGTAGTATCAATAGAATCTTTAATAGTATTTTCTATTTCAGGTTTAATTAAAGTATATATTGTTTCTGCTATAAATTCTAATTCCTTTTTACTTCCCAGAGAATCATTATATGAAAAGTAATCTATAATTTGTTGGGGTTTATAATGTTTTTGTTTTGATAAATATTGAATCATCTTTAACTTGTTGATATCATCTCCAGTAAAATCTCCCTTTCTACCGGAAATATTGCTTCTATTTAGGATAGTTCTAAAAGTTGAACAGTAATTCTTGATTGTTTGAGTATTGGTATTTAACATTTTGGCAACTTCTCTGATTTTATAGGTAACATTTTTAAAATCACTTATGTTAATTGCATTATTTTCCATAGTTAGCACCTCCTTGAAATATTATACAATTAATTGGAAAAAATATCAATATAATTTATAATATATAAGTAGTCATAATCACATAAATTTCACATAAATTTTTGATATTTGGACAACAAATAAGTTATATAATTGTCGATAATATATATTTTTAGCTTATAGAAGTTATTACTGTTAAATTGATATAAACAGTAATAATGAATAAAATTAATAGGAAAATGTGAAGAATAAGAAGAATAAAATGAATGTATAAATAATATAACTAAAATATCAATGAGGTGATTCTTAAATTTATTTATAGATGATATTTATCCAAAGGCTAGATTAATTTACTGGGGAGGTCACATCAGCGCTTGTTACTTATTTTAAAAAGCTTAGGATTTTAGAAATGTAAACTTGGCATAAAAATTGTTAGGTTTCTTATATAGAATTATAATGGAAATTAATGTAATTTTAATATAAATAAAGTGTTGGAGGTGCAAGTAAAATTATGTTAGAAAAAGGTATAAGTTTGGATTTAAATAAAGTTTATTCTTATGTGAGTAAAAGTGATATGGATAGTCTGCAGCCTTTTGTATCTAGTGCCCACCATATGCTGGAAAACGGAACAGGTAAAGGAAAGGATTTTTTAGGGTGGGTTAACCTACCGGTAAATTATGACAAAGGAGAATTTAATAGGATAAAAATAGCGGCTAGAAGGATTAGGAATACTTCAGATGTATTTATAGTTATAGGTATAGGAGGGTCTTATTTAGGGGCTAGGGCTGCTATTGAAATGCTTTCAAATACATTCAATAATATACTGCCTAAAGATAAAAGAAAAGCTCCTATAATACTTTATGCAGGAAATAATATGAGTGCGGCTTATATGCAGGATTTGCTCCAGGCTGTAGAAGGTATGGACATATCTTTAAATGTTATTTCCAAATCAGGGACCACTACGGAACCTGCTGTTGCATTTAGATTGTTAAAAGACTTACTGGAAAAAAAGTATGGAAAAGAAGAAGCAGGACATAGAATATATGTCACTACAGACAAGAAAAGAGGGGCTTTGAAGGCCTTGGCAGATATAGAGGGATATGAAACCTATGTTATTCCAGATAATATAGGAGGAAGGTATTCTGTGTTAACCGCGGTAGGATTACTTCCAATGGCAGTGGCAGGAATCAATATAGAAGATGTTATGAGGGGAGCGGCGGATGCTAGAGAAGCTTATAGTAGTGAAGATTTAGATAAAAATGCTGCTTATAGATATGCATCAGTTAGAAATATACTGTTTAAAAGAGGTAAAACTACTGAAATGATGGTGAATTTCGAGCCATGTCTTCATTATTTTGGAGAATGGTGGAAACAACTTTTTGGAGAAAGTGAAGGAAAAGAAAATAAAGGCATATTTCCTGCCTGCGGAGATTTTTCAACAGATTTGCACTCTATGGGACAGTATATACAACAGGGACTTAGAATATTATTTGAAACTTTTATAAATGTAGAAAAGTCTCCAAAGGATATAATTATAGGAGAGGATAAAGATAATTTAGATGGATTAAATTTTATTGCAGATAAATCAATAAGTTTTGTAAATCATCAGATTTTAAGGGGAACAGTGCTGGCCCACAGTGATGGGGAGGTTCCTGTAATGATTTTAAATGTACCTGAGTTAACACCCTATTACTTTGGACATATGGTATATTTCTTTGAAAAAGCTTGTGCAATGAGTGGATATTTAATGGGAATAAATCCTTTCGATCAACCTGGAGTTGAAGCTTATAAAAATAATATGTTTGCACTGCTTAAAAATCCTGAATGTGATATAAGTTTAAAATTAGAGCAAAAAATATAAAATTTGTTCAAATATAATTTGGAGATAATACAGTAAAACTCTATGATGGCATATCTATTGTGGAGTTTTATTTTATCCGAAGTCTAAAACTAGCTAATAGTACTATATTCTTCAAAGTATGAGATGGGCATTTTCCATAGGTAAACTCCATCTGAACCTCTCAATTACTCCATAAGTCAATCACTAAAAACTGACAGATGATAATTTTGTTATAGTAGTGT
The DNA here is from genome assembly GCF_001902295.1 of Clostridium kluyveri. Lineage (NCBI taxonomy): Bacteria > Bacillati > Bacillota > Clostridia > Eubacteriales > Clostridiaceae > Clostridium > Clostridium kluyveri. The sequence goes on along the minus strand of NZ_CP018335.1, from coordinate 4,032,316 downwards.
ATAATTTAAATAGAATATTTACAAAAGATTACAAGTAAAAAGATTAATTAATCGGTGGAGGGATAAATAAGTAAAATTTTAATATTTAATATGAAGTTTTACATTATGGGATTAAAATGAGAATATTAATAGATGGGGATGCTTGTCCAGGAAAATATATAATAGAGAATATAGCAAGAGAAAATGACATAGAAGTTATAATATATTGTGATACAAATCATATCTTAAAAAGTAATTATAGTACCGTAGTTACTGTTGACAGTGGTTTTCAGAGTGTGGATATGGTTATTGTAAACAAAGTTAGAAGTGGAGATATAGTGGTGAGTCAGGATTATGGTGTTGCTGCTATGGTATTAGGAAAAAAAGCCTATGCTATAAATCCTAAAGGTTATATATATCATGAGGGTAACATGGATAAACTTCTATTTGAGAGGTATATATCTTCAAAAGTTAGGAGAACAGGGGGAAGGACTTCAAACCCCAAAAAGAGGACAAGGGAAGATGATAAGAGGCTTAGAGAGAATTTATTTCAGTTAATTTTAAATGGTAAAGTATACAAAGGAGAGGATTGGTAGTATTTTGTTAATCCTCTTCTGTGTACAATATATAAGAAGACATACTTTGTAATATGAACGGTTTTTTAAAAATAATATTTTCAATTTTAATGTTGTTACTGTCTAATGCCACTTTCCATTTCATGTCAGGAATGTCTACATGCCTGTCTTTTCTTCCTACATTTACTGCTATGAGAGCATGTTTCCAATTGTCTCTGCCAGTATAATCCTTTATTGTGAAGGCAAGAATGTCTTCAGGTATATTTTCTATAAAAATTAAATTATCTAGTAAGGTGTCTTTAGAATAAAGTCTAAATAGAGAGTGAGATTTTCTTATATGAATTAATTTTTTATAATGATTAAGCACATCCATAAATTCATACTTTTTATTCCATTCAATGCAATTTATATAATCTGGACTGTTGAAGCTGTTATGTTCTCCTTGTTTGCTTCTGCAAAATTCTTCTCCAGAGTATATAAAGGGAATACCAGGACAAGTTAAAATTATAGTTGAACATAATTTTACCATTTTCTTTTTTTCTTCTATGGTTTCATGGGTACAGCTCAAACTTATTCTATCCCATAAAGTATGGTTGTCATGACAGCTTGAGTAATTTACAGATTGTTCAGGAGAAATATATTGTGACATTATACATTCTCTCAATATCTTACCTTTAGAGGCATCTCCCATTATAAAACCTCTGTCCTTCAAATCAAATACATTACCTTTTAAGCAGTCCCTTATTCTATCGTTGAAGAAGGCTATATTGTCTAAAGATTTTGCATTATTAAGAGTAGACTTATTCTGCTCTGCAAGGGAGGTGTTTAGGGTCCAGCCTTCACCATAGATCATTACAGATCTGTTTATCCTATGAAGTTTATTTTCTATTAATTTCATGGTATCTATATCTATAAGTCCCATAAGATCAAATCTGAATCCATCTATATGGTATTCCCTGGCCCAAAATGTTACAGAGTCTGTTATGAATTTTCTTACCATTAAATGTTCAGAAGCCAGATCATTTCCGCATCCACTCCCAGAGCAGGGTATCTTTTTCTGTGAAAATCTAAAATAGTAGTCCGGGAATATATTTTGGAAATTATCTGCCCAACCATGATATACATGATTATAAACTACATCCATATTTATTGCTATATTGTTTTTATGAAGGCAGTAAATCATTTCTTTAAGTTCTATTATTCTGCACAGGGGCTGGTAGGCATCTGAAGCATAGCTTCCTTCAGGAACATTGTAATTTTGGGGATCATATCCCCAATTATAATCTTTATCACTGTATCTTTCATCTACACTTTCATAACTAAAATCGAATATAGGCATTAACTGAAGGTGGGTAATACCAAGTTCCAGTATATGATCTAAACAGGTACTAAGGCCCTGCGGAGATTTTGTGCTTTTTTCTGTCAAGGATAAAAATTTTTTACTGTTTGAAACTCCGCTGCTGGCATGGGAAGATAAATCTCTTAGGCTGACTTCATATATTATGGAATCAGTATATTTTTTAACATCAATATAAGTGTCATCATGCCACATAGGGGGATCTGTTCTTTTTAAATCTAATACAACTCCTATTAAGCCATTTATATTTGCTGAAACAGCATAAGGATCCACTACTATATTTGAATTATCATATAGGGTTACATGATAGTTATAGTAGGTTTCATGTAAATCTCCTTTTATGGAAGTATGCCAAAGTCCTCTATATTCTTTCATATCTATCATATATTTAATATTGAAGCTGTCAGGAGAAATTTTTTCATATATTACAAGTTTTACAGAAGAGGCTGGAGGCGACCAGAGATTAAAGCTAGTCTTTCCTTTGGTATATATGGCACCTAAGGAGGTATCGTGAAAAAATTTTTTATTGAATTCTTCTGTGGAATATAGGGGATAGTACCATACTTTATAAGGTATATTCTCATATTCTATGAAACAATAGTATTTTATATTTATCTCTCTGTTTAAATTCAAAATTATAGTATTGTCAACTATGGAATAACTAATTACAGATATTTTTTCTTTGCCATTTTCTACATTTAACTTATAGGATTTAAATTGAAATATTTCATCTGATATTAAAGTTACTTTGTTAAAAGAGTCAGTATAAACATTTATTATTTTCATATATATTCACCTACTTATTAGTATAGTAAAATATAATATAAATATACAAAAAATACTATTACAAAATATGGTATTATAGTATAATATATTTTAAGGAATATAGTATTTATAAGATTTTTACATGGGGGATGATGTAAATGAATGAACTAGCTATGAGCTGTGATGTGAAAAGTCCACAGGAAAAGAAGACAAAAATTATTATAAATATAAATAACAATTTAAAAGAAAAACTTTTATATAAGTATATGGTAGGATATAATGGGATATGGAACACTATAAAAGATTTTACGGAGAGAGAAGAAATTGAGTGGGCTCCAGTGCAGGATGGAAAGTATGTATTAATGGTACAAGCTAAGAAACCAGATAGCAGTAAAAGTTTTGATTATGTATCTAGAATGGATTATGTAATAGGAAAAGTGGAAGAAAAATTGATAAGTAATATTTATATAGATAAAGATAAATTGGTATTAGGTGATAAATTAACTATAACAGTAGATACTATTAAATTCCCACTTATGTTTAGATATTGGATAAAAATAGATAATGAATGGGAAATGATAAAAGACTATTCAGTAGATAACATGCTTTCCTGGGTAGTGAAAACTGAAGGAAAAGGTGAAATATTAGTAGAGTGTAAAAATATTGATTCAAAGAACGATTTTGATGATTTTAAAAATGTAGGGTTTCAGGTGATACCGTTGAAAGAGGTAAAAATAACAGATTTTAAATGTTTAACTTCAGAACTTTTAGAAAATTCCGAATTGGTTTTTCAAGTGAATTCTGAGCATGATAAGGATAGAACTATTCTTTATAAATTTTTTAAAGTTAATTCTAATAGAGAAGTAGAATGTGTACAGAACTATTCTACTCAGAAAATAGTTAGTTATGTTGAAGCTAAAAGTGGAGATTATAAGCTTTTATGTATGGCCAAAGATATGTATTCTATTAATAAATTTGACGATAGAGCAGTATTGAATTTTAGTGTAAAAAAATATAGCCAAATTTATATAAAAAATTTTACCACAGATATTAACTATCCTCAGTTATGTGGAACAAAAGTTACTTTGATGGCGGATACCATAGGGGGAAGGGAGCTTTTGTATAGATATATAATTCAGGGAAGCTATAGTAGAGAGGATTCAGGATATACTATTTGTAATAGTTATATATGGGAGAGTAAAATGGCGGGGAATTATACCATAACTTTGATGGTTAAAGATAAATCTTTTTCAGGAGATTATGAAGCCATAGAACATTTAGATTATATTATAGATGAGAAAAGTAGGGAACCTGTTAAGATCCAGAGTGTTATATTAGATAAAAATAAGGGTATACTAAAAAATCAAAATATCAATGTAAAAATAAATGCTTCAGGAGGAGTGGAACTGATATATTCTTTTATTATAAAAAGGAATGGGATAGAAATAAAAACAATGAAATATAATAAAAACAGTTTTATGAGATTTATTCCAGAAGAGAATGGGAATTATGAATTAGAAGTTAGGGTAAGGGATAAATATTCTGATAGAGAATACGATTGTCATTCCATAGTAAAGATAGATGTATTTGACTATATGCCGGCAGTTATTGATTACATACTTTATCCTGTGAGAGAGTATCATTTAGTGGGTGAGAGAGTTGTTATAAACTGTATAACTCAAGATACTAAAAATGTCATTATGAAATATATATTGAGTATAAATAACCGTAAAGTGGAAGAAACAGAGTTTGTTACAGGGAAATCCTATGCTTTTGTACCTAAATATAGTGGTATTTACAAGGTGGAGATTTTAGCAAGAAATATTAAAAGCAGTAAAAAATTTGATTGTAAGAGGGAAGTGGCTGTTGAAATCAACGAAGCATTACCTGTGACAAATACCAGAATCACCTGTGATAATGCAAATTTCTTTTGTAATGAACCAGTTATTTTTACTGTTCATAGTGAAGGGGGAAAAGATGTAGTATATGAGTTCTATATAATGGAAAAGGGAGATTGGAATTTAGTTCAAGGCTATAGTAAAAAGAATTATTATACTTTTATCCCTTTCCATAAAGATGAATATAAAGTGTTGGTTTTGTGTAAAAGTCAGTATAATAAAGACTTTTATGAAGATTATAATATATTTTTATTTAAGGCACAGTAAAATTAACTTGCTCAAGTATAGATATTTATGTACGATAAAAATCATAGTGTATTTTTGGGTAGGTGAGAAAATGAGTATAAATGTTACAAATAATGATAATCAGGATAAAACTTTACAGAAGGTATTACAGTTTCAGATGATGACCCAAATATTTGAGCAGGCCTTTGGAGATTCGGATTCCTTTCAGATTATGATGGAAAGTTTGCTAAAGGCAGCATCTGATAGTAATGGAAATATAGATATATCTAAACTTGCTTCACTAGGAGAAGAAGATTTAAGCAAACTAGGATATGGAGGAGGACAGAGGCTGAATACTGCTTATAATAGTGTAAAAGATTATTTGAAAAGTGGTGTTTCAGATATAGATGAAGCAGTGGAAAAAGCCTCTAAAAAGTATGGTGTGGATAAGGATTTGATAATGGCAGTTATAAAACAAGAATCTGATTTTAATCCAACAGCTACTTCTTCTGCGGGAGCTATGGGACTTATGCAGCTTATGCCGGGAACGGCCAGTGAATTAGGGGTGACAGATGCTTATAATGTAGATCAAAATGTGGATGCGGGCACTGAGTATTTAAGGAATATGTTGAATATGTATGGAAATTCTAAAGAACTGGCACTGGCTGCCTATAATGCTGGGCCTGGAACCTTGCAATATAAAGGGATAAAAAATAGTTCGGATATTTCAAATTTATCTTATGAGACTAGAAATTATGTGCAAAAAGTTATGAATTACTATGGAAAATCAAGTAATTCCTAGATTTATATGAGGTCTATAAGATACCAATTTTATTCATCTGAACCTTATTAACAGTATTTTTAGTGTCTTTAGTAAAATACGTTATCCTTTAGGGGAAGAACTTATCCAGGCGCGCGGCAGTGTTTATCTCCCATTTTGAAGAGGATGGGAGTATTAGCTGCTTTTAGTGTTCAGATGAAAAGGAGGGGATTTTGTGGATAGATTAGATAAGGTATTAGCGAATTTGGGATATGGGACTAGAAAAGAAGTAAAAGCTATAGTTAAAAGTGGAGCAGTAAAAATAGATGGTTTAGTAGTAAGAGATAACTCTATGAAGATAAATCCCGATGAGTGCAAAATAGAGGTAGAGGAAACTGTTGTGGAATATAAAAAGAATATATATATACTGATGAATAAACCTGAAGGAGTAGTATCTGCAACGTTTGATAATTATGAGGAAACTGTTATAGATATTTTAGAACCTAAATATCAGGCATTTAAACCTTTCCCTGTAGGAAGACTGGATAAGGATACTAAAGGATTACTTCTTATTACCAATGATGGAGAGTTAAATCACAGATTGATATCTCCCAAAAATCATGTAGATAAAGTTTACTATGCCGAAATAGATAAGAAAGTAGATATGGCTGACATTAGAAAATTTAAAAGGGGTATAGTATTAAAAGATGAATATACTTGTATGCCGGCAGAACTAAAAATTATAGAATCTGATGAAAATGGTGCCAGGGTAGAGGTAACTGTTCAAGAGGGAAAATTTCATCAGATTAAAAGAATGTTTAATGCTTTGGGGAAAAATGTAATTTATCTAGAGAGAATAAAATTTGGCCCCTTAAGTTTGGATGATAATCTTCAGGAAGGGGAATACAGAGAATTATATGGGGAAGAGATTGAACTATTAAAGAATATATGAATGTATTGAAATCATATTATAATATGTGCTGCAAGTTAAATATCATGCATTATATGTAAAATCAGTAAATTATAAGTATATAGGCTTGATATTTTTGCTTTGCTTTATTATAATTAAAATATAGAAATAAATATAAAGGAATAATAGCCCCCTTTTTATTTATTACTAAACAGCCTATACCCCAAATGGGCTGTTTTTTATTTTTAAATTTTTATACTAATGAAAGAATAAATTTAATGTAATATATAATCAGAATATATTCTTTTAAGTAGGAAATGTGTATATATGAGGATATATCACAAAATTATTTGTGATTTTATAGATTAATGTTTTAATACATGATAGAATTAAAGAAAAAATGTACATGAATAAGGAGTGGCGTTCATGGGAGATTATGAATCTAAGTTAAAAAGTAAGGCAATGGATTATCTGTGTGAGGCAGTATTGTCTCTAAAGACAAAGGAAGAGTGTTATAGATTTTTCGATGACATATGTACTATAAATGAAATAAAAGCATTAGAACAAAGACTTCAGGTAGCCAAGATGTTGAAAAACAAAAAAACATATTTAGATATCGCATCTGCAACTGGTGCAAGTACTGCCACTATAAGTAGAGTAAATAGATGCTTAAATTATGGAAGTGACGGATATAGAATTGTATTGGAGAGATTAAATAGTAGTATTTAATTTTAAATGTGTTGATAAATGTCAGCACATTTTTTATGACTAAAGTTTAATTATATGATTAAATAATCATTAAAATGATATAATATTAAATATAATTTCACTTATATGATTGATTTTTACATACTGTAAACGGAATGTGAAAAAATTTTAATAATAAAAGTGTATATAAAACAGGAGTGGTTTTTTATGGATTTAAAGAATCTTTTAAATAAAGAACAATATGAAGCGGTGACAACTGTAGAAGGTCCATTATTGATTTTAGCTGGAGCAGGTTCTGGCAAGACTAGAGTTTTAACTTATAGAATAGCTCATATGATTGAAGATTTAAATATATATCCCTCTAAAATATTGGCCATAACTTTTACAAATAAGGCTGCGGGAGAAATGAAAGATAGAATAAGAAAACTGGTAGGGGATGAAGTGGACAGCATGTGGGTATCCACATTTCATTCAAGCTGTGTAAGAATATTGAGGAGAGAAATAGATAAGCTTGGATACAATAGGAATTTTGCCATATATGACAGCTATGATCAAAAAGTACTTATAAAGCAGTGTATGAAGGAATTAAATATGGATGACAGTATAACTGATAAGGAAATAATAAATAGGATCAGCAGGCAAAAGGATAATCTTATATCACAAGATAGGTTCAAAAAAGAAAATGAAGGCAATTTTAGAATGAATAAAATAGCAGATGTATATGTAATGTATCAGAAGAAGCTTAAAGAAAACAATGCTTTGGATTTTGACGATCTTATATTTAAAACGGTACAGCTTTTTAAAGAACATCCAGATGTACTTGAATTTTATCAGAGAAAATTTAAATATATAATGGTGGATGAATATCAAGACACCAATAAGTCACAATATGAGTTTGTAAGATTATTAGCCCAGGTAGAGAAAAATATATGTGTAGTAGGGGATGACGATCAGTGCATTTATGCATGGAGAGGTGCGGACATAGAAAATATTTTAAATTTTGAGAATGATTATATAAATTCCAAGATTATAAAGTTGGAACAAAACTATAGATCAAAAGCTAATATACTAAAAGCCGCTAATGATGTTATAAGTAATAATTTTCATAGAAAACAGAAAGTGCTTAAAACTACAAATGACAGTGGAGATAAAATAAAATTATATAGAGCTACCACAGATATAGATGAAGGGAGATATATAGCATCCCGGATTAAGGAAATTTTAAATATAGATAAAGATAAACATTATAGGGATTTTGCAGTGCTTTATAGAAAAAATGTTCAATCCCGTGTATTTGAAGATATTTTTATGAAATCTAATATACCTTATAGAATTATTGGGGGATTGAAATTTTATGACAGAAAAGAAATAAAAGATATTTTGGCTTATTTGAAGTTTATAAATAATCCTTTAGATAATGTAAGCTTGAGGAGAATAATAAATGTACCTAAGAGAAATATTGGAGAAGCCACAGTACAAAAAATACAGAGCTTTGCAGATTCTATGGATGAATCAATATATAATGCCCTTTTAGATATTGATAAAAGCATGAATTTGACACAAAGAAGTATTAATTCCATAAAAAAATTTGTGAGTCTCATAAATAGTTTTATAAAAAGCAGGGATAAAATCTCTGTATCTGAACTAATAAAAGAGGTATTGAATACTACGGGGTATTTAGAAGAATTAAAACACTCAAAGGAGCCAGACACTATAAGTAGAATAGAAAATCTCAAAGAATTGGTATCTGCAGCTGTGGAATTTGAAGTTACCTCGGAAGATACGTCTCTTTCTGCATTTTTAGAAAAGGTAACACTGGTTTCTGATATAGATAATTTTGATAATAATGCAGATTCAGTGGTACTTATGACGGTACATAGTGCAAAAGGTCTGGAATTTCCTGTAGTCTTCATGGTGGGAATGGAAAATGGAATATTTCCAGGAATACAGTCCTTAGATAATCCTAAGGAGATGGAAGAGTCAAGAAGACTTTGTTATGTGGGGATAACGAGGGCAAAAGAAAATATTTATATGACATTTGCTGATACAAGAAGAGTATTTGGCAAGATGGTATCTTATAAACAGTCTGATTTTATAGATGAAATATCCGGTGAATTAAAAGAATATGATGATTTCAGAAAATCAGATATTAATAATTTTATAAATAAATCTTTAAGTAAAAATATATTTTCATATGGGAAAAAAGGGATCTTAAATAATATACCTTCTAAAAGAGAAAGTATATCTGTAGATAATATTCCTCAAGGTAATTATTTAAAACCAGAAAATATAAAAGAAGGAATAAAAGTAAAACATAAGAAATTTGGAGTAGGTACCATTGTGAGTATATCCAAGAAGGATGAGGATATAAAGCTTACCATAGTTTTTGATAATATGGGAATAAAAAATTTAATGTATGGTGTAGTTCCGCTGGAGGCGGTATAGAATATACAGAATGTATAAAACTTTAAATTTAGTTCTTTTAGAGAATGATTAAGCTGGGAAGGAAGAGCATTTGTGGATATTAAAAATAAAATGGGAGAATTGGGCAAACTGATAGGATATTACAATAAAGATGAATCAGAAACTACAGACCATGAATATGACAAGCTATCTCTTAAACTAAGAAAACTTGAAAAAGAGTATCCAGAATATGCCCGTAAAGATTCACCTACACAAAAAGTAGGGGGTAGTATTTAGTGAGCATTAAGAAGAGAATAGATGAGCTTAGAAAAATAATAGAATATCATAACGACAAATACTACAATCAGGATAACCCGGAGATAACTGATTATGAATATGATAAATTATACGTTGAATTGAGAAATTTAGAAAATAGTCATCCAGAGTATAAAATTCTGAGTTCACCAACTCAGAAGGTTGGAGGCACAGTAAAAAGAGAGTTAAGAAAAGTTAGACATGATATTCCTGTAGTAAGTTTGCAAGATGTATTTTCAAAAGAAGAAGTATATAGTTTTGTTGAAAAGATAACATCAGAAGTTACATACCCTAAATTTGTTGTAGAGAAAAAAATTGATGGATTAACGGTTGTATTGAGATATTATAATGGAGAACTTAAGGAAGCTATAACAAGGGGCGATGGCTCAATTGGAGAATCTGTATTTGAAAATATCCTGCAAGTAGAATCTATACCAAAACATATTCCAAGCAAGTTAAACTATTTAGAAATTCGCGGCGAGATATACATGACCAATGAAAATTTCATAAAAGTTAATGAGAAACAGGAAGAGATAGGGGGGAAGATATTTAAAAATCCCAGAAATTTAGCTGCTGGAACTATCAGGCAGTTAGATACCAGTATTGTAAAGGACAGAAATTTAAATATATTTATTTTTAATCTGGAGATTTCAGAGGGAAAGAAATTTGAAACACATTCAGAAACCTTAGAGTGGTTATCTAATCAAGGGTTTGATGTTAGTCCAAACTTTAAAATATGTGAAACTGCAGATGAGGTTTGGAACGCTATTTTAGATATTGAAGAAAGTAGATGGGATTTAGGGTACTCTATTGACGGAGCCGTAGTAAAGGTAGACAATTTAAATGACAGAATATCTTTGGGAATGACAAGCAAGGTTCCTAAGTGGACAGTGGCATTTAAATATCCTCCAGAACAAAAGGAAACTGTTATTGAGAATATAATAGTTCAAGTAAGCCGTACAGGGAGGCTGAATCCACTTGCACTATTAAGGCCTGTTATATTAGCTAATACCACAATATCAAAGGCTACATTGCATAATCAAGATTTCATAGATTCAAAGGATATTCGGATTGGAGATACTGTAATAATTCAAAAAGCTGGAGATATTATACCCGAAATAATAAGAAGTATTCCTGAAAAAAGACCGGATTGGGCTAAAAAATACATAATACCTGATGTGTGTCCTGTATGCAATTCAAAGACAATAAGGGAACCAGATGGCGTTGATACACGATGTAGTAATCCAGATTGTGAAGCGCAATCATTTAGAAAGATAGGATATTTTGTATCCAAGGATGCAATGAATATAGTTGGATTTGGTCAAAATACAGTAGAAGCCTTGATGAAAGATGGTTATATAAAGAAAATTTCAGATATATATATCCTTGAGAATTATAAAGATGAATTAATAGAAAAGGGTATAATAGGAAAAGAAAAATCAGTCAATAATCTTTTGAATGCAATAGAATTGTCCAAAGATAATGATATTGACAGATTAATTACAGGCCTTGGCATAAGAAATGTAGGTAAGCAATCGGCAAAAATATTAGCTGGAAATTTCAAAAGTATGGATGAGCTTGCTGGTGCAACATATGAACAATTAATCGAACTAGAGGATTTTGGACCAACAACAGTACCTGATATACTTGAATTTTTTAATAGTAATGCTTACATTGAACTTATTAAAAAGCTGAAAGAAGCAGGTGTAAATATTATATCTAAGACAGTGCAAAAAAATATAGATAATAGATTTCTAGGTAAAACATTTGTAATAACGGGAACATTACCAACTATGAAAAGGGACGAAGCCGCTGAAATAATACAATCATTTGGTGGCAAGGTATCTGGAAGTGTTTCAAAAAGGACATCCTTTGTTCTGGCAGGAGAAGAAGCTGGAAGTAAGCTGACAAAGGCTCAACAATTAGGAATATCTATAATTACAGAAGAAAACTTAAAAGACATGATTAAATAAATTCAACATGGGATTCGAAAAAGCTGTTGACAAAGTGAACCCCCTGTCAACACAATTTTCCAGTGTATTTATTCCAAATATTGAATATAGTGATTTAATTATTTTTAAATGTTTTGGAGATACTGTATATGAGGAAGAATTTATTGATATGATTAAATAATTTTTAGATATACAAAATTAGTAATTAATATTAATAATAAATTTTTAAAACTATATATAAATATTTACAAAACAATAAAAAAGGATTATTATAAAAATAGTTTAATTTTTAATTTACAGTTAAACTTTGGTATAAGACTTTGGAGGAGAGATATGAAAAATACAATAAATTTATTAGGATGGATAGGGGTTATATTTACTATTCTTGCACTAATATTAACGCTCCTTACTACATATCAGTTTACTTATGTAAAGTATTTTAGCGACTATTATACACTGCAATGGAGTATATTTATTACAATGATAATATGGGCTATAAACATGATAGTTTCTAGAACAAGTTTTAAAAATGTAATATATCCCTTGACATGTGTATTGATAGCTTGTGTAACTATGTTCTTTATGTATATGAAAGTTTACTAAAACTAAGAGACAATCTAAAGAAAGATTGTCTCATTTTTTATCCAAAGACTGGAGTTAGTTAATATCCTAACTTCTCGAAAGTGATGATAAGTACTGCTTGCGCCTATGGATATGTTCTTCCTCTAAAGGATAACGTATTCTAAGTGCTGAAGATACTAAGAATACTGTTAATAAGATTCAGATGGAGAAGAACATTCCTTATATGCAAACTTCATCTGACCTAAGAATCACTTGATATGAAAGGAGGGTTTTATGACCATTACAATAAAAGATGTGGAATATGTATCAAATCTGGCCAGATTGGAATTCGAAGAAGAGGAAAAAGTAAAACTTGTAAAAGATTTAAATAAAATATTAGAGTATATGGAAAAGCTGGATGAGCTTCATACAGAAGAAGAGAATATAATTGTGAATCCTTATTACATGGAAAATAAATTTAGGGAAGATATTTTAGAACCTTCATTAGATATACAGTGGGTACTAGATAATTCTCCTGATAACTTTCAGGAATATATAGTAGTGCCTAAGGTGGTAAAATAATTCCAAAGTAAGATATGTTGAATCTAAGAATCACTTTATATGGGCTGGGGGGGTGAGTGAATTATATGAGAATAACTGTACATAAATTAAAAGATATGATAAAAAATAGAGAAGTAAGTGTAGAAGAAATTGCAAGGATCTATCTAAATAGAATAGATGAAGTAGATAGTAAGCTAGGAGCTTATTTATATGTAGCATCGGAAGGTTTATTGCAAAAGGCAAAGGAATTAGATGAAAGAATAAGCAGAGGTGAAATTTCAGGAAGGCTTTTTGGTATACCTATTTCTGTGAAAGATAATATAAGTGTAGAAAATATGCAAAATACCTGTGCTTCTAGAATGTTAACAGGATATATATCACCTTATGATGCACATGTCGTAGAAAAAATAAAGTTTCATCAGGGAATAATTATAGGTAAAACTAATATGGATGAATTTGCCATGGGTTCTTCTACAGAAAATAGTTCCATAAAGTTCTCTAGGAATCCATGGGATCTAAATAGGGTGCCAGGAGGGTCTTCAGGAGGTTCTGCAATCTCAGTGGCAGCAGGAGAAGCTGCACTATCCATTGGCACTGATACAGGAGGTTCTATAAGACAGCCTGCATCTTTTTGCGGAGTAGTGGGTTTAAAACCAACCTATGGTAGAATTTCAAGATATGGGGCGGTTGCATTTGGTTCCACCCTAGATCAAATAGGAACTATAGCAGCAGATGTAGAAGATTGTGCACTTTTAACTGAGTGTATATCTGGAATGGATAAAAGGGATTTTACTACAGCAGATATGGAAGTACCCAAGTACAGTAAAAGCTTGAGCAAAGATATTAAGGGAATGAGGATAGGGATACCTAAAGAATATTTTGGAGAGGGATTGAATGATAAGGTTAGGAAATCTGTAGAAGAGGCAATTTTGGTACTTAAAGAAAATGGAGCACAGATTAAAGAATGTTCAATTCCATTATCAGAATATGCACTGGCAGCTTATTATATAATTGCAAGTGCTGAGGCTTCTTCTAATCTTGCCAGGTTTGATGGAATAAGATATGGTCACAGATCAAAAAACTTTAAAGATGCAGTGGACATATATTTTAAATCCAGAAGCGAGGGATTGGGCAGTGAAGTAAAAAGAAGAATAGTTCTTGGAACTTATGTACTTTCTGAAGGATATTATGATGATTATTATAAAAAAGCTCTAAAGGTTAGAAAACTTATAAGAAATCAATTTGAAGATATAATGAAGGAATTTCATGCAATTATCTCTCCTACGTGTCCCACTACAGCTTTTAAAATAAATGAAAAAAAAGAAGATGTGATGGCAATGTATTTGTCGGATATTTATACTGTACCGGCTAATATAACAGGTATACCTGCTATATCTATTCCCTGTGGCATGGTAGATGGTCTTCCAGTAGGACTTCAGATTATGTCTGGTTATTTTAGGGAGGATATACTCTTTAATATAGCTTATAGTTTTGAACAATCCACTAAATGGCATAATATTACTCCAGATGTACAAAAGGAGGACGGGGACTATGGAATTTGAAGCTGTTATTGGTCTTGAAGTTCATGTAGAACTTTTAACAGAGACTAAAATATATTGTGGATGCAGTACTGTATTTGGAAGTGATCCCAATAAACATGTTTGTCCTGTATGTCTTGGGCTTCCAGGCTCCCTTCCAAGGCTGAACAAAAAAGTAGTAGAATATGCTATAAAAGCAGGACTTGTTTTTAATTGTTCTATAAATAATAAAAGTAGAATGGATAGAAAAAATTATTTTTATGCTGATTGTCCTAAAAATTATCAGATAACTCAGCAGGAAATACCTATTTGCAGGGAAGGTTTTATTGAGATAAGAAATCATTTAGGTAAAAAAAAGAGAATAGGTATTGAAAGAATACACATGGAAGAGGACGCAGGAAAACTTATACATACAGATGAAGGTACATTGATCGATTATAACAGAGCGGGAATACCCCTTATAGAAATAGTGTCAAAACCGGATATCAGGACTTCAAGGGAGGCAGTTTCATATCTTGAAAATTTAAGAAATATACTTAAATTTATAGGGGTATCGGATTGTAAGATGGAACAAGGTTCCCTTAGATGTGACTGCAATATATCCATAAGACCTAAGTATAATCTGAAATTGGGAGTAAAAACTGAAATAAAGAATATGAACTCTTTCAAGGCGCTTGAGAAAGCTATCCAGTATGAGTATAAAAGGCAAAGTGATTTAGTGGAATCTGGAGAAAAGGTGAAGCAGGAAACTAGAAGATGGAATGATGCCAAAAATGTAACTGAAGTTATGAGAAGCAAAGAATATGCTAATGACTATAGGTATTTCCCGGAAGGAGATTTGACAGCTATAAATATTTCAGATAATTATATAGATAACATAAGAAAAACTATTCCAGAACTTCCGGATAAAAAGATAGATAGATTTGTTGAAGAATTTAAAATTTCTAGAAAGGAAATAGAAATTTTAATTTTAAATATGGAAATAGGAGATTTTTTTGAAAATGCAGCTAGATTGAGTGGAGATGCAAAGTCCGTTTCCAATTGGATTGCAGGGGATATATCAAGGCTTGCAAAGGAAACAGGAATTCCTTTAAATAACTTAAATTTTACAGAAAGAGATTTAGCGGAGTTGATTGAATTTATAAATTGCGGTGTTATTTCCAATAATATAGGTAAGAAGGTCATTGAGGAAATGTTTTATAAAGGTAAACGCCCTAAACAAATAATGGAGGAAAAGGGATTTGTTCAAAATAACAGTAAAGAGAAAATCTTAAAAGTTGTAAAAGAGGTTATGGAAGAAAACCTAAAGTCCATTGAAGATTATAAAAAGGGCAAGAAAAAAGCAGTGAAATTTATGGTAGGTATGGTTATGAAAAAGACCAAGGGTAATGCCAATCCTGTGCTTGTAAATAAATTAGTGGAAGAAGAAATAGGTAAATATTAAATTTCATAAAAATAAGAGACTTATTCTTTAGAGTCTCTTATTTCTTCTTCTTGCTCTATTATGTTAATATCTTTCTTTGTAAGCATATGCATATATTGAGTCATTTTTTCCAAAAGATAATTTTTATACTTTATTTGAGATAGTGTTTGTTTAATTATTATAAGCCCCCAAATTAACACGAATATTATAGTGCACATAGTTAAAATACCAAATATCTCTATAGCAAGTATCATTTTATATTCCTCCATAATATCAATTTTAAGGACAATACCGCCGCTTAAATACACGTGAACATTATATCATAAAAAAATCATATTAAAAATATTATAATACAATTTGTTTATTTTTATGGTTAAGTGACAATAATTTAATTAGTATCCCATAGATAAGATGAGGAGAAAATTATGAAAAAACTTATTTACGTGATAATAATTGTATCAGTGATTGGTGTGATTTCTATAACTTTAAGCGGAGGGGCACTGGAGAAAAAAACTAAGGAAATTCAGACTAACAGCTATAAAAATAGTTTAGTATATAATTTAGGAGAATTACCAGATGATTTAATAATGCTGGATTCAGATAATGTGCGGCAAAAGGATATACTTGCCAATGCATTTGAAGGTTTGGTAAGTAGTGATGTCAATGGAAGGATAATTCCATCTCTGGCAGAAAGCTGGAGTGTAAGTGATGAAGGAACCAGCTACACTTTTAAAATAAGAAAAAATGCAAAGTGGAGTAATGGAACTGATATAACTGCATATAATTTTGTGGATTTCTTCTCTCATATATTAAGTGTAAATGTAAAAAACATATATGGGGATCAATTGGATTGCATTTTTGGTGCGGAAGATTATAGAAAGGGCAAATGTGATTTTAAAAATGTAGCTGTTACTGCTATAGATAAAGATACTTTATCTATAAGGTTAAATTATCCTTGTAATTATTTTTTGAATATACTTGCCCAACCTATATATTCACTTAGAATTATTGATTACAAGCTCATAAATTGGAAAAAATATTATAATTCTATATTGTATTCAGGAAGTTTTACCATATCTAATTTGTCTGATGAGCAGGAAATAACTTTGAAGAAAAATTCTAAATATTGGAATGCCAGTGAAGTAAAAAGTGATACCATAGTAGTAACTTCTTTAAAAACCAGTGAAAGTACACTGGCGGGATTTGACAATTACAGGATAAATATATTTACAGATCCTCCTTTGGGAGAAATTGAAAACATTGAGAAAAAAGACAAATATATAACTGACACTGAATTAAAGGGTACAGGAATAGTTTTTAATTTAAAAGGGAAGGGTATTGTAAGTAATGTTAATTTTAGAAAGGCAGTATCCCTTTCTATCAATAGGAATAACATAGTTAAAAATATATTGAAAGATACGGTAATACTGGCAAATTCCTATATACCTAGTTGTGTAAACAATGGATTGGAGGGTAATTTTATAAATAAATCTTTTTTCTCAGAAAGTGCCAATGAAGGGGCAGCTTTAGAGGCTATGAAAAATTTAGATTATAATGACGAAAAAAAATCTTTAAAACTTATATATGTAAATTCAGTTGAAAATAAAAAGGTATGTGATGAAATAGCAAATGATCTGAAAAAGTATATAAAAGTAAATGTGAAATGTGTAGGATATGATTTAAACTCGTTTAATAATGAAATAAAAAATGGCAATTACGATATGGCAGAAATATATTATGAAGGGCATTATAATTATCCCTTACCTTTTTTTCAAATGTGGCAATCTTCTTCTACATATAATTTATATGGATATAGTAATATAGAATTTGATAATAAGTTCACTGGTACAGTTTTTGAGAAGGATGTAAATAAAAAAGTAGAAATGTTTAAAGATATGGAAAATTTATTGCTCGAAGATATGCCAATAGTACCTATATATTTTAATAAAACGGTTATTGTTACAAGAAGTTATGTAAAAGATGTATATACTAATAAAATGGGCAATATAAAATTGGATAAGGTTTATTTATGGAAGAATTAAATTATGTAAAGTATTTTTTAAAAAGGATCTCATTTCATATTTATATGAACGCAGCAAGTAGCTACTATTCTCATCTTCTTCAAAGGGAGATAAGCATGGCTAACGTGTCTGGATAAATTCTTCCCCTAAAGGATAAGTATTCTAAGTGCTAAAGACACTGAGAATACTGTTAATAAGGTTCAGATGGAGATAAGTATTTCTCTATATCAAACTCCACCTGAGCCCAAGAATCACTTGATGAGATCCTATGTCAAATTAGAAATGTAGCTCAATTTTAAATAACTCATCCCCCATTTTTAAAGATGGGTAGATTCATTATTGGATTTCTTTTTAGGAGTAAAATATATGCAGTTTGTTTCTAAAGAGGAAAGGCTTGTAATAGGAGTAACGTAGTTTAAAGTGCATTTTCCGTTTTTTTCATGAACACAATTTTCAGAACAATTAATATCCATCATCAGGTATCACCCTCCTTATAGAAGCTGGATGAATTTAAGGGATTTTAAAGTATTAAAAAAATGGTTTTTTGTTGATTATTCTTATATACTTAAAGTGCTTGTACTTTAGGTTATATTATTATGTCCTAAAATTATAAAATTTATTTCTAAAAATATATTTAATCTATACATTTAAAGGCGATTCTGGTTTAAAAAAATGTATTACAAGAAAAAATATGAACATATTTTTATAGGTATCGAAAGAAGTCTTTATAGATTTAAAATTTTCTTTTTTTCTACTGTAAGTTACATATTTAGCAAAAACAGGGGCTACTTCACAGGATTCTGGTGAAGGAATCGAAGATGGTCTAAAATTTTGTTCTTCCAATAAATCTTCTGATTTAAGGGAAAAGCTCCTATATCTTTCTGCATCATTTAAATTAGGGGTTTCAGGCCAACTTAAAATTATACCTGAATCTATTAGTTGACGTTTAAAAATATCTAGTACTACTAAATTATTTTTATTTTCATCTCTATATAAAGCTGTATCTATCATAAAAACCATAAGATAAAGCATAATTTCAAGAGATGTAAATTCTATATTTTTTTTGGATGTATTTTTTATAAACAATCCTTTCTCTGCATCATAGAGTTTTAAAAGTCTTTCAGATATAAATTTTGCATTATCTTTGGATTTCATAATATTTGTGTTTCTATATATTAAAGTATAGTTTATATAGTTTAATGCATCATTTTCCACATCTATGTTTTTTAATATACTGGATTGGGAGTTTTCTTTATAATACTTTTCAAATAAAAGTTCCGATATATCTAATATTAAGTCTTTACACTGATTATCTTTTGAGTAATTATAAAATATATTTAAACCAAAACATAATTTTGTAAGTTCTTCAAAAGATAGATCGTATAGTTCTTCTTTTGAATTAATAAGCATATTTAAAATGTCAAAAGAAAAGTTTTTAAATTCTTCTTTTTCTTCATTTTCAAGAAGGAGACTGCATTTGTAATAAGCAGCCATCAAAAGAGCTTGAGATGAGAATTTGAATTTTTTGTTTTTTTCTATGAATTTTAAATCCTCAGGAGCAGAATTGCTTTCATGTTTTTTATCAATAAAAATACCTTGTACGTTTCTAAAATGTAAAGCATAAAATTCCAGTTGATTTTTACATATTAAATTGTAAAGTGGTTTTAAATTGTATTTATTTTTATCTATGTTATAAAAAGAGGTATAGTAGTCTGAAAGTTCCAGCAAGCACAAGGTCATAAATGCATTGCTATCTATGTTTATTTCTTTTTTAAATTTATCCTCATTCCAACAAAGTTTGTTATCCATGTTTATAAGGACAGGATTTGCTTTTCTATATATACATAGAAGTGGAGAAACATCTTTAAATGTGGTAATATCAAAGTTAGATATATTTTTTGTATTTAGTTCTTTGATTGGGGTAAAAATTCCACACTTTGAATGTAGTACAATTTCCTTTAAAGATTCTTTTGAGAAATAAAATAATTGATGTTTAATATTATGGGGATTTATCTTATTAATTCTCAAAAAAGGTCCTATATATTTCAAAATATTTACACCTACCATAAATTAATCCTTATATAAATAATATGAAGTAGGATGAAAAATAGTTCTTATTTATTTTAGAAAGGAAGAAATTTTATGAAAGCTGGAAAGCTAGACTGGAAAGATTTAAAAAGTATAATAGATAAAAATAGATCTGTTGAAAGAAATGATGTTAGAGTAAGAAGTGGAATAGGAGAGGATTGTAGTGTAATAAATTTTGGGGATAAGGAGTGTGTTGTTTCCACAGATCCTATTACTGGAGCTAATATAAATAGTGGAAGACTTGCAGTACATATAAATTGTAATGATATAGCATCTTGTGGGATTGAGCCGGTAGGACTTTTGGTTACAATACTTTTGCCTGAAGGAGCTTCTTTAGAGGATATAAATAGACTTATGGGAGAAATTAGTGATGAAGCTAAGAAGTTAAATGTAGAAATTCTAGGAGGACATACTGAAGTAACCAGTGCAGTGAATAAAATAGTAATATCCTGTACTGCTATAGGAAAAGGTGATAAGGGAAAAGCAGTATCTACATCAGGAGCAAGAGAAAAAGATGATATAGTGGTAACCAAATGTTTATGCTTGGAAGGCACTAGTATTATAGTGAATGACTATGAAGATAAATTAATTGGTTTACTTACTAAAGAAGAGATAAATGAAGCTAAGAATTATATAGAACAAATAAGTGTGGTTAAAGAGGGAATAGTATCAGGAGAATTTGGAGTTAATTCTATGCATGATATAACAGAAGGAGGAATACTAGGGGCTCTATGGGAGATTGCCGAGGCCAGTAAAGTTGGTTTTAAAGTTTACAAAGATAAATTACCAATAACTAAGATAACAAAAAAAATATGCAGTCATTATTTAATAGATCCCTTAAAGTTAATTTCATCGGGAAGTATGCTTATTACAACTCCAAAAGGTGAAGAGTTAGTTCACATATTGGAGAATGAAGGTATTAAAGCCTGTATTGTAGGAGAAATTACTGAATATGGATATAAACTAATTTGCCATGGCGAGGAAGAAGAAATAGATGCTCCTGGAAGAGATGAATTATTTATATTAGAGGAAAAATTAAAGTAATTAGGGTATAATTGAAGAATATAGTTTTAATTATGGAGGTAGAATATGAGAGTCGATGGTAGAAAATGTAACCAAATTAGACCTGTAAAAATAACCAGAAATTATACAAAATATGCAGAGGGCTCTGTATTAATGGAAAATGGAGATACAAAGGTAATATGTACTGCTTCTATAGAGGATAAAGTACCACCTTTTTTAAAAGGGAAAGGAGAAGGTTGGATTACCTGTGAGTATAATATGATTCCTAGAGCTACCCAAGTAAGAAAGGCTAGAGATATAAATAGAGGTAGAATTGACGGGAGAACTATGGAGATTCAAAGAATAATAGGCAGGGCTCTTAGGTCCATAGTGGATTTAAAGGCCATAGGAGAAAAAACTATATGGGTTGATTGTGATGTGATCCAGGCAGATGGAGGTACCAGAACTGCATCTATATCCGGTGCTTTTGTAGCCTTGGTTGATGCTGTGAATAAACTTCACAAACAAAATCCTTTTACTATATATCCTATAAGAGATTTTGTAAGCGCTGTAAGTGTGGGAATAGTAAATGATACAAGAATGTTGGATTTATGTTATTTAGAAGATTCTAGGGCTAAAGTAGACATGAATGTAGTGATGACAGATTCAGGAGAATTTGTTGAAATACAAGGCACAGGAGAACAAAATCCTTTTACCAGGGAAGATTTAAAAGAACTTTTGGCTTTAGCGGAAAAAGGAATAAAAAGTATGATTAGTGCACAAAAGGATAGTTTAAAAATGGATTCTTTATGGATAGGAACAGGTGGGGAGTAATGAAAAAATTAATAGTAGCAAGCAATAATGTTAATAAGATAAAGGAAATAAAACAAATACTTTCTAAATATCCAATAGAAGTTATATCTATGAAAGAGGCTAATATAGATATTGATATTGTAGAGGATGGAACTACATTTCAAGAAAATGCTTATAAAAAAGCTAAAACTATATATGACTTGCTAAAAGTTAAGTGTATGGTACTGGCAGATGATTCAGGTCTTGTGGTAAGGGGGCTAGATGGAAGGCCGGGGGTATATTCTGCAAGATTTGCAGGGGAACATGGAAATGATAAAAAAAATAATGAAAAACTTTTAAAACTTTTGGAATATAAAGGCTACGAGGATAGAAAGGCTAAATTTGTATGTGCAATTACATTAATAATAAATGACAGTAAAGTTCTAAAGGTCCAGGGAGAAATCTCAGGTATAATATGTGAAGAAGAAAGAGGAACTAATAGATTTGGGTATGATCCATTATTTTATATACCGGAATATAATATGACCTTTGGGGAAATGGATTCTATACTTAAAAATTGTATAAGTCATAGAGCTATGGCGTTAAAAGAGCTGGAAAAGGAAATGAGGTACCTTATGAAGGAGGTATAAGTTTGCATATAGGGGTAGTAAGTGATACTCATAGGTATAAAAAGTTCATAAATAAAGTTGTGGATGTACTGTATAATACAGAACTGATTATTCATTTAGGAGATAATGTTCAGGATGTTAATGAAATAAAAAAGATTTATACAGGCTCTATTATTAATGTAAGTGGTAACTGTGATTTTAATGTAGATGCTCCTGTTGAAAGATTAGAAATTATAAGTGGCAAAAGGTTCTTTATAACTCACGGACATAGATATGATGTTAAATATAGTTTATCTAGGCTAAAATGCAGAGCCTTGGAACGGAAAGCTGATATAGTTTTATTTGGACATACTCATATATCACAAATAGTTTATGAGGAGGGAATATGGTTTATTAATCCAGGAAGCCCCTCTGTACCTAGGGATGGATTCAATAGTGTTGTAACTATAGATATGCAGAAAGGAATTGTAAGTCCAGATATTAAAGGAATTTAAAGAAAAATAAAAAAACTAGAAAATAGGTATTGACGAATTAATATATATCGTGTAGAATAATTAATGTCGTCAAGAGTTGTAGGCAATTTTTAGTTTAAGGTATTAATGGTTTTAGTACTTTTAACGTCGGGGTGTGGCGCAGATGGGAGCGCGCGTGGTTTGGGACCATGAGGTCGCAGGTTCAATCCCTGTCACCCCGACCATTTGATTCTAAGTAAACTGTCCAGATTTAGTTTGCTTATGAAACGATTTGTGCGGGTGTAACTCAATGGCAGAGTGCTAGCCTTCCAAGCTAGTTATGAGGGTTCGATTCCCTTCACCCGCTCCAGGCGTGCGTCTTTAGCTCAGTTGGATAGAGCAACGGCCTTCTAAGCCGTGGGCCAGGGGTTCGAATCCCTTAAGACGCACCATAGATATGCGCCATTAGCTCAGTTGGTAGAGCATCTGACTCTTAATCAGGTTGCCCGGGGTTCGAGTCCCCGATGGCGTACCAAAATAATACGGTGAGCGTAGTTCAGTTGGTAGAGCGCCAGATTGTGGTTCTGGTTGTCGTGGGTTCGAGTCCCATCGCTCACCCCAGTTTAATGGGATGTAGCCAAGTGGTAAGGCAGTGGACTTTGACTCCACCATTCGTAGGTTCAAATCCTGCCATCCCAGCCAATGGTTTACTAGCTCAGTTGGTAGAGCACATGACTTTTAATCATGGTGTCCGGGGTTCGATTCCCCGGTAAGCCACCAGTTGGTATCTTAAAGTATTTGACCTATGTTTGTTTTAAATGCAGGTGTGGCGGAATTGGCAGACGCACTAGACTTAGGATCTAGCGCCTATGGCGTGGGGGTTCGACTCCCTTCACCTGCACCAATTTTATTAATAATGTGTTTTTATTATAAATAATTAAAATAGTGTGGAAAGTATACGTTTATATATATTGCGGGAGTGGCTCAGTGGTAGAGCGTCACCTTGCCAAGGTGAACGTCGCGGGTTCGAATCCCGTCTTCCGCTCCAAATAAAGAAGAATTTTATGCGGGTGTAACTCAATGGTAGAGTGCTAGCCTTCCAAGCTAGTTATGAGGGTTCGATTCCCTTCACCCGCTCCAAACGTGCGTCTTTAGCTCAGTTGGATAGAGCAACGGCCTTCTAAGCCGTGGGCCAGGGGTTCGAATCCCTTAAGACGCACCAGATATGCGTCAATAGTTCAGCTGGTAGAGCATCTAATTCTTGATCAGGTTATCTGGAGCTTAGCCCCGATGGTGTACCAGTTTTGTAACAACGGGGTGTGGCGCAGATGGGAGCGCGCGTGGTTTGGGACCATGAGGTCGCAGGTTCAATCCCTGTCACCCCGACCATTTGACTAAATAGAAATAAGGCGATTTGTATTTGATAATATTTCTTTTTTGTGGTATTATTTTATAAAGAAAGTATTTAATAGTTATGCGGGTGTAACTCAATGGTAGAGTGCTAGCCTTCCAAGCTAGTTATGAGGGTTCGATTCCCTTCACCCGCTCCATTTGCATTTTTAGAATAAAATTAATAAGCACCCATAGCTCAGTTGGATAGAGTGATGGACTTCGAATCCAGAGGCCGCAGGTTCGAGCCCTGCTGGGTGCACCATAAAGTATTGATAACACTGGATCACAGTGTTTTTTATTTTACCTAATTTTATAGATTTCCTCCATTTTCCCTCCAAAGTTTTCGATGAACATTTATTCTACATTAAAAAGACTATTTATTTTATCAATTGCTTTTATTTTTTGTTCAGGCATTACGTGAACATAAACATTTGATGTAGTTGAAATATCAGCATGGCCTAGTAACATTTGAACGGTTTTTATAGGAACATCCTTTTCAAATAGTCGTGTTGCATATGTATGCCTTAAACTATGGAACTTCTTACAAGGTATATTGTTTTTATTCAGTATTTTAACATACATTTTTCTAAGATTATTGGGATCTATTGGCGTTCCTAGCGGAGTAGAGAATATATAATCATTTTTAATATATGCAACCCCTGCCTTGAGTTTTTCCTTTTTCTGCTGTAATTCATGTTTTTTCAATATTGGTATTAGATTTTCAGGTATAGGAATAGTCCTAATACTGTTTTTAGTTTTAGGGGATTGTTCAACTAAGCAATATTTCTTTTTATTGCCATCAAATAAGTAAACATCTTTTATAGTTCTTTTAACTGATACAGTACAATCTTTATAGTTTATATCATTCCAGTTTAAACCGAGCAGCTCCCCTTGCCTTAATCCAGTACCAAGTGCTAACAGAAATAATGCTTGTAATCTATGGCTTGCTACAGCCTTTACAAATTGATTTTGTTCATCTAGAGTAAATATAGTTATATCATTTATTCCGTCTTCATCATTTACTGAATTATCTTCAGGAAGGGTTATTGATTTTCCCATACAGTAATTTCTTACTAAATAGCCTTCAGCAACACAATAATTAAAAAAGGATTTAAGTAGTTTATTTAGATTTTTAACTACATTGGCACTTTTACCGCTATCCATAAGAGTATTATAATAACGCTGTATATCAAGTCCTTTAAGGTCTTTTAATTTTATGGGATATAGCGGCGATGGCTTTACATATAGTCTAAAAATGCCCTCATATCTTTCAAATGTGGAGGGCTTAACTGTATTCTTAACTTTTTCAAATAACCACATATCACATACTTTACCAAGTGTAAGCTTATCATAATCGCTGGTTAAACCGCTATTCAAGCCATTTTTATATTTCTCTAATTTGTCTTCAGCTTCCTTCTTAGATTTACCATAGAATTCTTTTCTAATTCTTCTTCCATTTGAATCCCTTCCCAGGTCAAGGTATACTCTATAATATTTTTTACCATTTTTAATTACATTGGTCTTTGTTGCCAACTATATCACCTTCCTTTTTACTTTGGATTGTAATGTACGGAATTCGTACATTAGAGATTTAAATTAGTGGTTACTATGAAATATTACAAAGTACCTACACATCTAAAGTATTAAAATCAATTTCTAAATTGTTATATATTCCAACCTTTATTTTATCTGTAAAATTATAAGTTTCAGGAGCGGCATAGTGTGTTGTATTATCAAGTCTATAAACTAATGTGGATTTATTCATAGGATTTACTATCCAATATTCTTTAACTTTATATTGGTCATATAGGTTTAATTTTTTTATATAATCATTGTTAGGATTGAATGGTGATACTATCTCTATTACCATATCAGGAGCACCAATACAGCCTTTATCATTTAATTTATTCCTATCACATATTACAGATATATCAGGCTGGACAATGTTTTTGCAGTTATCAAGGTTTTCATCATCAGTAAGAAATACATCAAAAGGCGAAGGATATACTTTGCAATTACCGTTATTGGTTTTAATGTAATTATAAAACCTAGCAGACAATTCCATAATAAGTTCTTGATGTATTCTTGAGGGTGCTGGAGACATATCGTATATTGTACCGCCTATAAGCTCTATTCTTGCACCTTCAGGGTAATTCATATAGTCAGCATAAGTGTAAATTTTATTTTTAGCTGTGTTATCCATAGATATTCAACTCCTTACATAAATAAATTTTATTGATTGAATGTATAAGTTCCACATGACAGAATTCAAAAGCTCTCATTTAAAATGAGACTTTAATGTAAATTTTATGCAGAGTCTAGTTTTTCGAATTTTTCTGAAAAACTTACTCAAGAAAGTTCCTGCTAGTTTTCGGATTTTAAATCTGTTAACTTGGTTCAGTGTAAACGGGGTGGGTATATTACATATACCTTGATGTTTATATTATACTCTAATAGCGGTACGCCAAATTTGACGCAGGGTATTGATTAACTCTTCTTGATAGTGCTTGAAATTACAAGTAGGGTGCCTGAAATTTAGAAAAGGCATTGATTCTTATAATTAAGAGATTTAATTTTATTGGAATATGCTCTCCAGTTTAATAGATAAATCTTTAAATATACTGGACTTAACTACATCATCCTTTGAATTATCACATAAAACAAATAAATCAGTTTGAACTCTTTTTATATCTTCATTCTCTTTTTGCAATATGATATCAAAGGGTGAAATAAATGGTTTGCACTTTTCCTCTTTAAGATATTGTTTAAATTCAAACAATAAATTTCCAATTATATTCTGGTGTTGAAGTGTGGGAGTAACTTGTAATAGTATTTCTCCATCTATAAATTCAGCTCTTTCCATATCTTTCGTGATTTCTAAAAACTCATCATAAGTGTATTGTTTTTTAGATTCGGGCAATATAAGTTTTGTTTCTCCTTCTAAAATATTTATAATAACTGTTTGGTTTTGTTAAGAGTGGTCAGCTAAATAAAATATTATTTACTTATTTATTTTTTTGTGATAAATATATCTGGTTTCGTATCCTGTTACCGGACTTGAGTAAATGCAATTACAATGTATTATGTTAAGATTATGTTTTTATCAATAGTTAGTGGCAGCATACATTATCTCATTTATGTTTGTTCTGAGAAATTTTTTAAATATAAAGTTATTTTCTCTAAATCAGAATTACTGATTTTCTCACCATTTTCTATTTTGTTTCTAAATGCGTCTACTTTTTCGGAAACAAATGAAAGTTGGTTTTGTAAGTTTTCCCAAAATTCTAAATTTAATTCAAGTTCGAACCATTTATTTTTAATTGAACATTCTTTATTATTAAAATAATTAAGTGTTTCTATATAATGACTTATACCAAGTAATTGATTAATAGATATTTTAAAAACTTTGGCGATTTTGTTCAGTGTATTTGCATCTGGTTCACGATTATTGTTTTCATAATTAGAATAAGTTGAATATGGTATTTCTAGAATTTTAGCTATTTCTTTTTGACTAATTCCTTTTTGCTTTCTTATATATTTGATTTTACTACCAATCTGAATAAAATCATTTAACCCCATCTTTAGTTCACTCCTTAATATAAGAATAATAAAAAATATTCAGAAATGCAAATTAGTTTTAATTGCTTACTTTACATATTCATTGTTGAATATTAATATGGATATATAAATTATATTCAATAATGAATATTTTTATAAAAGGAGATATGAAAATGTTATGAATAGCTGTAATAGCTTAAAAGAAATGGAAATTCTAAAATTAAGGTATGGGTGGGATAATAATAAATGCATGAGCTGTGAGGAAGTAGGACAAGTATTTAATTATTACAGGTAATAAGGCAAGGAATATTGAATATAGAGCTATGGATAAAATAAGGCGTACTCCCTGGGGAGTTAGGAAAGCAGAGAAATTATATATTGAGAAGATTAAAGGTGGGGAATATAGTATTTCTGGAGCTACAGAAAATATAAGTTTTGCCTATAAATATTTATGTGATTAGGTTATATAGTGAAATATAATGGCGTTATTACATGGTGAAAAGTTTCAATTAAAATGCTATTGTATGGTACAAAACAGGACATTTCTTTAAAATATTTATAAGAATTATTGTTTGCTAAACATTAAAAATACTGATTTTATAAGGGATACAGTTATAAAGGAGTGTCCTGTAGAAAAGTTTCTAATAAATATAAAAAGAGGAATGATATATTTTCCATACTATTGACTATGATTGTGGTATCGCTAAGAAGATTAAAATTGTTACTTACAGTGTAGATAAAATCCTTGATACCATCTAATTTTGAGACCCAAGAGTCCTGAGAATTGAACTCCAACTTTTTATTTAACTTAATTCGAGTTGGTGTTATTTATACTAGAATCTACATAGTCATTTTCAGAACCATCTATTTTAGTTTTATATACATACTCAACGATATCCTCCCCTGGAGTAAAAACAGACCAAGTATAATAAACCCAGTCGTCTACGACGTTAGGCCCATATATTTTGCGGTTTCCGGAAATTCCAGGATTAAGAATGTTACTGTCTATTATTTTAACATTACTACTACTATCTGTTTTAATTTTATACAATCCACAATCTTTTGATGTGTAATAAATCCAACCATTAGCAACGTTAAAGTTCCCATCAACATTAGAATCATTGAGAATACATAAACTTTCTGAACTATTAAGCTTTGTCTTATAAATTGCACCAGGAGATGAATAATACATATAACCGTTATCTATAAGCATTTGTGATACACACTCATCTTTTATTTTCGTTTTACTTGAACCATCAAGTTTAATCTTATATATTCTATTATTATCAGAGCAATTAACATAATAAGCCCAGTCTCCAAGTATATTTAAGTTTTGTATAAATTCACTTGGATTTATAAGAGTTATTCCTGAGCCATCAGTATTCATTTTAAAGAAAGAACGATTAGCTACCTCATCCACAAACGTAGCTGTAAAATAAATTATATCTCCAATTACGATCATAGTGTTGCATGAATGATCAAATATTTTTGTTTTACTAGAACCATCAGTTTTTATCTTATATATTCCGGTACTTGTGGAATAATAAACCCAATCTCCTACAGCATTTATATTATACACATACTCTATGCTAGACTCACCCTGCAATGTATCAAATAATTTTGTAATTGTATTTCCATCTTCCTTACACTTATATAAACATGTACCTCCATCTGTATAATAAATCCATTCATCTTGTTTAGCTGAAATTCCATTAAAATATATGTTACCATTAGTATTGCCGGAAAAAGACAATATATTATTTATAAGCTCAGGTGGTATTACTCCTGTACCCCAAGTATATTAGTTTTAGATTTTGAAGTTATATTCGAAGATATAAAGTCACCTGTAGTTTGTTCCATATCATCATTTATTAATACAATACCAGAAGAATTTTTTGCCGCTAAAGCATCAGGAAAATTTTCACCATTGGCTAAATAAATATTTCTAAGGTCCAAGTCATTTTTAAATTTATTTAACACTGCAATATTAGTGTCATATTTGCTATTGCCCCATATCCTCTCGCTGTTAGGAAAATTATTTGCAATATTGTCACTTACTACATCGTTTTCTCCTATAATATATGTTTTTGTTATTTTGTTAGTCTTTATGTAATTAGATAAAGACTCAGGTAAAGTATTTGGCGGTGTAAGTATAACTTGCATAGATTTTTCTGCAGCAATAGGTGCTATTGATAAAGCGTCAGGAAAATTCTCTCCATTTGCTACTGAAACTTGTCCATTAAAGTCCAATTGTTCTGCAATCTTAACTGATGTTTCATATCTATTTTGTCCCCAAAGTCTTGTAGTCTTAATATTAAGTTCCTGAAGTTTATTCTTAACGTTATCAGATATTACTGATGAACCACCAATAATAAATGTTTGCTTTACCCCTAATCTCTTTAACTCATCTTCAACTCTATTGTTTAGGGTTGTACTCGAATTTAGTAGAATAGGAGCATTATATTTTTTAGCAAGAGGAGCTGCACTAAGAGCATCGGGAAAGTTTTCACCATTAGCTAATACAGCATATTTTGAACCATTAGCCCAGCCACTTTTAGAAATTTCAATAGCGATATCATACTTATCACTACCCCCGATACGCTGAGTGTCATTTGCGGCCATTACTTTAGTTGCCATGGAAAAAGTTATACTCATAGCACACAGCATAAGTATTAATTTGCTTTTAATCATTTTATAACCTCCATTATTAATAATTTTACATAATTAAAATAAAAATCCATTGTAATTATAACATAAAATAACTTACTTTTACGTAATAGGCGAGAACTGGATTAATAAGGGGTAGTATAAATTTTACTAGAGAAAAGATTTATTATGTATTTGATGCTGCTTATCATGAGAGAACAATTATTAAATTTTTCTCCTTCTTGAGAGGATTCATTTGTTTTTTGGAGAAGTATTAATCTAATATATATTGTACAAATGTAAATTAGAGCGATACTTCCTTATTTTTTAGTTCAAAACTATTAACACTTATAACTATGTGAATTTACTTTGAAAAGTCATATATAAACTCCTTTTTTATTAGTTGTTGGGGTTTGTGTAGTAATGGAACAGAAAACGGCTATAAGTGTGTAAATATTTTACATTTATAGCCATTCATTTTATTCTACTTTATTAAACTAGCACCTAATTCAAATGCTTTTTGACAATCTAAAGGAAATTGAATTTTTCTATGTGTTGCTTTTGCTTCTTCAGAAAAAAGAGTAGATTCATATTTTGAGTAATCATCAAACTGGTAAGTATCATTACAATACATTACTTTTGGTTTTGTAAATATGTGTTCTATAGAAGATTCCACGCTATTGAATATTGCTTTATAATTTTCCATAGATTCTTCTGGAGCACCCATTGTATAAATGAATGCTGTTGGCATCTTTTTTGGTGCAATTGAAGAAAGGTTCTTATCATATACTAAATAAGGAAATAATAGTCTTTCTAAAAATGATTTTAATTGACCTGTTATATTACCAATATATACTGGAGATCCGAAAATAATCCCATCAGCTTGAGATAATTTTTCTAAAACTTCTTGAATATCGTCTTTTAATGCACATTTTCCATAACTTTTACTTCCAAGTCTTTTACAGGCAAAGCAACTTATACACCCAGTATAGTTTAAGTCATATAAATTAATTATTTCAGTCTCAATTTCTTTATCTTTTGTATTTTCTTTTACTCCATCTAAAGTTTTTTGAAGTAATGTGGCTGTATTTTTATTTTTTCTTGGACTTCCATTAATAGCATAAACTTTCATAGTAACACTCCTATTTCTAATATTTTATTTTTATGTTATAATTAATATAACATAAGGGTATAAATATACAAGTATGCAGTTTTTTCTGTGTAAGTATAAAAAATATACCTTGAGATTTAAAGGAGTTGTAATTATGAATTGTAATAAGGAATTTCCTAATGATAATATATATGATATACAATGTCCTGTTATATATGCGCTTGATATTGTAGGACAAAAATGGAAATTGCCTATCATGTGGTGTTTATCCACTAAAGACTCTACTAGATATAATGAATTAAAACGAAAAGTTAAAGGTATTACTAACATGATGCTTACAAAATCCTTAAAAGAATTAGAAGAACATAAACTTATTGTTAGGATCCAATATGAAACGATTCCTCCTAAAGTTGAATATTCTTTAACAGAAAGAGGTAAAGCGTTACTTCCTACATTGAATGAATTAGCTATATGGGGTGAAGAACAACTTAAACTTGATAAGTCAAAATCGAATTTTTAAACGTTTATCATTTATTTTAATACATAATTTTCCCTTATTGTGTCTAAAGGGGTGATGAAATGAAAATGGTACCAATCAACCAAGAAAAGATTATATGGTTAATATACCATTTTCTTAAAAATTATTTATTCAATAGTATTATTCTGGATTATCTACAGTAATTGCTGCTAGTCTTGCAGCGAAAACACCAATATTGCCTGTAATAATAGTCCCAGCAGCTGTCACTGTTATAGCATAAGTGCAGCATCCGTTTAAACATTGGTTACAATCACATACAAAAAATGTGAATATAGTAGAAGCAGGGACTGCTGTTGCTTGTGCTACTGCAAGAGAAAATTGTCCGCCAATAGGTATGGGTTGTTGATCATTACAAAATCTAAATACTTGAAAATTTAAAGTTCCTACAACAGGTGCTGTGGGTGAAGTAGGTGTTGCGATTATATTACTTGTAAATTCAAGCTTCGTACATGGATTACAAAATTTAGAAGTATCTATAGTGACAGTAGCGATAGTAGCAGTAGTTCCGCCTGGGGTAGTGTCAGGTAGTATTATCTGACCAGCTTCTCCACATTTTAAGATAACTAGGTTTGGTTCGTTGATTTTACAATTATGTCTATAATCATTATTTAAATTAATATCTGATATTGAATTCATATATTGATCCCCCTTATAGAGAATTTTAATAATACAATTTAATAGCACTGTGAATTTTTTAAGTATAAGTTAATTGTTAGAATATCCTCATAATATATGATATTGAATAAGTGGATGGATGTGATATTGTATCTTATGAATGTTTTTCACGAATAGGTGTTAAGTTTGAAAATATTGCTTCGCATAGTTCTTAATATTGTAAAGTGGGTATATGCCCGTTACGAGACAATTAAACGTAAAAAGGATAGTGACCACTATGACATTAAATAGAATACCGGAGGATATGAGGAAAGATATTTTAAAACCTTGGAATTTACAATGGAAATAAATAATACTCTGGAGACCGTGGAGAAAGATATATTTTACATGAGATATATATTTAAATATCCAATAATGAAAATAGTACAACAAACAGGATATTCTAAAAGGATGATACAATATAAGTTGAATGATATAATCATAAAGCTTAATGAGGGTCCAGAGATATATGGAAAGATTAAAAAATATAAACTGGAACAGTACATTATTAAAAGTTACATTGCACCCAGTACTCCAAAAAAGTGCAATGATTTTTAGAATACAACAAACAAAAGGTTGCAAGCCTATAGCCTTGGTTTTAAAGGGCTTT
This sequence comes from Clostridium kluyveri, assembly GCF_001902295.1. Classification (NCBI taxonomy): domain Bacteria; kingdom Bacillati; phylum Bacillota; class Clostridia; order Eubacteriales; family Clostridiaceae; genus Clostridium; species Clostridium kluyveri. The sequence goes on along the minus strand of NZ_CP018335.1, from coordinate 3,998,893 downwards.
AGACATTTTTATTTAACGGAACGTTATTAATAAAAGTTAAGAATGAAAAGTATGCATTTAGGAAAAATTGAAGAAGCTAAAATTACATGTGCAAAAAAACTATTTAATGAATTATCTACAAGTCATATTAAGTATCTATGAAGTAGATAGTTATCAGTCACTTTTAAATATAATGGGAAGTTTATAAATAGTAAGACAAATAAATTTGGAAAAAGATATTTCTTGCGATGATAAAGAAATTAAATATGATCTAAGAGATAGGAATGATTAATACAAGAAAATGATTAAAGACTATGAGTTAATATAAACTTAAAACACAAAAGCCCTAGGTTTCAACCCCAGGGCTTTCACTAATTAGAACATAATGAGTGACTTTAAAGTATTCTTATAGTATTAACCATTATAACCAACTTTAAACATTAAACTTCTGTGGTATTATAATTATAATATGAACTGTAACAAGGGTTGTATTTAAATGAATATGGTACTGTATTACTAAAGGAATTTGTATTGTTGAACCTTAACAAGGATTGTATTAACACTTTAAACCTTTATTTCCGTCAGGTCTTTGATTTTCAGTAGAAATCATAATCAAACCAAAACTGGTCACAAAAACCCTTCACCTAATTCAGCTGGAGGGTTTAATCATGTCTATATTCATCCAAATAAATATATGACGTGTTATAAAAATTAAATATAATAGGTCCTTATTTTATTGCTGGCATCATAAATATTCCAATTATCGATAATTCTTTGTATAGAAGAATCTTAATCGAAAATAAATATTTCTTCGATGGGTGCATCAACAGCTCTTGATATGTCTATTGCTAGTTTTAAGGATGGGTTATATTTCCCTGCTTCTAATCGCATAATTGTTTCTCTTCTTACTCCAACTATTTTAGCCAATTCTTCCTGTGTTAGTTCTTTTAACTGTCGGTATTTTTTTAAATTACAAATAAAATTCACTATAATACTCCTTATCCTTCTTCTAAAATGTAAAATTTTATAGCATATGCAATCACTAATGAGGCAAAGCAGATAGAAATAAATACTATCATATATGCACGAATAACAGGGAAAAGAACTCCGCTAATGAATAGTATGGCCATTTTATATATAGCTATATTGCCTAAAAAAGCTTTTGCCATTGTAGCATTTTTATAATATCGTTCATCCGGAATATCAATACTAATTTTAGCAATCCCAAAAGCCCCGAAAAATGCAAAGTAAGCAATCCAACAAAGATCTGTAATATTATATGTAGTTAAATATTTCAAAGCATAAAACCCCATAAATCCTATAAACCCAAAATATCCCATTTTCCGTTTAAACATTTTATATCAAAGGTTTCAGGGTATCAGTACAGATGTTTTTACAAAGTACATGTTTTATATTTTTTATATTCTTTTACCACAATGTGGACAGTAATGAAATCCAGGCTCTATCTGTGAAGAACAGTGGGGACAGAGATTATGGTTATTATCACAATGTATATACTCCCTTTTGATTTCTACCATTTCACCATTTTCTATTCGAAGACCGATATTATCGTCAAGTGTACAAAATTTCATACAACAATGGGTCCTGATAAGATAACGTGTATTCCATTTCCATAAAGGAATGAAGAAAATATGAAAATAGTTATATGACTTTAGAATATCATAACTACCATAAGCATTACATAATGGACAAATATTATTTCGATTTGTTAAAATATTTTTATTTTTATTCTCAATTCCAAAAATTCCAATGAAAAACATTAATTTCACTCCAGTATTTTTTATCGGTTGTTATGCCTTTAACTGTTAACATGTTCTTTTTATTTTTACATTATACCATGTTGAAATACTTTCTGTGTAATTTATTACAACTATTTATTATTAAATATTTCCTCTATTTTAGAGTTTTATTAGCAGGAATTTTACTTATGATTATATGCAGCATAGAGCCACTTAAAAGCTACGTAATTATTATGGAGTACAAGCTTCTACTACCTTTAAACATATAAATATTGATTATACAAGTTAGATGAATATACTATAAAATTAAAATAATAGATTAAATAACGGAATATCTTTCCTATTGTATTAATTCTAATACAGGTAAAAGCATTGATATTACAGCAGTTATGTATATATAAATTTCCCTCCAAAGTTTTAAATAGAGCTAAAAAATATTAACTTTAGATAATATAAATTAACACCCAATCCATTGATATTAAGCGATTTTAAAAAAACATAAAAATTAATGATAATTAGGAATCGAATTCAGAGGCCGCAGGTTCGAGGTCTGCTGGGTGCGCCATTGATATGACTGGCATAGAAAAGTTTAAAATTCTATTAAGATATAATTTTGCGGGGATTTAGACATAAAAAAATATACCTTTATTTTTCCGGGTTCTAAAGAATATTGAAAATAAGCACTCTTTATCTAGGGTGCTTATTTCTTATATTATTTACAAATAGTTATTACATAGGACATTGGATTGTAACAAATACTGTGTATAATAAGTATTGTGAATGGCTTATAAATTAGTTTCCCACCATATGCATGTTTAAGCCTGTGTATATGCATGTTTAAGCCTGTGTCTGTGGTTGCAGGGCACGTTAAACTCAAATGCAACTGCTGGAAGTTTATCTAATTCTCCAGTTCGAGATACAACTCTTGTCGGTACATACATAATAGTTCATCTATGCCAATCCGAAAACCTTTTTCTTTGGAAGAAATATCATCCAAGCAGCCACAGACTCACTGGATTTATAAAAAATATACACGAAAGCCTATACTCACATATTAAAAATCCCTCTCTATGTTTCTAAAATTTTACCATCGACTATAGTTATAATTCTGTGACACTTCTTAGCTACATTGATATCATGAGTTACTATAATTATAGTCTTTTTTTGTCGATTTATTTGGCATAAAAGTTTCATTATATCTTGTCCAGTTTTTTGATCAAGATTACCAGTAGGTTCATCTGCTAATATTAAACTTGGTTCTCCAACTAAAGCTCTTGCAATTGCTATCCTTTGTTGTTGACCTCCTGATAACTCACCTGGAGTTTTATCTATATAATCAGAAATTCCAACCTTCTCAATATATTCCTTAGCTTTATTAAGCCTTTGTTTGTGCGGCATCCTTCTATAAGTTAATGGTAATACAACATTATCAAGCATTGTATAATCCTTTAATAATGCGAAATATTGAAATATAAAACCTATATATTTATTGCGGAACTTGTGTATGTTTCTAGTTTTTATTTTTTCTACGGCATATCCATCCAATGAGTAGTTTCCACTACTTGGGACATCAATCAAGCCTAATATATTCAAAAGAGTACTTTTGCCTGACCCGGATGGTCCCATTATTGCCACCATATCACCTTCATCAATAGTTAAATCAATTCCATTTAGCGCAAAGGTTTTATTTTGTTTTTTACTATATATTTTTTTTATGTTTTTAAGATTAATAAAAGTCATCACTCTATTCCTCCAATTAACTCTTTTGGCTCAAGTTTTTTTAAGAATAGTTCTAGAATAATCATATTTGCAATTATAACTATAGAAAAAGTTATGAAAAACACTATAACCAAAATAGGAAAGCTTAGTTTAACATCAAAAACACCGACTATTCCCATTGTGTTGGCATTTCTAATAACATCTGCATATTTTATACGAAAATATATTAGAGATAACACAAAACCTATGAAAAATGTTATAAAATTCTCAATTAATAACTGGTAAAATATACCTATTAAACTTTCTCCAAAAGCTAGTTTTATACCAAATTCCCTTTTTCTAATAAGAATTGAAGTTAATGTAATAACAACTATTCCTAAAATAAAAAAAATTCCAATTATTATTTCCATTATTATTATGGGTTTTTCGTTTTTATTTATAGCTACATTTTCATCATTTATGGCATCTCCTAAATTCTTTATATAAAATTGCAAATTTTTTCCTCTATTTAACATCAGTTTATTTACGGTATCAACATCTTCTTTATTTTTCAGCTTTAACAGGGTTCCTTGTACTAATTCGTAATATCTACTTTCGGAATCTTTCATAGTATCATTTGTATTTGGCAGCAGCATTCTTTTATCAAGCTTTACATATATATTACCATCATTTTGTATAGGAATAAATTTATCTTTTTTTAGAAAACCATAAACAATAAATTTATCATTTATAATATCTCCGATATCAAAATACTTTTCCAAAAAAGAACCTAATATTACTCCTTGCTTCTCTTCAGGTTTCTTTTTAAAATCTGCCGCAGTAAATCCTTTCCCTTTAGAAATTGATTCTTTTAACATATCATAGTAGCCTTTATCAATTGTAATTGTTTCAATGGTAGGTTTATCAACATGCATTTGAGGATTAATAAGACTATTCTTCAACTCTTCTGCAATTGGCTTTGAACTGTTCTTTAATTCCAATGGCATATATGTGTTATAAGTACCATACCCTTCTATTGATTTACTACTAATAAGTGCTTTGTATACTTGGTCAACACTATCCTTCATTTCCTGGCTAAAATCTCTATATTGTTTTATATTATGAGTACGCATAAAATATGTAGTATTTGTATCTAATAAGCAATTGTTATTATTACTTAAATAATTCATGGAGTAATAAATGTTAACTGATGTTATAAAATGAAATAAGCCCAATGTAAACTGAAGAACTATAAGAACAGTTATTATTTTTCGGTTCCATAATTCTTTTAATGCACTATTAAATCGTATCATTTCACTACCCCTTTTCATTTAATATTTCAGCTGACTGGAGTTTTATAATATGAATTATAGGAAATGAAGATGTAATTATTGATAATAATAATGAAAAAATCAATCCTATAAGAATATTTTGGGGACTAATTTGAACATCAAAATTTTGTATTGTTATGTTTGCTTTATATAATAAATGTTGAATTAAAAAAGTCATTAAAGCTGAAACTAAAGAACAAATGAATATTTGTCCCCATATATACATAATAATATCTATATTACTTGCACCAAGAGCTTTTCTCAAAGAAATATCTTTTCTTTTAGTATAAATCCACAAATAGCTTACTATTACTAAGTTAATCATTGCTATTAATACTAGCCTTATAGGAGCGCCCAAAAGCTCTTGTAAGGATTCATACGAAATATTATTATTATTATTTTCATCAACAATTTTAACCTTTTGCTGTAAATTAACCTTATTTAGATTAGAAACGAAGTTATTTATCTCAGTTTTAGCATTATAATTACTTCTTACAGAAATATTTAAAGATGGCTGACTTTTTAAAATCTCAAGCATATCATTAGGCATGTCATTTAATTTTATAAAAATCTTTTCATCATAGCCTGTTTTGTCTTTCAATCCACTTACACCAATAATCTTATAATTTTTATTATAAAGTTTAAAAAAATCTGAGGAATTAACACTATAAATATCTTTCCCCATGATCAATGAGTTTTTTTCATTTTCTTTGAAATATCTCCCTTTAATTAAGGGTGGATGCCAATTAGTATCATTTAATAATGCTACAATTGAAAAAGGAGGCATTCCTGCTTTATTAACATCAATATTTTCAATAATCGCACTTGATTTAACAAAATTTGTTTTGCAAAGCTCTTGTAAAAAGTTTATATTTAAACTATTAGGACTATTTAATTTAATCGTATAGTAGTATTTAAAACTTCCGTTTCTATCCTGAAAAGCCTCTTCTAGAAACACTGTTTTAGTAGAAATAGCTATTGAAGCCGGAAATATTGAAAAGATAAATCCTATCAACAATAAAAAAAATATTATTTTATTGTTTTTAATATCTTTAAATATTGACCACATTTAGACCTCCTTAAAGGCAACAATAAAGGTTGTCCTTTTATTGTTGCCAAAGTATTAATTTAATGATTAATTAACATTGATTGTAAGTTTTCTATAAGAATCATAATCTCCAGAATAGCACCATTCATGCTCTGAATAAGCACTAGAAACAGAACTAGTAGAATTAAGATAACTTGAGCAGTCAGCAGTACCACCGGGATGTGTACTAAAGAATGAATTTAATTGACTACTACTCATTGAATTATAAGAACTTTGTCCGTTACTAAAATGATTACTTGAGGCAAGATATATCATTGATATATCATTTGTAGTAGTATGTGCTGTATTACTTATATATGAACCACCAAAATGATAAGTAACGTTATAATAGTTTACGCTTGCAAAAGCAGGACTAACTGTAGCAGCAAGACATATACCAGTAATAATAGATATTCCGAGTACCTTTTTAATTAATTTTTTCATTTATATTCCCCCCTTCTTTTTATTTTATATAGGATCTTATATAATAGTTTGTATATACAATCATAAGTGTACCAACTTTTTTGTAATTTGTATATATTAATGTAAATTATTAACTTGCATTTAACATAAATGATAAATTACTTAATAATTACCTATAATACCATATATGACTATTAGCTATTTATAAAGAATTATAATAAATTTTTACTTTTAAAACGATTTATTGAATCTTGATACATAAAACACCACTTCTACATCTATATTCTAAAATAATAATATAAAAAAAGGAATAGCTGGTTTAGATAGTGTTCCTCTTTTAGGCAAGTATTGGTTAAAACCCTGAACGCTTCTTATTCCAGTTCTTAGCCAACTAGTAAAGCTGATATTTAAAAAAGTAGCTATGCCAATTGGGAGGCCACTGAAAAAGTCCTTATATTCTAATAAATTAGCCATGAAATGTTGGTAACAACATTTTATGGCTTTTATGATATAATTTTAATATCAAATTGAGTAGGTGATTTTATGATTAAGCAGCAACAAACTATGATTCTAAGTGTTTATGCAGGTATATATGATTTAGTAGTTCCAAAGGATAACCTTTTAAGGAAAATTAATGAATTAATTGACTTTTCATTTGTTTACGATGAGCTTTTAGACAAGTATTGCTTAGATAACGGACGAAATGCAATCAATCCGACACGTATGTTTAAATATCTTTTATTAAAATCTATATTTGATTTATCAGATATAGATATCGTTGAGCGCTCTAAATATGATATGTCATTCAAATATTTTCTTGATATGGCACCTGAAGAAGAAGTTATAGATTCTAGTTCTTTAACAAAATTTCGTAAACTAAAACTTAAAGATGTAAATCTTTTAGACATGTTAATAAATAAAACTGTAGCAATTGCACTTGAAAAAGGAATAATAAAATCAAGCTCGATTATTGTTGATGCTACTCATACAAAGTCTCGTTACAATCAAAAATCACCTCGTGAAATATTACAGGAACGTTCTAAGAAATTAAGAAAATCAGTTTATGAAATAGATGAAACTATGAAAGATATTTTTCCTACAAAAAATACAGTTGATAAACTAGAAGATGAAATTCAATATTGTCAAAAATTAATTGATGTAATAGAAAAGAATGAGAAAATAGCATCATATCCTAAGGTTAAAGAAAAATTAAATTTATTAAATGAAACCTTGGAAGATGATATTGAACACCTTAAAATTTCATCAGATTCGGATGCTAAAATTGGACATAAAACTGCTGATTCATCATTCTTTGGATATAAGACACATATAGCAATGACTGAAGAAAGAATTATTACAGCAGCAACTATCACAACTGGTGAAAAAAATGATGGAAAAGAACTAGAGACTTTAGTGAAAAAAACTAAAGAAGCTGGATTTAAAATTGACACCATTATTGGTGATTCTGCATACTCAGAAAAGGGTAATATAGAGTTAGCCAATGAGAATGATATAAAACTTGTGGCAAAATTAAATCCTTCTGTAACACAGGGATTCCGAAAAGGAGAAGACGAATTTCAATTTAATAAAGATGCTGGACTTTATGTATGCAAATCAGGCCATATGGCCGTTCGCAAAGCACGTCAAGGAAAGAAGAATGTAAGTAAAAACCAAACTGATACATATTATTTTGATATAGAAAAATGTAAAACTTGTTCTTTTAAGGAAGGTTGCTATAAAGAAGGTGCAAAAATCAAAACTTATTCTGTAACAATAAAAAGTGATATACATAAAGAACAGATGAATTTTCAGGAAAGTGAATATTTCAAAGAAAAATCTAAGGAACGTTATAAAATTGAAGCAAAAAATAGTGAGTTAAAACATAGGCATGGGTATGATGTTGCATCATCTTCAGGTCTCTTTGGCATGCAAATGCAAGGAGCAACAGTTATATTTACAGTAAATTTGAAGAGGATAATAAAATTAATGGAGCAAAAATAGGCTTCAAATTAACTTAATATTCTCTAAAAATAGAACCAATAAAATTCAAATAAATTTTATTGGTTCTATTTGAGTAATATTTAAAAATACGTCACTGAAAAATAATAGTTTTTCAGTAGCCTCGCCAATTGGGTGGGCTACTTTTTTATTTTATCTATAAGTACGATAATTAAATTTACTAAAGCTATCAAAAACGATAGAGCAGTAAAGACTACTATAAACATTTCGCACATATTCGGGAGGATTTATTTGTTTTTTTAGAGAAGTATTAAATGTATGTACATTTGAGTGCAGTTTTTCTATGAAAGTTATTTATATTATGGGGGGCAGCAAATTGGATAAATTAAATCCGTTTAAAATTATATCAAATATTGAAAATGAAATGACAGAATTCAAAAAGATCAAGCGATTCTTAGGCTCAGGTGGAGTTTGCTTGTAAGGAATACCTTTCTCCAGCTGAACTTTAGAAGAACTTATCCAGGGGTGTAGCAGTGCTTATCCCCCACTTTGAAGAAGATAGGAGTATTAGCAATGGTAGCCTTCGGATAAATGTCGAAGATGCCATATTAGCTATATTTATTTATATAATTATATTAGTTTTTTCAGGAGTTTTGTTCAGAAAGAACGGCAATTCTTTATTAAAAATGTTTATGTTTAACAGTCTTATAGCAATAGTTATGTTTATTATAACTACAATTTTATTTCATGTGTTACATGGAATTAAAGGAAAAAATATTTCGGGGAAAAGTTCTAAAAAATTTACTATAAGGAATTTGCTTTATGTGACTATAGTTATATTAGGTTCTAGAGTGATTTCTAATGATTTAGTAGTTTTTATATTAACTCCTTTTAGTAAAATACTAATGACAAAGTCCATGCTGGAGGCTTTAAATGAAGTTGTTCAGGTACCTTTCTTAGCATATGTATGTATCATAGGGCCTGCTATGGAAGAGCTTGTATTTAGGGGGGGTATTTTAGGTGGATTATTAAAAACATATTCCGTTAAAAAATCAATAATAATTTCATCTATATTATTTGGAGTAGTTCACTTAAACGGTATTCCATTTACCATTCTAGGAGTTTTGTTTATAATTTATGGATTGAAAAAAATTAATGGTTTTAAAATAGATATATGTTAATTTTGAACAGTGTAGTTAAATGTTGATTGTAGTACAATGGGGATACAATATAAGATTTACTTAGTATTTAGGCTATTTGAAAACATAGAGGTGATAGATGGGCTATATGGATATAAGGGATTTTAGGCAGCTTCCTTTTGTTCACAGATAGTTAATCATTATGCCATTAAGTTGTAACAAATACTACTTATAATTATAAGTACATTCAGTGGACAAGTACCAATGTTGAATAAGTAGTTTATAAAGTATGCCCCCTTAAAGCGTAAATATAAACTGGTGTCTGTAGTTGCAGGGCACTTAAAACTCAAATGCAACTGCCACAGGATAGTATAAGTTTAGACTCCTTTAAAATAATGTTATTAAAAATAGGCACCGTCATTTAGGTGCTTATTTTTATATCTTTTAACATACGCATAATGATATCATAACAATTAGCAAATATAATACATAGTAAAGTATATAATATCCAAAGCATTGAAAATATTTAGACCAGTGTCTGTGGTTGCAGGACACTATAAGTTTAAATGCAACCATCATAGGTTTATATAAATTACTGCACCCTTAAAATAAAAGAATATTGAAAATAAGCACTTATCATTATTAGGTGCTCATTTTCATTTTGAAGGTTCAATTAATGGAGTATTGTGGATAATGTGAATAAGCTGTGGATAAGTTGTTGATAACTTGTGAATTAATATGGAAATAAGAGGTATGAAGGTAAGGGGAATTCTGAAAGAAAAGCTTAATTGAGGTAAAAAACTAAATAGAGATAAACAAGGGAGAGGCGAATACCTCTCTTTTTATACATATACACCTGCTTCAACTTATCTAAATGTTGTGCCCCAAACAAGCTTACACAATTATTGTTCATGCTTTAAATTTATTTAGTGACTTATGTAAACTATTTGACATCTCTGCAAGATTATTAATAGAGGATGCTACCTCTTCAACAGAAGCTGTCTGTCCTTCAGTTGCAGAAGCAACTTCTTGCGTATGAGCGGCGTTTTGCACTATTAATGTTACTATATTCTTTACAGACTTTTCCACGAATGCGGCATTTTCATTAATTTCTTTTGTTTCATTGGTCATTTCTTTTATTCTATTAGTCATTTCAAAAACAGAGTGTTCTATAAGGTTAAACGAATCCCCTGTCAGTTTAAGTGAAGTTGCCTGTTCTTCTATTGAAACTTTTGTATTAATTGCTTCATCAACAGCTTTTTCAATATCTGTTTGTACTTCTGATATTAAATTATTTATTTTTTGTGCAGACTTTTTTGAGAGTTCTGCTAATTTTTTTACTTCATTGGCTACTACAGTAAAGCCTCTACCAGTCTCACCAGCCCTGACCGCCTCTATCGAGGCATTTAAAGATAATAGATTTATCTGCTCTGCAATGTTATTAATGAATTCCACAACCGTTCCAATTTCACTCGATTTTGCAGATAGGCCAGAGATTACATCTGTTACATTTTGTGAAGCTTTTTTAGTATTGGACATTCTATCACTTTGATGTTTTAAATTTACAGTCCCATTGGTTACAGTTTCTATTGCGTTACTTGCAAGTTCCATAATATATATTGTATTTTCAGTTATACGATTTAACCCTTCTACGACACCATTGACAGATTTATTGCTTTGTTCAGCTAAGTCAGTTTGTTTTGAGACACTTTCAGCTAAATTGGTAATATTGTCTGAAATTTCTATAGCTGTTTTGCTAACTTCATCGGTGCTTTTCGTTATTACGTCGAATGAAGATGCTACAGTTATACTTGTCTCTTTAGCTTTATAAATTAAGTTTCTAATTCTGTCGATAAATCTATTAAACCTTTCAGTGAGTTGACCTAATTCATCTTTTTTATATATTTTACCTCTAATGGTAAGGTCTCCATTTTCTGCTTGTTCCATTAATATCTTAAATTGTTCTATAAACTTTGTAATATCTTTATATGTAAAAATAATCAAAATAGTAAAGAAAATAATTAGAATGATGCCAAGAATTGAAATAGAAATCAAATTTCCATTAAAATTACTTGTATCAATATCAGACTGTTTCATCATTTTTTCCGTTTCCAGCTTTAATTTATCTTGTATTTGTTTTACTAATAAATCCATATCGTCAGTAGATTTTCTATCGATACCTTTTACCAACCCATCTACTATGCGGTAGCTTTCTATACTATTTTGGTCATAGCTTTGAATTGCCTTATTATATTTATCATAGAGTTCTTTATGATTGTTTAATAATGTACTAACTGAAGAGGTATCCATACCTTGTTTTGTCATATCCTCTTTAAGTTTTAATAGCTGTGACTGAACATTATCATTTTCCTGTGAAAACTGAGAGTAATACTTTTTGAAGGATTCAGGGTCATAACCTCTTAGTAAGATATCTTTCCATTCTTGTACCTGTTTTTTAAAATCAACTTGGGCCTGTCTTGCTGTATCAACCATATTGATATATTCAGCAGTTACTTGTAACCTGTTTTTATGTCTTTCATTAAAATTTTTAAAGGTAATCCATGACAAACTGCTGATAATCAGTGTAAATGCCATAATAAATCCTATTAATGCATATAGTCTTACGCTTATTTTTTTACTGTCTTTCATCTTAATCTACTCCTGTCTAAAAATAATTAATGCTTAATTTCCTTACCCATTATATTATAATAATACGGATTTGTAACGTTATCATTGCATATTTCAATAGTTATACCACAAAATTTTATATTGTAAAATAAGTATATATTTATTTTAAATAGGGATAGCAAATGCAAAGAGGTGTGGTCACTATGAAATTAGATAGAATACAAGAAAATATATTTTAAAATTCTGCTGTTTGCAGCGAAAACAAATGACAGTCTGGAATCCATGAAAAAAGAACCTGCTAAGGTTCTATAGAAATAATATAATTAATATAATCATAGGAATAGCTGTACATAAAACTAATACTATAGGTGATATGTCATCTTCTGGTACAGGGTCAGTAATTTTATCTAACTCTTCAGTTGGTTGTATTATGCTATGATTATTTTCTGTTGATTTTTCTTCCAGAGAATCTAAGTTTATCATAAATATATAGCCCCCTTTATGATGATTTTATACCTAGATAAAAATCTCCCTTTAGCAATTTCAATATTTAAGCATACGTTTACAGTGGTGTTCGTATTTTTAGTAAGAACTTAAAGTAGTCTACTAAGTTCTTCATATAATATAATATGAAATTATTGTTATTTTGTGAATATTCTTTAAATTACTTACAAATATTTCTCAAAAGTTAAAATCATTTGAATGAACCGTAAATTTATATCTTGTAAGTAAGGAAGTAACTATATTGAAAAATGTGTGCTAAACCATTAGAATTGTAATTAGGATATTGTTACATAAGCGGACTGTTGAAAAGGGTGACAAATTAGGATAATTACAATGATTTAGAATAACCATGTAAAAATTAATTTTAAAATAAGTAGGTGTAATTATGCATAGAGTAATTTTTCTTGTAGATATGAATGCCTTTTTTATAAGTTGTGAATCAACAAGACATCCTGAAATTATTGGCAAACCTGCTGCTGTAGCAGGGGATCCCAAGAATCGGTCAGGTATTATTCTAACTGCAAATTATGAAGCACGAAAGTTTGGAGTTAAAACAACTATGGTTTTACATAGAGTATTAAAACTTTGTCCTAATATAATAATTATTCCTCCTGATCATTGTTTTTATAAGCAGAAGTCCAAAGAAGTTATGGGAATACTTTCTAAATACACTCCTGTTATTGAAAAAAATAGTATTGACGAAGCATGGCTTGATATGACAGGCTGTGAAAGAATCTTTGGAAAACCCCATCAAACAGCAGAATGTATTATGAAACATATTAATAGTGAGCTGGGATTGGATTGTTCTATAGGCATATCTGAAAACAAATTTCTGGCAAAGATGGCTTCTGAAATGAAAAAACCCCTGGGGATTACAGAACTTTGGAAAAAGGATATTGAACTTAAATTATGGCCGCTGCCAGTTGAATTTATGCATGGTATAGGGGAGCAAACTGCACGAAAGCTCCGAGAAATGAAAATTAAAACTATTGGAGAACTTGCCCTCTTTGACAGAAGATATCTCATAAAAAAATTTGGCAAAGTAGGGGCTGAGATTCATCAACTTGCCAATGGAATTGATGTTTCACCAGTAACACCTCATTCACATAAGGATGTAAAGTCTATTGGCAAATCAATCACATTGGCTCATGATATTTCAGATATAGAAAGTGCAAAAGTTATTCTTATGGAACTTTCAGATAAAGTTGGAATGACTGCTCGTAAATATAATAAAAAAGGGCATACAGTACAAATTAATATTAAATATTCCAATTTTCAATCCATTACCAGGCAAAGAACTATAACGGAAACTTATCTGGTAAAAGAAATTTATTCTGCAGGAATTGAAATGCTGGAGAAAAACTGGAATGAACAACTACCGGTACGGTTACTGGGTATAAGTCTTAGTGGATTTTCTAAATATAATGAAGATGAACAGATATCTATGTTTAATATGCTGGAAATGGATAATGAAAGAAGCAGTGTACGCAAGATAGACAAAATAGAGGATGCTATTGATAACATACGTAAAAAATATGGTGATTCTATAATTAAGCCAGGATTATTGATAAAAAAAAGTAAGAATTAATTTTAATTAAGTAAAATATAAATAAGTATTTTCAAAGTATAAAAAATGCATAATAATATCTTTGAGAGTAGAGAAAATTTATTTAAGTTATTTATAAGTTAACTGTGTATAGAAGCCTTGCATAGGCACAATCTATAGTGCTATTATATAGTATAAAGTAAGTTTTTGTCGAATTCTTTCTATTTTAGTGGATAAAGGTTAATAGGGAAAGTATTCCTAGAAGGTTTTAATTTATTATAAGGAGAGTATATAAATATGAAATTTCTAAAATTCAATGAAAACAACTTAAAAATAATTCATATGTTTACTTTGTTAAGTATAATAGCATTATTAACAAATCTGTTTATAGGTTTTATAGCTTATTTTAACATGCATAACCTAAATAGTGATATAGAAAATCTATATAATAATCAGTTATATAAGGTAAAAGAGGCAGGTTACATAAATGGAGAATTGGGACAACTTAGAAATGCCTTAACTAAAATTATAGACAGGCCCTACGATCAAAATAATGTAGATTTATTTAATAGTAAAGACAAAGAAATACAAAATACTATAAATGATTTATCTAGTATAAAACTTTCTGAAAAGGAGAAAAATTTACTTAATAAAGCCAGAGAAAATTATAATGAGTATATAGAAGGTGGTCGGCAAATAATAGATAGGAGAAGCAGGGGAGAAATTTTAGATACTAAATTTACAGATGAATATGGAAAAATTGGAGCTAGTATGTCAAGTACATTGACCCAGTTAAATGATGAAATCTTAAAAACGGTAAAAAATACATATATTTCTTCAAATAAACATTTTAATAGTTCTATTCTAATTCTCATAGTTGTAACTATAGTGAGTATGGCAGCAATTATTTTTATTTCAATATTTACAAAAATATTTATTAAAAGATCCATAATTAATTTTTTTAGTATATTAAAGAGATTGGAAGATGGAGATTTTACTATTCATATAGATAAAAGTTCTAATAATGAATTTGGAGAGATGAAAAGAGAACTAGCCATTACATTAGAATCTATAATCTATATGATAAGAGACGTAAAAAACAATACTCTTCAGATTAATAAAGAAACAGTATCCCTGGCATCAGCATCAGAAGAAATGTCTTCCTTAGCTTCCCAAGTAAGAGAAGATATACAACAAGTTTCAAAAGGATCTCAAAAACAAGCTTATGAATTAATGGAAATTAAAAATTATGTAGGCGAATTTGGTAATTCAATAGATACTATAGTCTCTGCAGTAAAGGAAGTTGCGGATGAATCAAATAGTGTAAATGTTATGTCAAGTGATAGTAACTTAGAACTTAGTAGACTTCTAAATTCATTGAGTGAAATTCAGAAGGATTTTGAAAGTGTGGTTTCTTCTACGAGCGAATTAGAAAATAGTATAAATAATGTAAATAAAATTATCAATATTATAAATGACATAGCAGATCAGACAAACTTACTTTCATTAAATGCAGCTATAGAAGCATCAAGAGTAGGTGAAGCGGGCAAAGGTTTTGCTGTAGTAGCAGAGGAAATAGGAAAACTTGCAGAGCAAAGTAAAAATTCTTCTAGTGATATAACAGATATATTAAGCATTATATCAAGCGAAACAAAAAAAGTAACAAATAGTACATCTAAGGTTAGTGAAGCTTTTAAGGATCAGGAAAACATAGTTGAAAATTCTATGAGTTCTTTTAAAGGCATAATTGGAACTGTAGACAAAATTATACCTCTTATAGACAACATAAATAAGTTAATAACGGGTATAGATAAAGAAAAAGGAAATATAACAAAGAAGGTAAAAAATGCTTTTGATATATCTGAAGAAAATAGAATTTTTGCAGAACAAATAGCAATTTCCAGTGATGAAATGAGCACCTCTTCTAATGGTGTAGCCACTAGTGCTGAACTGTTAACTGAAGTTCTAGAAAATACCTTGTTAAAAGTAAATAAATTTAAAGTCTGATATAATATATAAAATTATTTCCATAAGGAGCATTTAAAGTATAGAATATTGATTTATATAAAGCCTTAAAGTATAAGTGATAATGACATGCAGTATCGATTATACTTTTTTCGGAGAGTTGCTTTTATGAAAGATGAAGTTCAACATGTAAATGAAATTTACAGTAAACATGATTTTTATGTAAAAATCGGTGCTTCAAATTCTATGGGAAGTGTAAAAAATGTAGGGGACAATTAGAAGATAAATAAAGGTTTGTTAAACAATATGCATGCCCATTAATCTTGCAATATGGTACATAATCCTGGCTGTTCCAAATATTCATCCAATTACCTAGAGTATTTTTTGTAGAAATGTACAAACTTTAAATGTAAGCAGTAAATATTACTATAAAAAGGAGTGTTTGTTGTGGCATATAACAGTAATAAATTAGTAGTACCAGAAGCAAGAGAAGCTTTAAATCAGTTTAAAATGGAATCGGCCAAGGAAGTAGGAGTAAATTTAAAAAATGGTTACAATGGAGATCTTACTTCAAGGGAAGCAGGTTCTATAGGTGGAAATATGGTTAAGAAAATGGTTGAAGCTTATGAACAGGGCTTAAAATAATATGAAATCTTTAAGATTCATATTTTATTTGGAAGATCATAAAAACTATTATTGATAATAGAAACTCCAGCTTAGATTTTAAGCTGGAGTTTTGATGTATATTTATTAAATTTTAAAAGTATTTTAAATCAGGAATATATAAATTTTATATATTTGTTTTGGCTAATTATGTATATAGCGTTGACAATAATCTTTAGTTGGTATAAAATATTATTATAAAATAATACTTTAACATAGAAAGGGGAAATTGAAATGAGTCACGTTTTACCAGAACTACCTTATGATTATAATGCATTGGAACCATATTATGATGAGCAAACTGTGAAGTTACATCATGACATACATCATAAAGGATATGTAGATGGTCTGAATACAGCTGAGACTAAGCTTAAAGAAGCAAGAGAAAGTGGAGATTACTCACTTGTTAAGCATTGGGAAAAAGAATTGGCTTTCCACGGCAGCGGTCATATACTACATAAGATTTTTTGGGAAAATATGAAGCCAAATGGTGGAGGCGCTCCTTCAGGTGAAGTATCTGGAAAAATTAATGAATTTTTTGGAAGTTTTGAAGCATTTAAAGATCAATTTACAAAAGCAGCTATTGCAGTAGAAGGCTCAGGATGGTGTGCTCTTGTATGGAATAATATATTTAATAAGCTGGAAATATTGCAAATTGAAAAACATCAAAATTTAACTCAATGGGGCAGTACACCTATACTTGTAGTTGATGTATGGGAGCATGCATATTATTTGAAGTATCAAAATAAAAGAGCAGATTTCGTTAACAATTGGTGGAATTTAATTAATTGGGAAGATGTAAATAAGAAATTATCAGAAGTTAAATAAAATAAAAGTCTAGAAGAATATGTTGAAAACTAAATTTTAGAGGTGAAAATTATAATGCAAAAGTATTTTAAATGTAGTCACGTTGGTGTAAATTAAATATTTGTAAGTTATCTTGTATGGGGTATATGAATATTAAATACATCAACATCCGTTTATGAATATAATAAAATGCAGTTTTTAACTTATGAAATAGGGATTAAATCTGATAGTGGCTTAATACATGAAGTTAAGATAAATGCTAATAATGGTGAAATACTTGAAGTTGACATAGAAGATTAAATTATAGGAGCTCAGAGCAGAGCTCCTTTTTTAAAGCTATTTTTATAATAATAAAAAGATTTTGATGCCATTTTATATAGTTCAAAGGGAGTTTCTCTAATTTGAGTACTCAAAGGTTTTCATGGATTAAGATGTTAATTTATTCAAGTGATCTGCAATGGATGTAATCTCCTGTAGATTTGCATTGGTTTCCTGGATGGCAGAAGTCTGCTGCTGTGTAGTATGTAGGGTAGAATTTGATGATTCTACGGTTTTTTCTACAGAGTCTTGAATCTTTTTAGTAAGTTCTGATATTTTCATAGCTGTATCCTTTGAGTTCTGAGACAATTTTCTTATTTCTGTGGCAACTACTCCAAAACCTCTTCCAGAATCACCTGCTCTTGCTGCTTCTATTGCAGCATTTAGTCCAAGCATTTTAGTCTGATCAGCTATGGATTTTATTCCATCCAATATAGAGTTTATTTCCGAGGATATATCTTTAATATTAATAATCTCTTTATTTAATGCGTGTTGGTTATCTGTAACATTGATTGAAGATGCAGATAACTCTTCCATAATTGCGGAAACCTGATTTAAATTATCAAAAAGTATTTCAGAGGTATTTTTAAGTCTTAATTCCTGATAACCAATTTTAGATAGTGCATTTGAAATAACATATAGTACCTCTGCAGCTGCCTGTATATTTTTTTCAGTAATAATATTTACTTCATTCACAGCTTGTAAATATCTGGTTTCATCAACTCCTATTTCTTTTGCAGTATTTTTATATATTGATTCTTTGGGAGGAGAAGTTAAGATCTGACCTCCTAAAATAGAACCTATCTGTATATCTTCTATTAATATAGGAACAGCAAAATCTATTAATCCTGCATGACAGGTATAAACATAAGGTTTTCCTGTTCTTGCCGCTTCTATACCTCCTTTTTTATGGGACTCAGCACACCGTCTTGTACCCATATCAGTAGACTGAGTAAGGCTCAAACAAAAATTTGTGTAAGAACTTGGATTCGTTACAGGGTTTCCGTCCATATCTACAGTTACACTGGCAATATTCAGGCTTTCCGCAAAGTTATCCTGAAATTTTTGAAGTAGGTTAATATCTATTACATTCTCTATTTTAAGTGAACTTATATCATCATGAATATGATTGCTAATAGTATTTTTAGCCATGTTTTTATAATACCTCCAATGAATTTAAATATAATTAGGAGTAGACTAATGGTGCAATTTTTTATCTGCAGATTGCAATTAGCTGGTACTCCCGGTTTTTCAAAAGTGGGGAATAGTACTGTCCTATGCCCTTGGATAAGTTCTTGTATGATTTTTGTAGTTAACTAAAAAGAATAAAGGGATAAGATAAATTATAAATATAAATTTACCTGATATATGGATTCAAAATAAGTATTTATTAAATCTGTATCATCTAGGCCAAAATCTAAGTTCAGCAATTTTACTTTATCCCATTGTTCATTTTCATATGCAATAATTAGTTTCAATATTTTATAATAATTATTTTTTTCTCCCAGTAAGCCACTTTTAACTTCATCTGATATGTTCAATTCTTCTAATATTTCCTTTAAAGGTCTTTCAAGTATTATGTCTATTAAGGATAGCATTCCTGTTAAAAATGCATTGAAGGAGTCTCTTGCTAGTCCCAATTTAATAAATATCAATTCAGCAAAATGGGCTCTAACTAGTGTATTTATCATGAATATTTCAGGTTTATCATGAGAAATCAATTTTAAGCAGGTTAAATTTATCCATTTTTTTATTCTGTCTTCACCAAAATAAATAAGAGCCTGTTTAACTGATTCTATTCTAGTTTTTAAGCAGAATTCAGCAGAGTTTATTATCTTTAATAAGTTATAGGAAAGTGAAACATCATTTTTAATTAAGTTTTCAATCTTAGTTATAGAGATTTCCTCTGAATTTACTTCATTTAATATCTTTACATATATAAGTTCATTTTCAGGTATTTTTTTACCTGATATAATTGTAGGTTTGCTAAAATAATATCCTTGAAAATATGTATAACCATATTTTATAGCTTCATTAAAGTCATAAAGTGTTTCAATCTTTTCTGCAAGAAATTTTATATTTTTGGGCTTTATAGTATTAATTAACTTGACTATATTTTTTCGTTCATAACCTTTAGTTATATTAAAATCTACTTTTATTATGTCTACTAATTTAATAAGCTGTTCATATTCATAACTAAAGCTAAAGTCGTCTAAAGCCAATGTAAAACCATATTGTTTTAAAATTTTGCATGCATTTATTATTTTATTAGATGGTCTTATATTTTCTAAAATTTCAATTACAATAGTTTTAGGTGAAATTATTTGAAATATTTGTGAAGTTAAAATATTCTCAGTAAAATTGATGAAAGCCATCTTATTTTGGGTCATTTTATTTATATCCATATAAAAGAAACTATTTATTATAATTTCCATAGTGGCCTTATCTCCATCATTTTCACTATATTTATTTTTTTTTATGTCATTTCTAAATAAAAGCTCATATCCATAAATTTTATTGTATTTATCCAAGATAGGTTGTCTAGCTATAAATATATTCATAAAACCTCCATAATAAAATTTATGTTTTAACTATTATCATATTTTATTAGAACAAAACAAATATTTTGTATTATTACGGCAATATATCTTGAATATAATTAAATTTATGATGATATTTATGCAATAACTATATTATATTAATATGAAAAATCTACAAATAGACCTAATATTATAAATATTTTATGCAATGTTTGCATGTTTTTACAAAATGTATTATAATAAAATAGAACAAAATATTTGTTTTGTATTATTAATTTGTATTATTTTGTCTAAATATCCACTAAAAATTTTTTATGGAGTATTTTGTAGTATAACCATATTCGTTGATTTTATGGATTAATAATGATATGCTTATAGTGTAGTGTATATACAATAATGGTAAAATTTAATAATAAAATATAGGTTTAATCAATTAATTGATTAATTAAAAGGGAATCAGGTGAAATTCCTGGGCTATCCCGTAGCTGTATTAGATGAATTTAAATACATTAGAAACCACTTGGAAACAGGGAAGGGGGTATTTAAGTGATGATTCTTGAGTCAGAAGACCTGCCTATATTTTTGACCATGGTCTCTACGAGTGATAGGGGGTGTCAAAAAATGAAATGTACTTATTAAGTTCCTTATGAATGAGTATAATTTTTGTCTTGTCCTTTTAATGCTTTTGTTAGAAGGATTATTTATTTTTGTGCAATAATATTAAATTTTAGAATTAGGAGGACTTCATCTATGTCAAAAAAATATCAAATTTCATTGGGAATTTTTCTTGCATTACTATTTATACCTGAAGGTGTATATGCCATGCATATTATGGAAGGTTTTCTTCCTGCAAAGTGGTGTGTAGCATGGGGTGTTATATGCATACCTTTTGTTGTAGTAGGATTATTTTCTATAAAACAGAAGATAAGAGTAAATCCTAAAATAAAAATGTTAATAGCTATGGCAGGTGCGTTTGCATTTGTTTTATCTGCACTGAAAATTCCATCAGTTACAGGAAGTTGTTCTCATCCAACCGGGGTAGGACTTGGAGCTGTACTTTTTGGGCCTGCAGTTATGAGTGTTTTGGGTGTTATAGTTCTTATATTTCAAGCACTGCTTCTTGCACATGGAGGATTGACTACCCTTGGAGCTAATACTTTTTCCATGGCTGTGGTTGGACCATTGGTATCATATTTTTTGTACAAGTTACTGAAAAAAATGAATGTATCATCCTCAATAGCCGTGTTTGTAGCTGCCATGCTGGGAGATTTAATGACTTATGTTACAACCTCAATTCAGCTTGCGTTAGCATTTCCTGATGCAACGGGAGGAGTATTGGTTTCTATGACTAAGTTTATTGGTATATTTGCTGTAACTCAAATTCCCCTTGCAATAAGTGAAGGAATATTAACTGTTATAGTTTTTAACCTTTTAAATAATCATAATAAAGAAGAACTTGTACAGCTGAATGTTATATCAGAGGAGGCATAATAAAATGAGTGTAGAAAATAAAACTAATAATATATTTAAGAAAAATTTACTATTGGCTTTTCTTGTGATATTAATAGCAGTTATTCCATTAGTATTCATGAAAAATGCTGAATTTACAGGCTCAGATGATAAAGCAGAAAAGGCAATCACTCAAATTGATAAAAGTTATAAGCCCTGGTTTTCCTCAGTATGGGAGCCCCCAAGTGGTGAAATAGAAAGTCTTTTATTTGCATTGCAGGCGGCCATTGGTTCAGGAGTAGTATGTTATTATCTGGGATACTCAAAAGGCAAGTCTAAGAAAGTGGAAGAAGATGAATTATGATTTCCATAGACGAATTGGCCTATACATCCCAATTAAGAAGTAGTAATCCTATGGAAAAGTTTATATTTAGTATTTTTACTATGATATTATGTATACCTAAAAAAAGAGGAACTTTTTGAAATTTTAAGGGAATAATTTGAATTAAAGTAAAAGAATTAGGGCTGAAAACGCCCTTTTTCTTATAGGGTATCTATGTTTAAGCTTTTAATTAATTTTAAATAGCAGCTTTAAAAATATTCATTATATCTGTAAGAGTTCCTTTTCTTGGATTTGTAAGGGAACATATATCTTTTAGAGCATTTTTGGATATGAATTCTAAGTCGTTTTCATTGAATCCAACAGAGCTCAGGTGCTCTGGAAGTTTAATATCTTCACAGAGATTTTGAATACTATGCTTAATATTGTTAACTGCATCTTTTTTTGTTTCTGCTTCTAATCCTATCATCTCGTTGATATTAAAGATTCTTTCATCAGGTATTGATGGAGAATTAAATTCAAATACATGAGGCAGCAAAATTCCGTTACAAGTTCCGTGAATTTCATTATAAAGTGCTCCTAATTGGTGGGACATGGAATGAACATATCCAAGTCCTGCATTATTAAAAACCATTCCCGCCATGACACTAGCAAACATCATTTGTTCTCTAGCTTCTAGGTCATTTCCATTTTCATAGGCTCTTTTTAAATACTTAAAAACTAATTTCATAGATTTCAATGCCAGGCTATCTGTAATAGGTGAAGCCTCAGTAGATACAAATCCTTCTATTGAATGAGTTAGAACGTCAATACCTGAGCTTGCGGTCACATCTGGAGGCATAGTTTGCATAAACATAGGATCATTTACAGATATAATAGGCATCATTTTAGAATCTCCTATAGTCATTTTTACCTTTCTACTTTCATCCTCTATAATTGCAAAATTGGATATTTCAGATCCTGAACCAGAGGTAGTGTTTATTGATATTACTGGCAGAGCAGGATTTTTCATTTTTTCATATCCTTCATAATCCTCTATAGAGCCGCCATTTGTTGCCATAATAGCTACAGCTTTTGCACAATCATGATTAGTTCCACCTCCTATAGATATTATGATGTGGTAGTTTCGTTTTAATATATTTAATCCCTTTTTAAAATAGGCAAGGGCATCTTCCACAAATGAAATAGTACAATTTGGATGCAAAATACCATCAAATATATCGTAAGAGATAAATAAACTTTTTAATATTTTTTCTATTGTTTCAACATAACCCAGTTTTATTATATTCTTGTCTGTAACAATTAAAGCCTTGCTCAATTTATAAGGCATCAATTCTAATGTTAAATCTTTAATGGCTCCAATGCCAATGAGATTTGTTGCGGGTGAATGAAAATCATGTGTATTTTCCAATATAAATCCCTCCAAATTCTAAATATATATGATTATTTTTTCTGTTTGCAATTGCACTTATGTATAAAATATAAATTATATATGTGGAAAAACTAACCTTAGCATTTATTTAATTTTTTTAAATCAAATAGATAGCATAAATAAAAATATGAACTTAAAATAAATTTTGTGGCAAAAATTCATATAAGAATATGATATATATTAAATGGGTATAACAAATATAAATATATAAATTTAAGAGGTGTTCAATTTGGAAATTGCAATTATGGGTGCTGGAATGTCGGGATTATCCTGTGCTATAACGTTAGAAAAAAATGGAATGAAGCCAATTATTTTTGAAAAACGGAACAGGGTGGGAGATAGATTTGTCAATGGAGAAGCTACTTTTAGCATATTGAACAGGCCCATTAAAGATGAACTAAGATACTTGAAAGATAGTCATCATATATATTTAAAACCTACAGACAGAGTTGAAAAGTTGATTTTTCATTCTAAAAATGAAAAAGGAAATATTGAGGGAGCTTTAGGTTATTTGAATATTAGAGGAAGACATGATAATTCCTATGAGTGTCAATTGGCAAAACAGGTAAATTCCAAAATAAATTTTAATTCTACTTATGAATATGAGCAATTATGTAAAGAATTTGAATATGTAATTTTAGCACCTGGAGATGGAGATTATGCTGTAAAGCTTGGAAATTATAGATGTGATCTTACTTGTAGTATAAAGGGGGTCACAGTTGAGGGAGAGTTTTGTACAAATATCCCCCATGTGTGGTTTAATTATGATATAATACCAATGGGATATGCATGGCTGCTGCCTTTTTCTGAAAAGGAGGCCAATTTAGTTATTGCTTATCCAGAATTCCCTAATAATATAAAATTGGATATAAATGACATATGGAATGAATTTTATAGTATGGCCTGTAAAGATTTAAAGCAAGACTTTAAAATAACTGATGGATTTCAAATCGCGAGATATATGATGGGTATATGCTGTAAACCTAAAATTGAGAATACATATTTTGTAGGGAATTGTTTTGGAGCAATGTCTCCGGGACTTGGATTCGGGCAATTTACTTCCATATTGACAGGAATCTATTCAGCTTATGATTTGTGTAATTTAGGTAAGTATGAAGAGCTTGTAAAACCTTTATTTCGAAATTACAATAATTCACTAGCCTTAAGAAGATTTTTAGAGAATCTGAATAATCATAACCTGGATTTCATAATTAAAAATTTGGATAATAAATTATTAGATAAATTTATTGATAAAATAATTAATAGTACAAGTAAAATTGATTTACTTGAAATTTTTACTCCTATGATGAAATCATGGAATTCTTTTAAGAGAAATAGTTAATGGGAGCGTGTATATTTATAATTTTTGTTAATTGTTATAAAGAAGGTAGGTAAGGATATATGCTTGTTGAGGGTGCAGCAAAGGTTCAATCACGAACAAAAGGAATAGTACTTGTAATATTTGCAGCTGTGCTGTGGGGAGTATCGGGTACCGTTGCCCAGTATCTATTCCAAAAAAGATTTACTCCAGAATGGCTTGTGGTAATTAGGTTATTACTATCAGGAATAATTTTATTATGCTATGCTTTTTTCAAATTAAAGAAAGATATATGGGACATATGGAAATATAGACATCACAGATTTAACCTTATCTTATTTAGTATCATAGGTATGCTGGGAGTACAATATACATATTTTGCTGCTATTAAATATTCAAATGCTGCCACAGCAACTATACTTCAGTACTTATCAATGGTTATAATTACTTGTTATCTAGCTGTATTTTTAAAAAAGATTCCGGGTTTGAGACAAGCAGTGGCTATTATTTTAGCTATAGTAGGCACTTTTTTTATAATTACCCATGGAAATGTTCATGCCTTGTCTATTTCTAAGCTGGGGTTATTTTGGGGTCTTAGTTCTGCTTTTGCATTGGCTTTTTATACATTACAGCCTTGTTCTCTCTTGAGTAAGTGGGATTCTATTGTTGTAGTTGGATGGGGTATGCTTATTGGAGGACTAACATTCAGTTTGTTTTATCACCCCTGGGATTTTACAGGACAATGGTCTGGAGCTTCCATATCTGGAGTTATTTTTGTGGTGATATTTGGAACGTTAATTCCTTTTTGGTGCTACATGGAAAGCACAAAACATATAAAACCTTCAGAGACAAATGTGTTGGCCTGTGTTGAACCTTTATCCTCGGTGTTTTTATCTGTTTTGTGGCTCCATATAAGCTTTGGAATAATGGAATGGATAGGAGCAATATGTATTATAACGACAGTGGTTATTTTATCTGGTGAAAAAACATAGTAAAAATTCCTTAAAAATTAATGTCTAAAATATAGTTTACTACGTTTAAAAACTATGATAGAATCATTAAAGAAAAGATTATAAATTCAGATGTTAAAAGGGAGTAACTGCCCTATAGTGGAGATAGAGTCAACATACTGACCTTATTTTTGGTCTGGCTTTATCATGGCTGATATCAGTCAAGTGAGACTTTTAACACAGTGTTATTTATATATTTAAAATTTTTTAGTATAAATGATTTATGTTGAAAAATTTTAAATGTAATAAATTTCATTGTGCTAAAAGTCTCTTTTATATTTTAGGAGGTAGATTTAATGGATACATTTATACAAGCACTGCTGCTTGTGGTTATTGCAGAAATGGGAGATAAAACTCAATTACTCGCTATGGCCATGGCAAGTAAGTACAAAATAAAGGAGGTGTTATCAGGAGTACTTATAGCTACTATTTTTAACCATGGACTAGCAGTAGCAGTAGGAAGTTATTTGAGTTCTCTCATATCTATGAAGATAGTAAATATAGCAGCTGCAATATCTTTTTTGATTTTTGGCCTCTGGACTTTAAGGGGAGATAAGATTGATGGAGAAAGTAGTAATAGGAGCAGATTTGGACCGATTGTCACAGTTATTATAGCTTTCTTTTTAGCAGAAATGGGAGATAAAACTCAACTTATGACAATAACTATATCTGCAAAAGGAAATGAGCCTATATTAACATTTATAGGGACAACACTGGGAATGATTATTGCAGATAGTATAGGGATTATAGGTGGAGCCTGGATATATAAGCATATTCCAGATAAATACATAAAGTGGACAGCAGGAGGTATATTCATATTTTTTGGAACTCTTTCTATTTATAATACCAGTTCTTCCTGGATGATTCATCCAATATATATTATAATGTACATAATAGTACTTAGTATATTTATATATTTATTTGGTGTGAAATTTTCATATAGCAATAAAAGTTCGTAATCAATAAATATTTAGTGTACAAGTTATATATTTAATAATGAATTTATTGAAATTATTAAATTAAGATGTTAACATAAAATGCAACGTATATTAATATATTAATAGGAGAACTTAAAATGAATAATACTAGGGAAAATAAAAAATACATAATGATTCAGCTCATAAAAAAAATGCCTTCTTTATTTTTTGGGCTGATCCTATATTCTATAGGAATATTATTGACTTTGCACTGTAATTTAGGAATGGGTCCCTGGGATGTATTACATGTAGGGATAGTAAAACATAGTATCTTTACATTAGGGCAGGTATCACAGTTAGTAGGAATTTTAATATTGGTGATATGCTACTTTATGGGTGTACCTTTGGGACTGGCCAGTGTATTTAATATGATATTTATAGGGTTTTTTATTGATATAATTGAAAAATTTAATATCATAAGGACAGCAGATGCATTGATAGTACGAATACTTATGCTGGGTATAGGCATCTTAGTAATAGGGTGGGCAACATATTTTTACTTGAAAGTAAACCTGGGTGCAGGTCCCAGAGACAGTTTAATGGAGGGGCTGGTGAAAAAAACAGATAAGCCTGTATGGATGATAAGGACGTTTATAGAAGGAAGTGTATTGATTATAGGGTATTTTTTAGGAGGCCCTGTTGGCATAGGAACTCTTATAATTGCATTAACCTTGGGACTTTCTATACAATTGGCATTTAAAATAGGAGGATATAGTTCTGAAAGTGTAAAACACGTAAGTTTGATGGATTTATACAGAGAGCTTTGTCTGAAAAAAGAGTGTTTATCAGAAGAAAATAGTAAAACTTATTTGAAATCAAGTGATTGAGGGGTTTAGATGGAGTTTTTACATGAGAAATGCTTTTCTCCATCTGAACCGTAGAAGGACTTATCTAGGAGCGTAACATTCTTAATACTCCATTTTAAGAAGTAGTGGCCCTCGGATAAATAGGAAAATTAACAGGGACTGAAGTGTCCCTGAATGATTATTGACATATAAAACTTTCTATTTGTCTTATGCTCATACCAAAATAGGTCCATCTATTTCTGTACCACCTATAACCAGAAATACTGTTTCTGTCTACGTGGGTAATCCATGCCCAAAATGGATTACCTCTTTTTGGCCATATATGAGTATATTTAAATAAGCATGGTCTTAAGGATGATTTTGTTGTACTGGCATTTTTTTTAAAAGGAGTATGAGCTGGAGGAGGTCCTGGTGGAAGCCTGTGAGGACTTTGCTGTCTAGGCATATTAGGCATATACATAGGCGGGTGAAATGCATAAAACTGAAGATAAGGGCAATAAAATTGATTCATGGGATCTAACATTTCGGGTATGTCATCATAAGTAGTATCTTCATAGTTAACTTCATCGTACATGGGGTCGTCTTCAAATCTCAAGTAGTCATAATCGTACATATATACAACTCCTATTTTTTACTGTTAATTAAATTATATGTATTTATGAAGTATATAGTTACAAGTTATATGAATAAGCCTTAAGCAAATAATGCTTTGTCCATCTGAGCCTTAGAAAAACTTATCTAAGCGAACAGCAGTTATTATGTTCCGCTTTGGAATAGAGGAGAGTAAATTACAGCCTTTGGATAAACTTGAAACGTTAGTATTGACAAATATTTATTTCAAGCATAAAATTAAAAATGGGGTAGTTTAGATAAGATGATTTATTTAAAGAGAATATTGAATAAAATATTGGAATATTTTACTAAATATAACCAATAGGGGAGTTATCATGAAAATTGTAATGGTAATAGGGAAAACAGGCTCGGGAAAAACCACTTTGTGTAAAGCTATAAGTGGACAGGATGTAAGTATTGAAGAAATGAGCTATAGAAGTACTCAAACTACAGATATTATAAATGGTACATTTATAGATACACCGGGACAATATATAGAAAACAAGTGGTATGGATCACTTACAATTATTTCAGCGGATTGTGATATTATGGCTATTTGTCAGGATTGTACAAGTATGGAAAGTGTATTTCCTCCAAGCTTTGCCGGTATATTTGCTAAACCTGTTATAGGTATAATAACCAAGATGGATCTTTGTGAGGATATGGATAGTGTTAAAATGGTAGAAGAAATGTTAAGTATGGCAGGGGCAGAAACTATATTTAGAGTTAGTAGTTTAAGCAAACTTGGTTTTGAAGAAATAAAAAAATATATTAAAAATTAATTAGGGTATTTTGAAATTGTTGTTTAAGAGGATTTCATCATAAGAGATCTCCTGGCAAGTTAACTGTCAGAAGGTTTTTTTTATTTTTTGATGAGATTACTTAAGCTTATATTATGTAATAATAATGTTTTAGCTTTTATAAGTATATAACATAATCATTAAATCTTAAATATAAGGAGATGAATTATGTTATATCCAATTAAGTTCGAAAACTTATATTACAGTAAAATTTGGGGAGGAAGAGATCTGGAACTATTTAGAAGTAATCTGCCGGAGGGAAAAATAGGGGAAAGCTGGGATATAGCATGTCACAAAAATGGTATGGGAATAGTAGCAAATGGAAAGTTAAAGGGTGCTAGGTTTGATGAGCTTATTCTAAAGGAAGGAGAGAGGCTTTTAGGAAGAAAAATTAAATTGGATAGATTTCCACTTCTCGTAAAACTCATTAATGCAAGAGATAAACTTTCCATACAAGTTCATCCTGATAATATATACGCCAATAATGTGGAAAAGGATTGGGGAAAATCGGAAGCTTGGTATGTAATGGCAGCAGCTGAAGGAGCCAGCTTGATACTAGGTACTAAAAATATAATAAGTGGAGCTGAACTTAAAAGTGCCATTAAACAGGGAATCCTAGAAAAACATTTAAATAAAGTGCCTGTAAATAGAGGAGATGTATATTTTATAAAAAGCGGACTAGTTCATGCTATAGGGGCAGGGGTGATTGTAGCAGAAATTCAGCAAAATAGTGATATAACCTATAGAATTTATGATTATGGAAGAGAAAGGGAGCTCCATATTGAAAAAGCTCTACATGTAATAAACTTGAATTTAAAAGGGGAAAAAAGCAGAGGGGTTACGCTGAAAAGAAAAGGTTATGAAAAAACTTATTTATGTCTTTGCAGGGAATTTTCCTTAGAATTATATAATATTCATACAGAGGCAGTAGAGGAAAGTGATGAGGGGAGATTTTATATATTTACATGTGTTCGGGGTTGTGGAAACTTAATATATGAAGGAGGAGTGCTTCCTGTATTTACAGGAGATAGTGTGCTTATTCCTGCATTTTTGGGGAGATATATGTTAAGAGGAGATATGGATATATTAAAAAGCTATGTACCTGATTGTAACAAGGTAGAAAAAGAAATATTAAAAGAAATAAAAAAATTTTAAAAACCTCTTGCAATATAATAATATATATTATATAATAATAATTGTTAAAAGAAACTTATAAAAATAATTATATAATATAAATATATAGGGAGGAATTTATAATGAAAAAATTTGTTTGTACAGTATGTGGTTATGTTCATGAGGGGGATACACCTCCAGCAAAATGTCCGGTTTGTGGTGCACCAGCAGAAAAGTTCATGGAAAAGAAAGAAGCTGGAGCAATCAGTTGGGCAGATGAGCATGTAATAGGTGTTGCAAAAGATGTGGATCCAAAAGTAGTAGAAGAATTAAGAGCTAACTTTACAGGAGAATGTTCAGAGGTTGGAATGTATTTAGCTATGAGCCGTCAGGCAGATAGAGAAGGATATCCAGAAGTTGCAGAAGCATATAAGAGAATAGCTTTTGAAGAAGCAGAACATGCTGCTAAATTTGCAGAATTGTTAGGAGAAGTCGTAGTAGCAGATACAAAGAAAAATTTACAGATGAGAGTAGATGCAGAAGAAGGAGCCTGTAAGGGGAAAAAGGATTTAGCAACTCTTGCTAAACAATTAAACTATGATGCAATTCATGATACAGTGCATGAAATGTGTAAAGATGAAGCAAGACACGGAAGTGCATTCCAGGGATTGTTAAATAGATATTTTAAATAGTCATTACCAAATTATTGATAAATACTAAAGTAACATGATAAAGTTACTCCTCTTAAAAATATAGTAAAAGAACTTGGGTATCCAGGTTCTTTTACTATGTGGCATGGAAGATGTATTTTCCCTTATATATAGGATATTTTTCTAAATACTATTATAAGGATATTGATATATAAAATTTTATAGGCAAATTAAAATATATAGAAATTTTATGAAACCTAATTTTGTTTATAGAGCTATAAATTTTCACCTATTTATCCTGGTATAACTTCCTCTCCGTAGTTGACAAATACGCATTAGTGGCGTATTATTAACTTAACTAATATCGAAAAAGTCGAAAAGGAGATTGTGACATGGATTTACAAAATATACTGGCACAAGAAGGTAAAGTGAGAATTATTCAGGAAACTGTTCCAGGTAAGCAAATCACAATTGCACACATAATTGCCAGTCCTGATGATATTATATATAAAAAGCTAGGATTAAATCCTACCATTGATTATGGAAAGGCAGCTATTGGAATTGTATGTATGAGTCCCAGCGAAACTGCAATCATTACAGGAGACATTGCTTCTAAAGCAGCTAACATAGACATTGGCTTTGTAGACAGATTCAGTGGAACGCTTATTATAACAGGAGGAGTTGCAGAAGTTGAGTCTGCTATGAAAGCAGTTGCAAATTATTGCAGGGACAAGCTTTTTTTTACAGTATGTGAAATAACAAGAACGTAGGTGAGATTGTATGAGGAAAATAATATTATTTGGTAGAAGTGGATGTGGAAAAACTACTTTGACTCAGGCATTAAGAGGACAGGATATAGTTTATCATAAGACTCAGTATATCAATCACTATGATGCAGTTATTGATACTCCGGGGGAATATGCAGAAAATAGGTCCTTGGGAAGTGCACTTGCTATATATTCCTATGAGGCAGATGTAGTAGGGCTTTTACTTAGTGCCATAGAACCTTATTCTATATTTCCACCTAATATTGCACCTTGTGTAAACAGAGAGGTTGTAGGTATAGTAACACAGATAGACAGGTCTGATGCTAATGCTAACCAAGCTGAATATTGGCTGAAGCTTGCAGGCTGTAAAACAATTTTCCGAGTAAGTTCCTATACTAGAGAGGGAATAGGCAAGGTTTTAAATCACCTTAGAGAAGATGGAGATAATGTGTGTTGGGATGATAATGGTACATTGAGTAACTGATATTGGATGTTGTGTGATTGGTAGTTAATGTGTCGATTTATGCTTTAATGACAACGTCTACAGTTTAAATCACAATTGTTTTATTCATGTATGTAGTGCTATTATCTCTTTTGAAAAAGTTTTAGCGTCATTTAATTTTATATTGAAATGATAGGTTTTTAATGATTGATTACAAGCCCATGTGTTTTAAAAGACATATGGGCTAATTTATTTTGTGAAGAACAAAAACCGCTGACAAATGTAACTGTCAGCGGTATGAGAATTCAATTATTTAAGTTCTTTTTATATTTTAAACCGTGTACATAAAATACCATGTAGCGTCTTTAGTTGGTGTAGCAATACTTACATTTCTTATGTGGTAGTCATTATATCCATAATCATAACCCTGATTATCACAGACATAAGCATAGTCATAACTAC
The DNA here is from genome assembly GCF_001902295.1 of Clostridium kluyveri. Taxonomy (NCBI): domain Bacteria; kingdom Bacillati; phylum Bacillota; class Clostridia; order Eubacteriales; family Clostridiaceae; genus Clostridium; species Clostridium kluyveri. The sequence goes on along the minus strand of NZ_CP018335.1, from coordinate 3,966,368 downwards.
CTTCACTAACCCATCCCATAAATGTATAGGCATGAGTTGGACCATTTCCATAGGAAGTTGTAAAACATATATCTCCAGGCAGAAGTATGGAGAAATCTGTAGAACTATTCCATCCTCTGCTCTCCAGTTGGGATGTGAGTGTAACAGTATTTGCCACATAATTTGGAAGATCAGTTAGTCCTGCCCTGCGGAGTCCTTCGCTAGCAAAATATACACAGTTATTGCTGGTGATTCCCCTGTGAAGCTCAATAGCTCTGTTTAAAACAGATTGTCTATTATCATAGTTCATAAAATAATTATAGAGGTTTGTCCCAATTGTAGACTGGGTTCTATATTCATTGGAAATAGATTCTACAGGCTCAAAGGGCTTTATGGTCAAATTTAGGGTTACTGATTTGTCATAGCCCTCTACTGTACCTGTGTAAGTATAATTACCAGGGATACTTGTCCTTTCTACAGATTTATCCCAGCATACACCTACGGAAGTAGTTGAATTATTTGACAGTTTAGCTTCTACTTCTGTTGGAAGACTATAGGAAGCTTCCTGATCTATAGTTACATTTATGTCATCAATAGATGCTATGGCAGGGGATGTTTTGAATTCTACTGTAGTTGGATTTTTAAGTTTTTTATTATACATGGATACTACATCTTTTCCCACAGTCAGTATATATTCTGATTCGGCATCATAGGTATTTTTGGGAGTTACAATAACGGATGTGCCATTATCTTCTAGGGATAAAGTTATAGGAACTTCTGTATTATTTTTATCAACTAATTTTATGTTCTTTTCTAGAGAGTTCAGATCCACTGGCTGATTAAACATTATTTTCCATTTTTTAGTTAGAGACACATTGTATTTAATCAATGTATTATACTGTACATCTTCGTTTTCATTATCGGATGTAGTAGTTTTCTTGGCAATACTTTCGCTATATGTATTACTGTTTGATGAATCTTCATCATAATATGTGTCGGTTTTGGATTTAGTATCCTGGGTTGAATTCTCTTTATTTAAATCAATATTATTTTGATTCTGAGTATCTACAGCGCTATTTTCCGATAAATCATCCGAATTTTTATCTTGTTCCAAAGTGGTTTCACTAGGAATACTATAAGTAATTGAGGAAGGGTCGTTTTCGTTATCTGATGCAAGTACAATTTTATGACAAAAACCCTGGGTAATTACATAAACTATACACAATATTACAAAACTTTTGATAAATTTTTTCACTTTTACCCTCCTTTCTTTATAAAAATATCTCCATAGTTAAGTTTAATTGTTTTAAAAAGCATATTCAATACATTTATTTATAATTTAACATACTAAAATAAAAAATTATAATAATATAATGATAATATAATATAATATAAATATAATTTTAAAATATCAAATCTTGAATTTAAACCAGATAAACCTGATAAATTGGTGGAGGTGTATATGTGAAAAAAAATTCATTATCATTTAATGGACTAAAGGCCTTTATCTTTAGATTTATAGAGGATGATGTATTGGCACTAGCCTCCCAATTGGCTTACAGCTTAATATTTTCTTTTTTCCCCTTTTTAATATTTATTATAAGTATCATAGGGTATAGTGATATAAGCAGTAGTAATATACTCAGTAGTCTAAGTTATATATTGCCTGAGAATATATTACAGTTGATAAAAACTACCATAATAAGAATAACTGATACGAGAGATATAAAATTACTATTTAGTAGTTTAGCTCTTACCATATGGTCTTCATCAGGAGGATTTCATTCAGTGATAAAGGGGCTTAATAAGGCCTATAATAAAAAAGAAAGCCGATCTGTACTAAAAATTTATGCTATATCCATGGTATGCACGCTGGGAATAACGGTTATAATAATAATTACCATATTGCTGCTGGTATTCGGGCGAATTATAGGTAGTTTCCTAGCATTTAATTTAGGATTTTCTAAAGAATTTAATTTTATGTGGAATATATTCAGGTATTTAATGATTCTTTTTTCAACTATATTTATTTTTTCAGCAGTATATCGGTATACTCCTAATGTAAAGCTTAGATGGAGGGAAGTAATGCCTGGAGCATTTTTTTCCACTGTTGGTATTGTAATAGCATCTATGGGTTTTGCATTTTATGTAAATAATTTTGCCAATTATTCTATAATATATGGAAGCATAGGGGCAGCTATAATGCTTATGACATGGCTTTTTATACTATCTGTTATAACTATTTTGGGGGGAGAAATCAATTCTGTATTATTCACACATAGAATCAAGTGATTCAGAAGTTCAGATAGAGTTTGCTCATGGGAAATGTCTATCTCACACTTTGAATAGGATGTGGGTATTAGCTAATTCCAGTGCCTGGATAAAATAGCTTGATTTTATTCATAGATTTAAAGCAGGATATATTATGAAATATATTTTTAAATTTTACAATAAAATATAAAAAAACGTTGACAAAAACTTAGGTAGTTGTATAATATAAATATATAAATTATAGTAAAATAGTCAGAAATACTTTGAAAAAGAAAAGTAGTTTAAATAAAGTTTCACAGAGAGGAAGCTGTAGGCTGAAAGGCTTCTAAATGGAATTTAAATGAAGTGCTCTTTGGAGTTATTGACCGAACTGATAGTAGGTTGTATCGGATTCACCCGTTATAGTGATAGAACATAGTGTTGTGTTTGATGAGTGAGGTCAGGAGATCTAAAAAGAGTGGAACCACGGAGTAATACTTCGTCTCTATAGAGTATAGAGAGGGAGTTTTTTTTATGTTGAAATTTAAAGTATTTCACTAAAATATTAAATTATTAAAAGTTATTAGGAGGAATAAAAATGATATTTAATAATGCCATAGATATGATAGGAGCTACACCTTTATTTAAATTGGATAATTTTAAAAATAAAGATTCAGCTGAAATATACGTTAAGCTTGAAAAATATAATCCAGGTGGAAGTATTAAAGATAGAGCTGCCCTTGGAATGATTGAAGAAGCAGAAAAAGATGGCCTTATAGAAAAAGGGGGAACTATAGTTGAGCCTACCAGTGGTAATACAGGGATAGCCCTTGCCATGATAGGAAAATTGAAAGGTTATAAAGTTATAATTGTTATGCCTGAGACCATGAGTGTAGAGAGAAGAAATATGATAAAGGCTTATGGAGCAGAATTGATTTTGACAGATGGTACTAAAGGTATGAAGGGTGCTATAGAAAAAGCTTATGAAATTGCTAAAAATAAAAGAGGATATTATATACCACAGCAGTTTATAAATAAAGCAAATCCTAAAAAACATTATGAAACTACTGCAGAAGAAATATTAGAGGATTTACAGCATGTAGATGCATTTGTAGCGGGAGTTGGCACAGCTGGAACACTTGCAGGGGTAGGAGAAAATTTAAAGGGACGCGATAAGAATGTAAAAATTATTGCAGTAGAGCCAGCATCTTCACCAGTTTTATCGGGAGGTCAAACCGGAGCACATAAAATACAAGGCATAGGCGCAGGATTTGTACCGGATATATATATACCAGAGCTGGTAGATAAAATAATTACCATAACAGATGAAACAGCCTTTAAATATGCTAGGCTTATGGGAAAAGAAGAAGGAATATTAGTTGGAATATCTTCAGGTGCCAATATAGCTGCAGCAATACAAGTGGCCGAAGAGCTTGGAAATGGCAAAAAGGTGGTAACAGTGGCACCAGATGGAGGAGAAAAATATTTGTCTATGGGACTATATGATTAGCTTACAACAGGGCAAAAAGGGATTTAATCTAAAAAACTTAAGAGGGGAGATAGTGATGAAAAATCCATTTAAATTATTGGCTTACGATATTAAAAATGCCATGAAAAGTGATCCTGCTGCTAGAAATCCATTGGAAGTATTTTTACTGTATCCTTTTATACACGCATTGATATGGTATAGAATAGCTCACTTTTTTTACAAAAAGAAATGTTTTTTTATTGCACGTTTTATATCACAGGCGGCTAGAGCTTTAACTGGTATAGAAATACATCCGGGAGCCCAAATAGGTAAAGGATTATTTATAGATCATGGGATGGGAGTTGTAATAGGTGAAACTGCGGAAGTAGGAGATAATGTGACTCTGTATCATGGGGTGACGTTAGGAGGAACTGGTAAGGATACAGGTAAAAGGCATCCTACTGTTGGAAACAATGTATTTATAGGCAGTGGAGCCAAATTACTTGGACCAATAGTTGTAGGAGATAATGTAAAGATAGGTGCAAATGCAGTTGTATTGAAAGATGTACCTTCAAATTGTACTGCAGTAGGAGTACCAACAAGGACTATATATAAGCCCATCGCCCAGGTTATAGAAATAAAAGATTATGCAGGTAAAAGAAGAAAAATATATAATGAAATGGTTATATAATTTTTAATTATAATTCCATAGATACAGAAAGGACAATGGCATTATTGTCTTTTCTTAATTTTTAAAAATTATTATAATGATAGACTTTTCCAGCTTTTAAAATTATAATCTATTATAGCAGCATTTAATTTTAGAACATAAGGTAATGTGAAAGGAAAGGTGACTTTATATATGATTTCTCCATGGATAGCTAAATTGATAGGATATCTTCCTAAAAAATGTGTAAGTTATATTTCAAACAAAATATTATTTGGTTATTTAGAAAAATATGCAGATATAAAGGTAAAAGGTGTTGAGAATTTAAACAAGGTGAAAAAACCTGCAATATTTATCTGTAATCATCTCAGTAATTCAGATGCACTTGTATTAAGCAGTGTACTTAAATCGGAAAATTTAACTTTTGTGGCAGGAGCAAAACTTAATCAAAATCCTTTGACTCAATTGGGGATGAGTATGACCAAAACTATAACCATAAAACCTAACAGCGCAGATAAGGATGCTATATCTAAAATTGTAAAGACTTTAAAAGCAGGAGGAAGTATACTTATATTCCCAGAAGGGACGAGAAGCAGAACAGGAGCTATGGGAAAGGCTAGAAAGGGTGTAGTTTTAATACAAAAATTGACTAAAGCTTCAATTGTACCTATTGGCATTTATGGTACTGAAAAGCTTTTACCTATAAGCGGCAAAGATATGGCATTAGAAGACTTTCATAATGCAAAGGTTTATGTAAATATAGGATCACAAGTAGATATTCCCATTAAAGAAAAAGGCGAAAATAAACATGATTATGAGAATAGGATGGCAGATCTTTTTATGTTTAAAATATCTGAATTACTGCCTGAAAAATATAGAGGAGTTTACAGTTTGGATGAAGGTGATAAAATTTGAATAGAGAAAATATAGATAATATATTAAAAACACTAAGTGAAACATATCCACAGGCAAAATGTGCATTGAATTTTGGATCTCCCTATGAACTTTTGGTATCAACCATATTATCAGCTCAATGTACAGATGTTAGGGTAAATAAAGTTACATGTGAACTTTATAAGGAATATAACACTCCTGAAAAAATGCTTTCTCTAACTGAGGAAGAATTGGGAGAAAAAATAAAAAGTTGTGGTTTTTTCAGGAGTAAGAGCAAACATATATTAGAAACCAGTAGGGCAATCTTGGAAAATTACAAAGGTCAAGTTCCAAAAACTATGGAAGAACTGACTAAATTATCAGGAGTGGGAAGAAAAACTGCAAATGTAGTTTTATCAAATGCCTTTGGCATACCGGCCATTGCCGTGGATACCCATGTTTTTAGAGTATCTAACAGGCTTGGTATTGCAACAGGTAATACACCAGACAAGGTAGAAAAAGAACTTATGAAAAATATACCTAAATCTATGTGGAGTGATGCCCACCACTACCTCATATGGCATGGACGGCTTATATGTAAGTCTAGAAAGCCAGACTGTGAAAACTGTCCTCTAGTACCTTGGTGCCAATATTTTAATTATCCTGAGAAATATGAAAAGGTATCTAAAAATAAATAATGGGGTTTCTGCTATTTATTTTCAGATGCCTAAAATCTGAAATATATCTATAGTATTTGTCGTCTTATCCAGTCAAGAGCATTCATGGTGGCTCTTTTTCTTATCATATCTCTTGTTCCCGCATGGAGGAGTTTTTTTACCTTGATTTCACCTCTGTTGTAAAGACCTATGTATACAAGACCTATGGGCTTTTCAGGGGTTCCACCATCAGGGCCTGCAATTCCTGTAGTAGATATGCCTATGTCCGTATTGGAAGTTTCAGCTATACCAATAGCCATTTCTTTTGCAACTTCAGGGCTTACAGCACCATATTTGTCCAGGGTATCTTTTTTTACCCCAAGTCTCTTAATTTTAGCCTCATTGCTGTAAGCTACGATGCCTTCCTTAAATACTTTGGATATACCAGGATAGCTTATAAGCTTTGAGGCAATTAATCCACCGGTACAGGATTCTGCACAAGATAGTGTATATCCCTTATCTATAAGTAGTCTGCCTAGTACTTCTTCCATTTTTACATCATCTTCTCCATATACATTGACTCCAAGAATTTTCCTAAGTCCAATTTCTACAGGTTCTATGAGACTTAAAGCTTCTTTTTCCTCTGCTGCCCTTGCAGTAATTCTAAGTATTATGTCCTCTTCTTTAGCGTAGGGGGCTACAGTAGGATTTGTGCTGTTTTCTATAAAAGATGATACTCTTTCTGCCATGGAACTTTCTCCAAGTCCATATATTCTAAGTGTTTTGGATTTTATTATACCATTGCTATATTTTTTGAGAAGTGGTATTACGTAGTTTTTAAACATGGGTTTTGTTTCTCTTGGGGGACCTGGCAGAACTATTAAAATCTTACCTTTATCTTCAATAGCACATCCTGGAGCTGTGCCGTAAGGATTGGAAAATATTGTAGAACCTTTTGGAAAATAAGCCTGCTTTATATTATTTCCGTCTGAATAGGACTTTCCCATTCTATTGAAGTGTTCTTTTAGTTCCTTTAAAGACTTTTCGTCTAGTACAAGTTCTCTGTTAAAAAATTTAGCACCGGTTTCTTTGGTTAAATCGTCTTGGGTAGGGCCAAGTCCTCCTGTAGTAATTATAATGTCAGATCTTTCAAATCCAAGCTTCAGTTCATCTAAAAGTCTTTGGGGATTATCTCCTACTACAGATTGATGGTATACTTCTATGCCTAAATTTGCCAGTTCTTTAGAAATGAATTGAGAGTTAGTATTTACTATATCTCCTAGTAAGATTTCGGTACCTACACATAATATTTCAGATTTCATGGCTTAACTACCTCCGTATTTTAAGTATTCAAATAATTTTTATTGGATTATTATGATTTTATAATATCATAAAATTATGTCTATTTTCAGGGAATAATATAATTTAAATAATATTTTTTACATACCCAAAGTTATAACTGTATAGTATAATAATTATGTAAAAATAAAGAGGTGGTCAAAATGAGTAGAAGAGATAAATCGCAGGAATCAAAACGATTATTAAGAAAAAGGTTATCAGTAGCAATTGTATGTGCTTTAGCTGTCTTTATAAGTATAAGTTGTGGATTTATAGTGTATCATTATAATGACATAAAATACTGGGATAATTTAATTTATCCTAAGGTGTCTATAAACAATATAGATCTTTCTGGAAAAACCAAGACAGAAGCTGAAAGTATGGTAAAAGCCGCCTATTCAGATGAAATAAAAAACAAGAAAATTATTGTAACTGCGGGAGATAAGGAGTATGAGCTGTCTTATTCAAATCTCAATCCTAAGTATAATGTGAGCGAAGTGGTAAATCAGGCATATTCCTACGGAAAGGATAGTAACATATTTAAAAAATATAAAATTTTAAATTCCCCTAAGGCTGTAAATTACACATTAAAATTTACTTATGATGAAAAAACTGTAGAAACATTTATAGATGATATTGAAAAGCAGGTTAATTTAGATCCTATAAATGCATCTTTGAAAATGGAAGGATTGGGTTTTACAGTAATATCTGAACAAAGTGGAGTTAAATTAAATAAAAATGCATTAAAAAAAGAGTTAGCTTCTAAAATAGATGGCAGTGTAGGTAAAGATTTAAGCATAAAGGCAGAACTCCAGTCTGTAGAAGCTGCAATAAAAGCAGAAGAATTAAAAGTTGTGGATACATTAATATCCAGTTTTAGTACAAACTATGGGAGTATATCTTCATCTCAGAGGGCAAATAACATAAAGCTTGCTACAGGAAGCATAAATGGATATATAGTAATGCCTGGTGATACCTTTAGTTTTAATGGAGTTGTAGGAGAGAGAACTGCAGCCAAAGGGTATCAAGCAGCTCCTGTTATTATTGGAGATAAGCTGGAGGATGGATTAGGAGGGGGAATATGTCAGGTATCTACCACTCTTTACAATGCAGTGAACAAGGCAGGCCTGCCATCTGTTGAGAGATCTCACCACACTCTTCCGGTACATTATGTGCAAGAAGGTATGGATGCTACTGTAGATTATGGAAATATAGACTATAAATTTAGAAATGATTTTAAATATCCTATATATATAGAGGGATATACATCAGGAGGAAATGTAGTATTTAATTTATATTCAAATTCTGCTGTAGCCAATTAGATAAAAAATTTTACGTAGATTAGCAAATGGATTTATATATTTTGATAAAAATAAAATTTTATATATTAACTTAATTAAAAAAGTATGATATAATAATCAAGTAATTTTGCGGATATGGCGGAATTGGCAGACGCGCTAGATTCAGGTTCTAGTGAGGGTAACTTCATGCAGGTTCAAGTCCTGTTATCCGCACCAAAAACCTTTATATTACAGAGTTTCGATTGATATAACTAAAATTTAATAATAATTATGTAGAGAAAACCCCTCAATAGATTATATTTACAAAATGTTTGTAATCTGTTGAGGGATTTTTATTTGTGTCTGTATATAACGTACACATATTGGAGGTGAAATTTTGAGGCATAAAATTGAATTGCAAAATAATGATAAAAAAAATTTAACTTTAGAAGAAGCATTTGAGAAATTTATTTTAAGTTGTAAAGTAAAAAATTTAAGAAAAAGTACAATAAAGCATTATATACAGGTTGTAAATTTTTAGAATTTAGAAATTGGAACACCTTATAAAAATGGTTTGATAGGGTGGCTGAGTATGGATTCATTGAAAACACTGACTTTATATTGGTTATCCAAAAATGTCCTACTCTTGGTGGCTGACAAGTTATTTAAAACTACTCAAGCAGTACTTTAGAAATTACAGCAAATTTTTAAAAATCCAGAGTTCAGGAAAGTGAGACTAACTATATGAAGTCAAGTTAAAAATCAAAAGATTTTTATAGTTATTTAATTGAAAAAAGAAAGCATGACAAAAAGAGCAATGGAAAATTGCTTTTTGAAAAATATTAATTTTTATGGATAAGTTTATATTTGTGGAGCAAAAGTTGCATTGGTCTTTAGAAGATGAAATATTATACGTATCAATTTTTTAGCAACATGGCTCATGGCAACATAATAGTGCTTGCCTTCAGAGCGTTTCTTCGACAAATATGCAGAGAAAGTGGCATCTCTCATTGAAACAGTTCTCCCAGCCATAAGTATGGCCCATCTAAGGTAGGCAGAACCCCGTTTGACCATGGGTGTATGGGATGCAGTGTACTTTCCAGATTGATAGGTGGAGGGATCTAATCCGGCAAAGGCCAGGAGTTTACAGGGAGTGGTGAATCTTTTAATATCGCCGATTTCTGCCAATATTATAGCTGCCAGGGTATATGAAATTCCTGGAATACTAATAAGTGGGGAATTGATCTCAACAACGATTTCTTTTATGAGAAGCTCTAAGGAATCAATCTCGTGTTGTACTGACTGTATTAACCTAATGGTTTGCTTGAGTTCAAAACTTAGAGACCTTGAGTTAGTGCCAATAGAATTTGCAGCAGACTCCTTTAGAGAAATAGCTTTATCTTTTCCATACTTGCCCTTGGAAGCTGTATTTAGTATGTTTGTTAGCTTGGTCAGGTGGCAGGCAGCTATATCTTTTGGGCTTGGAAGTATGGATAAAAGGGCATAGGAAGAAGATTGATGAATTGACCAAAAAAGATCGGGCAGCTCGGGGAACATAATATCTACCAATCTATTGACAGATGTTTTCAACTTAGACCTATATCCAATTAAGCGATATCTATGCCTGGTTAATGACTTTAGCTCTTGAATCTGGTATGATACAGGAGAATAGGATTTTGTATCATCAGAAAAGAGCATTTTAGCAATAACCAATGCATCCGTTTTATCAGTCTTAGTTTTTCTAAGAGACTGGGCTTTACGGAAGAGATTTGTAGCTAAAGGGTTGAGAATGGAGAGCTTGAAGCCTTTAGCATACAAAAAGTTTTGGAGATTGGTGCTGTAATGACCTGTTGATTCAAGTCCTATTTTTACGTTGGAAATATCCTTGTCAGGCAGAATGGAAAGTATTGAAGAATAAAGTAATTCAAACCCTTGACGGGAATTGGATATACGTAAAGAATCATTATAAACAACACCATCTGAATCTATAATACAGCAATCATGTTTGTTTTTTGCTATATCTATACCAATATAAATCATAAGAACAACTCCTTTATAGTATTATACGCCATGTTCCACAAATCTCATGCAAATGTATCCTTGCTATATATAAAACGTCATGCGTTATCTAACTAATTAACAGATAAGCATAAGACAGTGGTTAGATCCTCAATTAAAATAGTCCAGCTATAGGTGATAAAACTAATCCACAGCGTCTTATGATAATTATAGTAAAAATCTCTAAGAAAGGAAAAGTATAATGAATTTTTACTATATGTTCATTATACAAGGGTGATAGAAAGAGATGGACAGCCTCGGTTTGTCGGAAAAGATGTGGCAGAGATATTAGGATATACCAATCCACAAAAAGCAATTCGTGATCATATAGATGATGAAGATAAGCTGACTGAACGAATCGTTCTGGCAGGTCAAAATCGTAATGTTGTATGTATTAATGAATCTGGTCTTTACAGCTTAATACTTTCGTCTAAACTTCCAATAGCAAAGAAGTTTAAAAGATGGGTAACATCTGAGATACTTCCACAAATACGTCAAACCGGTGGCTATATTCCTTTTAATGAGGAAGATTCAGAAAAGGAAATAATGGCAAAAGCTTTATTAATAGCTCACAAAACATTAGAACTGAAAGAGCGCTTATATGTAAATCCAACAGAATAAAAAAGTGCTTCACAGTGGAAAATATAAACAGTAGTTGAAGGAATTACAGTGTTCAGTTATAATTTAAATATAAATATCGGAGGTACAAAAAAGATGGATGAAAAACAACTTTTAGATTCTATACAAACAATGATAAAAAATGAGATGAAGCCTGTAAATGATAGGTTGGATAAACTTCAAGCAGGGCAAGACAAACATTCAATACTACTTGAAAACATGGATAAAAAGCTTAATACAGTAATAGAAGGACAGCAGGCACACTCAAAACAAAATGAAAGGCAGTTTAAAAAGATAAATGACACTTTCAAGGATGAAATAAGTTTGACACAGTCAGCATTGAAAACAGTATCTAAAGATTTAAGGGATATAATAGAAACTATAAACATAATAGAGGATAAATTAAAAGATGTAAAGGGAGCCACAGCTCAAAATAGTTTTGATGTGCAGGTGTTAAGAAATAGGTATAAGGAAGGATAACTGAAAATGGAAAAGTTAACATTAAAAGAACTATTAAAAGAGATAAAGGCAGAAAAGTTTGCAGAGATATTACCCTATAATGCCAGAAAAGCATTAAGGGCATCAGGTTTAAAAAGGAATGGAACCAGATGGGTATTTGATGATAAAGAGAAAGAAATTGCTAAGAATATAATATTAAAAAGTTGTCAATATTAGGTGGAAAACAGTTGGACTTTGCACTGGAGTTATATAAAGCTCAATCTATGTCACTCCGCAAAATCTGTGAAGTTACTGGAGTTGCAAGAGCGATCTTATGTAGACGGATAAAGGAAATGCGTCAAAATAAGGAACTGAAAGAGTGGGTTTAAAACTAACTCTTTTTATTTCACAAAATAAAACATAAACTAATAATATATTTCATAATCTAATTTTAAAATTCTATACCATTATTTTCTTGTATAAAATCCCCTTATAAATTTGCAATCTTATCTATTTGGTTATAATCTAAAATATCTGGAGTGTCTGTAGGCTTATGAACTAACTTTTCTATACCTTCTTGTACAAAAAAGACATTCGATATACCTGCATTTTCAAAACTAAGATAATCGCCTACACCCATAACTCTAGTATCTGCAAATTCAACATTATCATTTTTTGAAGTGGTTTTCACAGCGTCATATAGTTTATTACATACCTTGCTCATATTCTTTAAAGCAAGTTTTCCTCCTTCTTTAGATCCTATAGAGTCTATGTTAATATTGTATATACTGTTATATAAAGATTTTGATGTGATCTGTTTAACAAATGCATGACTTCCTGCTGTTCCTTCTTCTTCTCCATTAAAGGCACAAAAAATTATATCTTCATCAAAAGGTTTCTCTTTAGCTTTTTCTTGTAGTCCATTGGCTATTTTCATTAAGGAAAATCTAGAAGCATTGTCCAAAGCACCTCTAATAAGTTTTCTATCTACATATCCTAAATGGTCAAAATGTGCTGATACTATTACAGCTTTTTTGCTATCTTTGCCTTTTGAACCTACATATCTTCCTTCAAACTCATTGGAAGCCAAAGTATTAACTATTTCTTTAGTTGTTGGAATTTTATCAGTTGGATTATATTGATTATGTAGGAAATATATTACAACATATTGCCCATAGTTTTAGCAGAAGCAATTTGTCGAGTAACACAGACCAAAAACTTCAATATATAAAAGATAGTCTAAAAGCAAGGGGCAAGAATTACACTGATTGCACAGTTTTAACATTTAAGAATTTTAAATCTTTATTCAAAGATGCTGGATTCAATGTAGAGGATAATATGCACTTTGGAAATACCTGCGGATATGATGATTTAAAGGGGAAAAATATTATTGTCTGCGGAACACCTCATATTCCAGAACCTTCTTTAAAGCTATTCGCAATACTGATATTGAATGTGTTATTTATAGTAACTTTCCTTTTGAGCAAACAGACACTTTTTATTTAGATGGCACATTTTTATTTGAAAATTTTTAATTATAGAAGAGGTTGTAAAATACTGCTACTTGTGGCTATATGTATTGTAAAAGAAAGAAAAATAATTTAACATATACAGAAATCTCACGCGAACTGGACATTTTGCCACAATATTTAAGTACTATTGTACACCAGAAAAACAGGATAAGTAACAAATTATTCAGAAATATTGAGCAGCTATTTCAGAGATATGAAGCTTGGGACCTTTTAGATGACGAGGGGAATTTATAATTGACCAGAAAATTAACAAAAAATGAATTGCAATATAGGTACTTATGGAATTATGACTACTGTAAGGGTGATCCTATTATGCAGGAGATAGATGACAAGACAGCTGAATAGTCTAAGAAACGTTTACATGGAAAAAGAATACAAGAATTTGAGGGTGAAATTGGATACTTCTTTAGAAGAATTTTACGGTACTAACTTTAAAAGATATTCAATTAAATATCTATATGAAATTACTGGTAAACAAAGAAATATCAGTAAAGGCATGAGTCATGAGTTAAATAGGATCTTCTATCGACAGCTTAAGCTTACAGAGGATGATCTGCTAAACATTTATTCGCTAATGGAAATGAAAGATAAAGGTAAATTAAAATATAAACAATATAATTGTACATTTCCGCCGTTCGGCTGCTCAATTTTTACGAATAAGGACATAATCAGCTGGACTTTTCATAGACAGGCTTTGTCTCTGTAATCAAACCAACGTCCCGGTGTCTCAACGGAAAAGGAATGTAATGGGCAACCCTAGCGCAAAGGCCGTCCTTTAAAGTCTGGGACAACACTTACATTCTTTTTAACCAAGATATTACAAATTGGTATAATCTGTGATAAACTAGCATTTAGTTAGATATATTTAATTAAATGAGGTGAACTATTAGATATGATTGAAGAGGACATCGCCATAATCGCAAACCACTTCTGGAAAAAATCTATCGACAACATTAACAGGATACTTTCAGACGGACAAATAAAGAACTTTAATATGAACGATTACTATTATCTAACCGTTATTTATCAACTTGAAACGCCCAATTTTGGAGACGTCGCCAATGCATTACACTTAACAAAGCCTTCAATTTCAGCTATGGTACAAAGACTGATGAAAAATGGACTGGTTTCAAAAATTCAGTCAGAAAGAAGATAAGCGGATTTTCCATCTGGAATTAACTGAAAAAGGCACTCAAATAATTCAAGGTGATTATGAGCTATATCATAGTCTGGCAAATGATATGTTGAAATATCTTACGGATAAGCAAAAATCAGACGTAAGCTGTTTGTTAAATAGGGTGGTTGGCAATTTGAAAAATCAACAGTCTGAAGATGGAAAGGATGAAATGCCTTGAAGAGATTAAAGGTATTCTTTTTAGCTACCGATCTTGGATTTCTTATTTATTGGTTCATAACCTTATTGCATATTATTCCGAGCAATTTAGCTTTCAAGGATTATACCAACCCAATAATATCTGCTTGGAATTGGTCTTTTTTCCCGCTTGATATGTGTGTGGCTTTTACTGGAATTACCACTATGATTTTATTTTCAAGGAAAAACAATCTGTTGAAGAAGTTTGCCCTTCTTTCTCTTGCCCTGACCTTTTGCTCCGGCCTACAAGCGGTATCGTTTTGGTTTCTGAGAAGAGATTTCGATTTAATGTGGTGGGCGTTTAATCTTTATCTTGTGATCTACCCGTTGTTTTTTGTAAAGGGATTGGTATGGGAATGAGTTGGGTGTATTTAATATTAGCTATAGCTTTTGAGGTAATAGGAACAACAACATTGAAAGGCTCAAATCACATAATAAGCTTTAAGATGTTGGCAATGTTGGTATCTTACGGTTTTAGCTTGCTTTTCTTATCATTAAGCACTGAAAAAAATAGACATTGGTGTAGCCTATGCAATCTGGTCAGGATTAGGAATCACCGCTATTGAAATCATTGGAGTCTTGATCTTCAAGGAGCGGATAGATTTTCTTAAAATAATGTTCATTTCACTTATAATGATTGGAACCATCGGATTAAATTTTACCCGAACAAGTTAAGCAACAATATTGTCCATATCCCGCCAAATAAAAAAACACGGGTTTGACGCTGACTTACGGACAGTGATTTAGATGTATTATGTTAAAGTTGATTAGTAATCCTATTGCAGATAATATTTACACTGTAAATTAATGAAATATTATACTTGAAATGATGAATATTATGATCAATGATCAAGAATATATTACTACAGAATCAAAAAATACTAGAAAAAATGATAATTTTATCATCATAAAATGGTAGTGACACTTTTACATTGTAAAATTAACATCTAAAAAATATATATGCAATCTAGCAATCTGCAGGGCAGAAAATTCTGATGATACCTGGTTCATAGCAAATAATTCAGAACAGACCTTTGCAATTAGAGAATATAAAAAAAGATTTGATATAGAAGAAATGTTTAAAGATTTTAAATCTGGTGGGTTAATTTATTCAATAATAATCAATTGGGAACATAATTAAATCCTTGAGTATAAACATCAACATCAATGATTATATTTTAATATGTGAATTGATAATTTGTAATTTTCTTATTGACAGCTATAAATAGTTTTGTTATTATGTTAGTGAGTTAATCCATTAACCCACTATAAAAAAGAAAGGGTGGTGAGATTGAATATTGAAAAGCCAATGTTTGTCCAGATAATAGATATGATAAAGGACGACATTCTCAACGGCACATATAATGTGGATGATTTGATTATTTCAACTCCGCAGATAGCAAAGCTTTTATCTGTAAATCCCACGACAGCGCAAAAAGCAATCTCCGTACTAACAGACCGTGGCATTATTTACAAAAAACGTGGTGTTGGAATGGCAGTTACAAAAGAAGCAAAAGAAATGATTTTGAGTGAACGAGAAAAAGAGTTTTTTGACAACATAATTCCAAATTTTATAAACGAAGCAAGAAAAATAGGTATTCCTGATATGGAACTACTAGATATTGTAAAGGAGCATTTACATGATTGAATTTAAGAATGTAACAAAGAGCTATGGGAAACTTACGACTCTTAATAATATTTCAATCTCAATTAAAGAACCCGGTATATATTGTTTGCTTGGGCGTAACGGAGCAGGAAAAACTACCATGCTTAAAACTATGGCAGGACATATTGCGGCAACCTCTGGTGAAGTTGAGATAAATGGAAAAAAAGTAGACATGATGGATATGCCCAATGATATTCATTTTGTAGAAGCGGATGCAAGACAATTCAATATTCGGCTTAATGAGTTAATTCATGCTGCTGCCAATATAAATCCATTGTTTGACTATTCATTCGCGATAAACTTGGCAGAGCGTTTTAAGTTGGACACTCATAAAAAATATAATCAATTATCTTTTGGCATGAAATCAATGGTAAATACACTTATTGCGTTGGCTTCAAGTAAAAACACACTACTTCTTGACGAGCCTGTACTCGGCTTCGACCCAATTATGCGCAAGGCCTTCTACGATATGTTAATGGAAAGTTGTGCGGAAAAACCTAAAATTGTTGTTGTATCAACACACATTGTTGATGAAATGTCAAAAGTGGCAGAACAGCTTATCATCATAGATAAAGGAGCGCCTATCTTATTTTGTGATATGAATAATATTGATGAAAAAGCATATTGTGTTACAGGTTCCGCAGAGCTTGTAAAGGCTGCCACAGATGGCTTACGAGTTATTGGTGAAACAAAAGTAGGTAATCATTTATCTCGGTATATTTTTGACAGACGTATTGATGAAAAGGATGTTTGGATTTCTGCTTTGAGCTTACAGGATTTCTTTGTTGGACTAGTAGGCAACGAAAAGGGGGATTATTAATAATGAAAACAACACTTGGAATGGCAAAAGTCAACTTGCGTCATGCAAGAATGCCGCAATTAACAGCGGGAATTGGTTTTGCCATAGGAATATTGACATATGCAATTTCTTTCTTGATCGATAATTCAAACGGTCAAAATTTAGCAGTAGGGGTAATACCAGCAGCCATGTCATGTACTGAAAAGCATATACTATATAAAGGTAATTTATGAATATAGTATTTATATGTATAAAAATAGACCATATGGTAGAATTAATATCCATCATGTGGTCTTAGTTACTAAACTTAATAAGAAGATTCCGAACTAACTTTATAGTAAACTTTGTCCACTACCAGATTAACAATGAAATCTGTGCCTGCTTTTTCAAGTTCATCCCTATCACCATATCCGTACAGAACACCAATTGAATCTATTCTTACCTTTTTTGCACCATTAATGTCATGTTCCCTGTCCCCTATATCATTATTACTTTTGGTAAATTGGTGATATTACAGCTTTCTAATGCATATTGAATAACCTCATCTTTTTTAACTCTTGTTCCATCAAGATTACTTCCAGCAATATACGTGAAATATTTGGCAATATCAAACTTCTCTAATATTTGTTGTGCAAATAGGGGTACCGTCAGGAAAATGCGGATTTACAACGCTAATGAAATTCCAAATTAAAAAGCCCAACTTCTCTGCAAATCAAAATAGAGAAATTGAGCTTTTCAGTTACTTCATTTATTTATTGAATTCATTAACTGGAAGAAGTATTCAGGTTTATGGGTCTTATTTAGGTTATACCATGAATGTAATGTATCTGGTGTAAATACATCTATTTTTTTCAGTACTTCCATCGCAAATTCCAGAGGAGCTACTCCTGATGCAGTAACTAAATTCGCATCAGATACCGCAGGTCCCAACTCATAAAACTTTTCTCCTTTATAATTAGGACATACCATATTAATATACTCTAAGTTATTACTTGTATGCTTTCTAGAATCTAGGTATCCCATATTCGCGAGGCCCTCAGTTGCACCACAAATTGCAGCAACAATAGTGCCAACCTTTAATGCATGGCCAATTCTTTCCAAGATAGGTTGATGAATATCTTCTCTCCAAGTAGTCCCTCCTGGTAAAATTAAAAGATCTTTACTCTCAAGAGTACATTCATCAAGGGAAATATCTGGTTTTATGCTCAGTCCTCCCATGGTAGTAATAATTCCTTTATTAGCTCCCACTGTAATTACTTTTAAAGGTGCTAAATCCTTTTTGAAATATCTTCCTGAGTTTAGTTCAGCAATTAAATGTCCATATTCCCAGTCTGACATTGTATTAAATACATAAAGATAAACTTTTTTTGTTTGCATCCAATAACACTCCAATCACAATTGATATAGCCTATTATAAAATAACCTCCCTGACAGCTAACGTCAGGGAAGTTATCATACTTGATAAAATTTTATTAATTCCGACAGAACTTCAACAAGTCTTTTCTTAAGACTTATTGGCTCAATAACTTGAATAGATTTACCGTACGGTAAAAGTAAATAAGGTACATATGTATGTATCATATCTTTTTCAAGAAGAAATACTGCTTGATTTGAAGTCCGTTCTTGTAAATAATGTCCTAAAAACCAATGTTGGCAAATATCATCCAACGCCCTTGTATTTCCATTAATAACTAAAGAAATAATCCCTTCCTTATCTTCTATAGTTGGAAGAAGGTTTTTCATAAAAAAGTCACGTGCTGAAAAGTTTTCTGGCCGGTTAAACTTATTTTCGATTAGCATTAGACTTTCAATTCGATCTACTCTAAAACTTCGGATATCATTCCTAAGGTGACAAAATCCAATCACATACCACTTATTATTCCAATAAATAATTCTGTACGGATTAACCAATCTATACTTTGATTTCTCTTCGCCACTTTTATGGTATTGAATTTTTACAGTGTATCCGTCAGCTACGGCCTTCTCCAACTCCCTCAAGAAAGGTTCCATGGAAAGGGAACTTAATCGACTTATTACTTCAAGACTGGTTAAATGTTGGTTTATCTTTGTTTCCTGCTCTTGATTTGAATATTTGCTTAGCTTTGAAATAGCTCTATTTAGTGCTTCACCACCATAATATCCGGCTTCTTCTGCAAAAACAGCAGCATGATAAAGTGAGGTTTGCTCTTCAAAATCAAAAAAAAGAGGAGCTTCAATAAAACTGTTCAATAAAGTGTATCCACCGTTATGTCCTGGTTCTGAAATTATAGGTACGCCACTTGTTGAAAGTGTATCAATATAACGATACACAGTCCTTATATTCATCTCTAATTTTTCTGAAATTTGTTTTGCAGTAATTTTTTCACCTGAACTAAGCATCCATAGAATTGCTAGTATATTGTCAATTTTAGGCATATAATTCCACCTCTATATGGAATTTATTTTCTACTATATTTTTCCGATTTTTAGTATAACCCATCAACTGCTCCTTTCTGATAGCTTTCTATATAATGAGGCCCTAGACACATTTGTAATTTCACAAATTTGATTTACAGTCATATTTCCTTCTTTATATAGCTTCACCGCATAATTCATTCCAGCATGATTTTTATGATATTTCTTTAATCGGCCTTTAAATTTTCCTTCTTTCTTGGCCAGATCAATCCCTTCACGTTGACGCATACGAATAAGATCTCGTTCTAATTGGTTAACACCAGCCATTATCGTAATTAAGAATTGGCTGTATGGATTATCTTCTGATAAATCTAACCAAGTATCTTTTAATGATTTTAAATTGGTCTTTTTATCCCGTATGTAATCAATCAATTCAAATAAATCCTGCGTACTTCGAGTGATCCGAGTTAAGTCTGTAACATAAATAATGTCACCCTCCTGTAAATCCTCTAACATTTTTTGAAGTTACTCACGATCCTTTGTTGCTCCAGAAACTTTTTCTTCAAAAATAATATCCATTCCAATTTCGTTCAATTGCTGAAATTGCCTTGATGGATTTTGGCTAGTCGAACTGACACGTATATAACCGATTTTCCGCAAAATATCACCTCATTTTTGAGACAAGTCTTATGAGACACTCTTAACTACTATTTTATCAGTCTACTATACTTGTATCAATAGAGTACACTCTATTGATATATAATTGAAGTAATAAATTGAAAAATTACAGAAATGGGATGATGCTAAATGAAAATCGCAAGAGGTAGTGAATTGCTTACACCCGAACAGAGACAGGCTCTTATGCAAATTCCTGAAGATGAGTGGGTGCTAGGAACCTACTACACTTTTTCCAAACGAGATTTAGAAATTATAAATAAACGAAGAAGAGAAGAAAACCGGTTAGGGTTCGCCGTTCAATTAGCCGTTCTTCGGTATCCCGGTTGGCCGTACACTCATATCAAAAGCATCCCAGGTTCAGTCATACATTACATATTAAAACAAATCGGTGCCAGTCCATCTTCACTTAGTCTTTATCCTCAAAGAGAAAATACACTTTGGGATCATTTGAAAGAAATTCGAAGTGAATACGATTTTGTAACTTTTACCCTAAAAGAATACCGAATAACATTTAAGCATCTTTATCAATTGGCTTTGGAAAATGGCGATGCCATTCATCTGCTACATGAATGTATCGACTTTCTAAGAAAAAACAAAATCATACTGCCTGCTATCACTACACTTGAGAGAATGGTGTGGGAGGCAAGAGCAATGGCTGAAAAGAAGCTATTTAATACGGTTAGTCAGTCCCTAACAAATGAGCAAAAAGTAAAACTTGAAGGGATCATTACTTTGCAGCATCCATCCGAATCCAATAAAACGATATTGGGTTGGTTAAAGGAAGCACCGGGTCATCCTTCACCCGAAACATTTCTAAAAGTAATAGAACGACTCGAATACATACGGGGAATAGAATTAGAGACGGTAAAAATTAGTCATTTGCATCGCAATCGCCTGTTACAGCTATCTAGTTTAGGTTCAAGATATGAGCCTTATGCATTTCGTGACTTTCAAGAAAATAAACGATATTCGATATTAACCGTC
This sequence comes from Clostridium kluyveri, assembly GCF_001902295.1. NCBI lineage: Bacteria > Bacillati > Bacillota > Clostridia > Eubacteriales > Clostridiaceae > Clostridium > Clostridium kluyveri. The sequence goes on along the minus strand of NZ_CP018335.1, from coordinate 3,945,318 downwards.
TATTTATTACATCTTACTCAGGAGTTAACTGACAAAGCTTTTGAAATCCATGACAGACAAATACTTAGTCTGTTATCAAAAGGCCGTAAGGCTCAAGAGGAAATTCAGAAACAAAACGGTAAAAAGCTAAATGAGAAAGTCATACACTTTACGAACATCGGACAAGCTTTAATCAAAGCAAAACAGGAAAAATTAGACGTTTTTGAGGTTTTAGAATCCGTTATTGAATGGAATTCTTTTGTCTCTTCAGTGGAAGAAGCTCAAGAGCTTGCACGCCCTGCGGACTATGATTATTTAGACTTACTGCAAAAACGATTTTATTCACTTAGAAAATATACGCCAACGCTATTAAGGGTATTGGAATTTCATTCAACAAAGGCAAATGAGCCACTTTTACAAGCTGTTGAGATTATCCGAGGAATGAACGAATCCGGAAAGCGAAAAGTGCCTGATGACTCGCCTGTGGATTTTATTTCAAAACGTTGGAAAAAGCATTTATACGAGGATGATGGTACAACAATCAATCGTCATTACTATGAAATGGCTGTTTTAACAGAACTTCGGGAGCATGTTCGGGCAGGAGATGTTTCCATTGTCGGCAGCAGACAGTATAGAGATTTTGAGGAATATTTGTTTTCAGAAGATACATGGAACCAAACGAAGGAGAATACGAGATTATCAGTTAGTTTATCATTCGAAGATTATATGACGGAGAGAACCAGCAGCCTTAACGAAAGGTTAAGGTGGTTAGCTGCCAATTTCAACAAGTTAGACGGGGTTTCTCTTGAAAAAGGAAAGCTGTCACTTGCACGCTTAGAAAAAGATGTTCCAGAAGAAGCAAAAAAGTTTAGTGCGAGCCTTTATCAAATGCTGCCAAGAATAAAATTAACTGATTTACTCATGGATGTTGCTTATATAACGGGATTTCATGAGCAATTTACTCATGCTTCTAATAATCGAAAACCTGATAAAGAAGAAACAATCATTATCATGGCTGCCCTTTTAGGAATGGGAATGAATATTGGATTGAGTAAGATGGCTGAAGCCACACCCGGACTTACATATAAACAACTAGCCAATGTGTCTCAATGGCGCATGTATGAAGACGCAATGAATAAAGCTCAAGCCGTATTAGTAAATTTTCATCACAAATTGCAATTGTCTTCCTATTGGGGTGACGGTACCACATCCTCGTCAGATGGTATGAGAATGCAACTAGGAGTTTCATCACTGCATGCAGATGCAAACCCACATTACGGAACTGGAAAGGGAGCTACCATCTATCGATTTACAAGTGATCAATTTTCTTCTTACTATACAAAGATTATACATACTAATTCACGAGATGCGATTCATGTTTTGGATGGTTTATTGCATCATGAGACGGATCTCAACATAGAAGAGCATTATACAGACACAGCAGGTTACACAGACCAAATTTTCGGATTGACCCATTTATTAGGATTTAAATTTGCTCCAAGAATAAGAGATTTATCGGACTCAAAATTATTTACAATAGATAAAGCAAGCGAGTATCCAAAACTAGAAGCTATTTTACGTGGACAAATAAATACAAAGGTCATTGGAGAAAATTATGAGGATGTTTTACGATTAGCCCATTCAATAAGAGAAGGAACAGTCTCAGCATCCCTTATTATGGGAAAATTAGGTTCTTATGCAAGACAGAACAGTTTAGCTACAGCCTTACGCGAAATGGGCCGAATAGAAAAAACAATCTTTATTCTTAATTACATTTCAGATGAATTGCTAAGAAGAAAAATACAAAAAGGATTGAATAAAGGTGAAGCCATGAATGGGCTGGCAAGAGCTATTTTCTTCGGAAAACAAGGAGAGCTTAGGGAACGAACCATACAACATCAGCTTCAAAGGGCCAGTGCTTTAAACATAATTATCAATGCCATTAGTATCTGGAATACTCTACATCTAACAAAAGCAGTTGAATATCAAAAACGGACAGGTAGTTTTAATGAAGATTTATTGCACCATATGTCACCTTTAGGCTGGGAACATATTAATTTACTAGGAGAATACCATTTTAATTCGGAGAAAGTGATCTCATTAGATTCTTTAAGACCACTAAAACTTTCTTAACGTTGTTAAAAATGGGGGAATCGTCTTGAAAATGGGCTTAGCGTTGTAAATCCGCATTTTCCTGACGGTACCCCAAATACTTGAGGTTTAGATGTTGCAACAACCAGTATCTTGTTATTATATTCTAATGTTTTAAGTAAATCCTCAATTCCATCATAAACTAAATTTTCAAACATACCCTCAATTACACTTAAACTAATAAACTAATTTTTGAGTTATATTATTAGTCTTTATATTCTTTATAAAGATCTATGGAAAAGTTCTTAAAGTACTAGGATTGTAAAATTTAAATTTATAAGTTGACAAATCCGATATAAAGGAATAATATACTCATATAACCATATGGGTATATGAGTATTGGATTAAAATGTATACTAGTGAAAGGAAGTATAGAAATGTATAAACTTACAGATTTATTTAAAGTATTATCAGATGAAACAAGATTAAGGATTTTAACTCTGCTATATAATAAAGAGTTATGTGTTTGTCAATTACAAGGAATATTGGAAGAAGAATCTCAACCTAAAATTTCAAAACACTTAGCAAAACTTAGAGATATGGAATTTGTAAAGGATGAAAGAAAAGAGAAATTTATATATTACTATTTAAATAATAATGAAATGCTAAAAGAAATCTTAAAAAATATTATAGATAATTCTAGTCAATATGAAGTTATAAAGGATGATCTTGAAAGATTAAAATATGCTGATGAAATTAAGGAAAGAAAAATGTGCCAAATTAAAAATAAAGAAGTATAGGTAGTTAATAGAATAGGGAGGAGGGGAACTAGTTATGGATTTACTATCAACAATATTTGAGTGGTTAAATGATCAATTGTTAAAGATGACTTGGTTATCTAATTTAGTAAAAAAATTAGTTGAAAATGTTTTTGGATTGTCAACTAATGAAAGGCTTGGGGGAAGTATTCACTTTTTTATATATGATACTATAAAAATATTTATATTGCTTTCGGTGCTTATTTTTATAATATCCTATATCCAGAGCTATTTTCCACCAGAGAGAACAAGAAAGATATTGGGGAATATAAAAGGGATAAAAGGAAATATACTCGGAGCATTACTTGGGACAATTACCCCATTTTGTAGTTGTTCTAGTATTCCAATATTTATAGGATTTACTTCAGCTGCATTACCACTTGGAATAACATTCTCATTTTTAATCTCGTCACCACTTGTAGATTTAGCATCATTGCTTTTATTGATGTCATTCTTTGGAGCAAAGATTGCAATAGCTTATGTAATCGTAGGATTAATACTTGCAGTAATAGGCGGAACAATTATTGATAAATTGAAACTTGAAGAATATGTAAAAAGTTATGTAAAAGAAATTGATAATGTAAATGCTGAAATAATTGAGTTAACTAGAGAAGAAAGAATATCATATTCAAAAGATCAAGTAACACAGATAATTAAAAAGGTATGCCTATATGTATTTATTGGTGTTGGAATAGGTGCAGCAATACACAATTGGATTCCAGAATCAATAATTCAAAATGTTATTGGTGCTAACAATCCATTTTCAGTACTTATAGCAACAGTAGTCGGAATACCAATGTATGCTGATATTTTTGGAACACTTCCAATAGCTGAAGCATTATTTGGCAAAGGTGTAGGAATAGGTACAGTACTTTCATTTATGATGGCAGTTACAACACTTTCACTTCCATCAATAATAATGCTAAGCAAAGTTGTTAAACCTAAATTACTAAGTATATTTGTTGGTATAGCATCTGTCGGAATAATAATAATTGGATATTTATTTAATGCTTTCGGATTTTTATTCGTATAAGTCTAAGGAAGCATACTATAAATGAAAAAATATTAGAAGGAGTTGTATCAAAATGATAATCAAAATATTAGGAACGGGATGTTCAAATTGCAAAAGATTAGAGGAAAATACTAAAAATGCAGTAAAAGAGTTAGGATTAGATGCTACTATTGAAAAGGTTACAGATATTAGGGATATCATGAAATATGGAATTATGAAGACTCCAGGCCTTGTAGTTGATGAAAAAGTTAAAGTTTTTGGAAGAGTTCCAACAGCAGAAGAAATTAAAAAGTATTTATAGTTACCAAGAGGGCTGCCTCAAGATTACATATTTAATTAATTTTGAGATAGCCTTTGTTAAGAGTAAATTATATAGGCTATGGAGATGCATGTAATGAGTAACTATATTTTATATGGAATAACAATAATTCTTTTAATTATTTCATTTTATAAGGATAAGCAAAAAACAAAGATGACTCTAAAAAAAGCGTGGAAATCCTTTGAAAACATCTTACCACAATTTTTAGGTGTTATTATATTGGTCGGAATACTTCTTTCTATTTTAGATACCCAATTCATATCTAAAATAATAGGTGGAGAATCTGGCTGGTTTGGTGTTATAATATCAGCAGTTATTGGGTCAATAACATTAATCCCTGGTTTTGTGGCCTTTCCAACTGCACAAATGTTAGTTGAAAATGGTGCAGGGTATATGCAGATAGGGGCATTTGTATCAACTCTCATGATGGTAGGAATAATTACTATGCCTGTTGAGATGAAATATTTTGGGAGAAAACTTACTATATGGAGAAATGTACTTGCATTTATATTTTCATTTTTTGTAGCATTTGTCATTGGAAGGGTGGTTGGTGGTGTATGAAGAAACTTTTAAAGCGATATAGGTTTTTTACTGTAACTATTATAATAATGTTAGTATTAATTCTAATAAATAAGAATGTTGGTATAAAGGCTATAGGTATTATAGGGTTTAGTTTTAAGGAAATGTTTCTTGTAATTCCTCCTATATTTATACTATTAGGACTTTTAGATGTGTGGGTCCCAAGGGAAACTATGATAAGATTTATGGGAGATGATTCAGGAATAAAAGGAATTATATTATCTTTTATCTTAGGTTCTGCGGCTGCAGGGCCATTGTATGGAGCGTTTCCTATAGCAGCCGTCTTTATGAAAAAGGGTGTTAAATTTTCCAATATACTTATATTTATTGGTGCATGGTCTACCACCAAAATACCTATGTTTTTATTTGAGTTGTCTGCCTTAGGTTCAAAATTTGCTATTACGCGATTATTAGTAGATATTCCAGGAATTATAATCATTGCATACAGCCTATCTCGAATTATATCGGAACATGATGTAGCGAAGATTTACAAACTAAATGAGTTGATGTGAAATAATAACATAATAAGGGGTAATGGGAGCATCCGTGTAACCAGGGGCAAAGTAGGAATAAAAAAAGGCAGTACTGCCTTTTTTAGTTTTCTTTTCGGTAATTGTTACATAATCTTTTACAGTCTTCATATTAGGTTTTAATAAATCTGAAAGCTTTAATTTTAATATATCACTGATCCATGCGTGATAGGTAAGACTTTGAAATTATCTCAATCTTTTCCCCCACCTCACACCGGACATGAGATTTTCACCTCATCCGGCGTTCCAACAAATTGCATTTTACTAATTAAATAACTGAATTTTCTACTAACTTTCTTAAAGAATTAACTCGTTTTAAACCTATTTTATTTAAATCTAGTTGTTCTAAATATTTTTCAATAGTTTCTTGTTGTACTGCATGAACTAATCTGTGGACTTCTGTTTTTATCCACACTAGATTATTATAACTATCATCCCCACCCAGACTTTTAGGTTTTTTATGATGACATTCCATTGTTTTACTTTGCATAATCTCCGTCAATGATAATAATGTAAAAACTAAAAAATTATTGAAAGAGGCATTTTATATGCATAGAAAACCACTTAAAGAATTATTGCTAGATTTAGAACAGGAGCTACTGAGATTAGGCTACACTGAAGGCTCTATGAAGTTTTATCGTAATCGTTGGGAGAAAATCATAAAGTTTGCAGAAAATCGTAACGAAACTTATTACTCCGAACAATTGGGAATAGACTTTGTAGAAAAATACTTTCAGATTTTTAAAAAGGATTTTGATAAAACCTTGTGCCAAAAGGATACTCAGGAACTTCGTATCATCAGAATGATTGGCGATTTCCAAATGCATAATACCGTTTTAAGGCGGTATTATAAATACAGAGATCTTTTGACTGATCCATACTTTATGAAAATCAGCAGTGACTTCAAAAGTTACTGTGAAGCTAGGAGTTATTCTAAGGTAACTATTGATCACTACGTGAATCAAGCGGAGCGATTTATGGATTATCTTATTTCACAGGGCATCTGTAATTGCCGTAATATCAGCCTTTCAATTATACATAGCTATATCAGAACTCTAGCTGGTTACACTTATAAAACTGTGGAACAGAATATCTGCTCAATACGTACTTTTTTGAGATATCTTCTCGAGCAGGACATTTTAAAAACTGATTTAGCTGCAAAGACACCGATGGTTCAAGCACGTAAGCAGACACGCATTCCTTCCGTTTGGACAAAGGCTGAATTGGTCGCACTGATAGGAGCTATTGATCGTGGAAGCCCAAAAGGAAAACGGGATTATGCCATCATTCTTCTCGCTTGTATGCTGGGACTTAGGGTTACTGACATCAAAAACCTGACGTTTAATTGCTTTCACTGGGAAGAGAAGAAGTTGGTATTCGTACAATCAAAGACGCGAGAAACAGTTACTCTTCCAATTCCCTCTGAAGTAGGATGGGCTGTTATTGATTATCTGAAATATGGACGACCAAAGGTTGATTCATCAATTGTATTTGTAAGACATATGGCACCGTTCCTCCCTTTTTCAGAAGGGGATCACTTATCTCAATTAATCAAGAACTACATGGTAATTGCCCATCTGCCAACACTAAAAAAACGTCGGGGTATGCACTCGCTTCGACATACTGCAGCATCGAGAATGCTTGAACATGGCACACCTCTCGCAGTAATTTCAGATATCCTTGGTCACACGGATACTGATTCCACAGCAGTTTATTTAAAAGTAGATTTAAATAAGCTGAAGGAATGCTGCCTGAATACACCGGAGGTGGATAACCATGAGTGATTATTTTTTCAAAGGCCCATTTGCTCAGTATATCGAAAACCATGTTAAGTTAAAACAAGCAATCGGATATAAGTATAAAACTGAGAAAGAGCATCTCCTGCGATTCTCTGCATTTACTGCTAAAAAGTATTCTAAAGCAAAAGAACTTACAAGAGAAATAGTTTTAGACTGGTGCTCTAAGAAGATTTATGAGGCACAAGCTAATCAATGCTCAAGAGCTTCAGTACTTCGACAGTTTGCTATATATTTGGATAGTATAGGAATAAATGCATATATTCTTCCAAAAGGTTACTATCCGGTTGAAGAGAAATACGTTCCATATATTTATACAGTAGATGAATTGCAGCGTTTCTTCCATGAGACAGACAAATGTCCTTATGTCAGCGAATGTCCACAACGACACTTGATTATGCCAGTATTCTTTAGAATGATCTACTCATGCGGTCTTCGCTCTTCAGAAGCAAGACTACTTAAAATAGATGATGTAGATCTTAGGGATGGAGTACTAACCATCCAGCATTCCAAGAAAGACAACAGCCGTCTAGTTCCAATGTCGGATGAATTAACAAGTCGCTGTCGCGATTACTTCAAATGTGTCCATGTGATTTCCAAGCGTAGCGATTACTTTTTTCCCGGATTGGATGGCAAGCCAATGACTATAGGTAATGTATATCACAACTTTAGGCGCTTTCTATGGAGAGCTAGAATTTCACATGGAGGCCGCGGCAAGGGTCCACGAGTTCATGACTTTCGCCATGCTTTTGCATGCCACTGTCTGAAAAAATGGGTTCTAGAAGAAAAAGACCTTTCAGTTTACCTTCCAATACTGAAGACATATATGGGACACGACTCCTTTAATGAAACTTCATATTACCTTAGAATGACTGCTGATGTATTCCCCGATATATCTATTAAGCTAGAGGGATGTTATCCAGACATTATCCCCGAATTGGAAGGTGATGCTGGTGAAACCTACTGATTTTGCAATACACCTTACTGGATTCTTGTCTGAATACCTGCCAAGACAAAAAAATGCTAGCAAAAATACAATAACATCCTACCGGGATACCTTTAAACTGCTAATTAGATACTGTCAGGAACAACGAAATATGCCTGTTGAAAGACTCAACCTGAACATGCTGACGCATGGATTGATTAAGGATTTCCTTGAGTGGCTGGAAACAAGCAAAAAATGTAGTATTTCAACTAGAAACCAACGACTTGCAGCTATACATTCCTTTTTTCGCTATGCGCAGTACGAGGAACCAGAGGGAATTCTTCATTTTCAAAAAGTGATTTCACTGCCGATTAAGAAGACACAAAAACCATCAATACCGCATCTTATACCAGAGGCTATGAAGCTCTTATTATCCCAGCCAGACAAGACTACTCCAAAAGGACGTCGTGATTTAACCCTTTTAAGTATCCTTTATGATTCTGGATGCAGAGTACAGGAACTTGTCGATCTAAGGGTGCGTGATATTGTGTTGAATAATCCAGGAGTTCTTATTCTTACTGGAAAGGGAAATAAGGTACGTAGAGTTCCACTATTGAAAAATGCACTTGCTTTATTGTCACGCTATATTCAGGAAAATTCCTTAAACGTGAATTGGAAAAGTGACTGCCCCTTATTTACGAACAAGCAGCATAACAAACTTACTAAAGAGGGTATTGCATACATTATTTCACAGTATGTATGCTCAGCAAGAAGAATCTCAACGATTGTCCCTGAAAAAGTAACACCACATATGTTTCGTCACAGCAAAGCAATGCATCTGCTACAAGCCGGAGTCAATCTGATATATATCCGGGATTTTTTAGGACACGAGGGCATCAAAACTACAGAGACTTATGCTAAGTGTGATACAGAGTTAAAACGTCAGGCAATTGAGAGTGCTTATCCCGATTTAGTTGATATCAACCTGCCTGATTGGAGTGAAGATGCGTCATTACTAAATTGGCTTTCTAAATTAAAGTAGTCGAGATATTATGCAAAGTAAATCTTCAGAGAACCCAGTTAAACCAATGCCTGATGAGGTTTACTTCGCATAATCTCCAACTTTGCATAAGGTGGCTTATGCAAAGCTTCGCATAACTCACCTTGTGGCGTTCCTTTAGTTGGTATTCCTATACCTTGAATTTCTGATTTTAATATCTTTCCAATAATGCTTAATAGATTTTTATCTTGAATTCCTAAATGCCACATCTGCTTTTTTAATTTGCTATGGTTTACATTATCAAAAAATCCTTTGATATCTATATCTACGACGTAATGTAATTCTGCTCTATTTATTAGTTTATAACATCTTGCTATGGCATGTTCTGTTGACCGATTAGGTCTAAAACCATAACTATGTTTATGGAATTTAGCTTCGCATATTGGTTCTAAAATCTGCTTGATACATTGCTGCATTATTCTATCATCTATGCAGGGTATCCCCAATGGTCTAGTTTTACCATTGTTTTTAGGGATTTCAATACGTCTTACACTTTTAGGTTGATAATTTTTAAATTTATCTTGAATATATTTGATATATTTTTCAATACCCATATTTTTTATAAATTCAATATTTAAACCATCTGTCCCCACAGTTATGGAGCCTTTGTTTTTCTTGATATTCCTATAAGCTAGTAGGATGTTTTGTTCAGAGACTATATACTGCATCAGGTTAGTAAATTTATTATCTTTACTGCTTTGGCTATACAAATTATCAAATATTTCTTGCATGTCATAGTATTCATTGTTTCTTAGTTTCTGTTTCTTCTTTAATAAGCTTTCCTTCAAGTCTATTACTCTCCCTTCTGGGGATTTCATATCTCTTAGTCATACCAGAACCTTGAATTATTCAGTATTTAATTTTCAAATAACAACTTGTCTAGTGGCTATTGCTCTATTTCCATTACAGAAACTTCACTGCTTCATGCCACCACTCTCACTTAGATTAAGATAAGTTATACATTGACTGCTTTCCTTATCACTACTTCTTCGGTAATAAAACCTCCATATTCTAAGCTTTCCTTGTTCCGTTATTGCTATCTGTACATATATCCGTAGGTCATCAGTATGAGCCTGTAGGCTTGATAATGCCTTTAACACTATATGGATTTTCATAGATTAAAGTTTTACTAATCCACACCCACTACACATATGTGTTATACCCATTTCTAGGTATTCGTTGTTTAGACCCGTACATTCCTGATTTCGTCAGTTCCCTTTGGAACATCCTAACCATAGATATTTTATAGACCCTAGCTCTATCACTACTCGACCACCTCTGGTTCGCATTTCGTGTAAATATTTGTATTTACTTACGGTAGCTCTCAAGCCATTTAACGAGCTTTTAACCCTCTGATGTTTACTCATCAAAACGCTAATCGTATCCTTTGAGAAGGCATTTCAAGGCGTTACCCTATCATTCTACCTTTCACAATAACAGTTCTAATTTCTGAATTTAACCAGCTAATTAGGCTAGTTTTGTAGAAGACCCTCGCCTTCCTTTGTCTAGCAACAAGTCACACTTAATCCAACATTTATACCAAGTATAAAAAGTAATTCATTTCTAGTTGATTGACTCTTTAAAACTGCCCTCATATTTTTAATTGATTTAATATCCCTTATTGGTTCTACTGAGTTCATTTTTTATTTCTCCCTGAATTGTGATCTATAAATTTATTTAGGATATAATGTTACATAGTAACATCATACCTAAGATTATGTAACATTCAATAGCATTGTTTTTATGTAATCTCTTTTAATCCCTATTGTTGGCCCATTCTGAATGTTACAAAAATAAGTTGTGTAACATTGAAAATACTCAGAATGACTATTAATAATTTACTTTGCCCCCGGTTGCAGAGCTACTGGTGTTATCTCTTATCGTACATAATTGTAACTGTCCAAACTAGTTTAGGAATTTATTAAGATACAAAGTTTTATTTTTTAGTGTGTAAGATTAACTGGATATTATGAATTTATTGTATCATTATATTTATAATGTTAAATATATGCTAAATAATTGTTATAATTATTGATAACTAATATAATCTATCATATGATTATGAATGATTACATAAAAGAATTAGGGAGTGATATTATGCAAAAGAAAGTATTATTTTTATGTACTCAAAATTCTGCAAGAAGCCAAATGGCAGAGGCTATATTAAATGACAAGGGTAAAGATAAATTTATTGCTTTTAGTGCAGGAAGTCAGCCAGCCGATGATATTAATATTCATGCCAAAATTGTCATGAAAGAAATGGGTATAGATATTAGTAATTACAAACCTAAGTCAGTAGAACAATTTTTAAATGAAGAGTTTGATTTTGTTATTACATTATGTGATAAGGCCAAAAATGAATGTCCTATTTTACCCAATGATGCAATTTATGTACACTGGGGAATAACTGACCCAAGAGACTTTAAAGGTAACGAGGAAGACACAGTTACTCACTTTAAAAAAATAAGAAATGAGTTAAATACAAGAATTAATTTACTTATTGATCTACCAGTAGATAAATTAGACAAAGCAACTTTGAGGAAAAGATTAGATGAAATAATTTCAAAATAATATCTTATACTTTAGTACATAGTTATAATAGAAGACCAATGTATTTTATTTAAGAAATGTTAAGCTGGTGATGTTCATAAATTCACATAGAATATTGTGTAACAAAAAATATCATAGATTTACTTTTTAATATACAAAAAATATATCCTTAAACAATATTCACATTATCAGTTTCAGGTTTTATAAGTGCAAAAATTATTAATCCCCATATTGCAGATAAAAGCGAAGCTGCTATTATACTTATCTTTGCTGTAGATAATATAGCTTCATCTGAAAATGATAAAGATGAAATAAATATTGACATTGTAAATCCAATGCCTCCAAGCACACTTGCACCATATAAGTGTTTTTGGTTTACTCCTAAAGGAAACTTAGCAATACCTAATTTTACTAATATTGTTGAAACTCCAAATATACCCAATTGTTTTCCTAAGAAAAGTCCTAAAATAATTCCTACGCTAACAGGTGTTGACATAATTGTTGAAAGACTGCTCATATTTATAACTACTCCTGCATTAGCTAATGCAAATATAGGCATAATTAAATAAGAAGAACATGGTGATATTGCATGTTCAAGTTTATTTAGCATTGATTCTTTAAATACTTCTTCATCTCTTGAACCAGGTATTATCATTCCAAGTAATACTCCTGCCAATGTAGCATGTATACCTGATTTGAACATAGTAAACCATAGTACAATTCCAATAATAATAAAAATAGCTGAAGATTTCACTTTAAATTTATTTGCTAATATAAGCACACCAACAATAGCTAAGCTTAATAAAAAGTAAAACCATGATATTTCAGTGCCATAAAATATTGCAATTACAATAATTGCTCCCAAATCATCAACTATAGCCAAAGCTGTAAGAAAAACTACAATCCCCTTAGGTGCTTTTTTACCAACTAAAGAAATTACCCCTAATGCAAATGCAATATCCGTTGCCATAGGAATTCCGAAGCCATTGATAGTTAGTTGATTATAGTTAAATAATGCATAGAGAATTGCAGGTACAACTATTCCACCTATAGCAGCAATTGGCAGTATAGTTGTTTTTAAGGATTTAAGCTCCCCAATTAACAGCTCTTTCTTAATTTCCATACCAATTACAAAGAAAAATACTGCCATTAATCCATCATTAATCCAATGAGAAATTGGCATTGATACAGATGTTGCTTTATACCCAATTGTTATATTCTTATGTAATATTTCATTGTAAATTGGAGCAAAATTAAAATTTGCTAGTAGGATTGCAATAACAGTGCAAGTTAATAATATTATTCCACTAAAAGATTCGCTTCTAAAAAAGTTTAAAAAACTATAAGTTCTATTGTTTGTGTTATTTTTCATACCTCGTATCCTTTCTTATATCATTAAAATTATCTTACAAAAATAAAAAGAGAGGGAAAGCCCTCGTTTATGGGATTAATTTTCTTAACGTGGGTTTTGTCGGTTTTGTTGGCTGCACCCCAAGAAGGGTATATTAAAAAAGTCATTAATTGTTTTGTTTCCTTGTATCATCCGTCTTTCCTGAAATGGTACAAGGAAATTTTAATTCAATGAATTTTTATATCTAATCATATTTACCCATCAATTATACCTCTCACCCACACCCATAGTACAGGTACATTTTGAAACTCTAATGATTTTCACAGAAAAACATTTATACCTAAAACAGTTTTAGAATAAATTACCGTAATCATTTATGGAATAAAGGTAATGATAAGTTTGAGGTATAAATTTATATTCTTAAACTAAAGAAGGTGTTTTTTTTATGAAAAAGTTTTGTGGTTTACGCTGTGGTATCCTCATAATTACAATACTATTTATATGTTCAAATTGTTCGAGTGTTGGATATACCGATAATTTAGCTCTATCCAACAATAAGTCTAAAAATATTCAGGAATGCCCTAAAGAAGTATTCTTAACTTTTGATGACGGGCCAAGCGTAAATAATACAGGAAAAATATTAAAAATATTAAATGACAACAATATAAAGGCTACCTTTTTTGTGGTTGGAATAAAGGCTGAAGAAAATCCTGAAGCACTAAAAGAATTAAGTAATAGTGGTATGTGTATAGGAGTTCATACTTATTCTCATAATTATAAAAAAATATATAAAAGTTTAGATGCTTATATTAATGATTATGAAATATGTAAAAGTACAATAAAAAAGATAACAAATAAAGAACCTATAAATTATACTCGATTACCAGGCGGCTCAACTAATCTGATAATCAGTAAAACAAACTTAAATTTAATAAAAAAGACTTTAAATGATAAGGGAATAAAATATGTAGATTGGAATGTTTGTTCAGGTGATGCAGACAGTCATGAAGTATCTGTTGAGAAAATAAAAAGAAATGTTAAAAATCAATGTCAGAATAAAAAAATTGCAGTAATACTTATGCATGACACATATTATAAGCATTTTACAGTAGAATCTCTGCCTGAAATAATAGCATACTTGAAAAACCAAGGATTTGTCTTTAGAACTTTTGGAGATTTAACTGAAGTAGAACAGAAGGAAATGATAGACCTTGAAATAATAAATAAAAATAATGTCCGATAATAAGGCTAGTAAATTAACTACTAATCTTTTATTTTGTTTTGAAATATTTAATAAAAAAACTTTATTATTGGTAAAAATTATCAACTTTATGCCTATCGCACATACCTTGATACTTTACCTACTTAGAGGTATAAAACTATAAATTTGATTATTGAAAATAATAGGTTTTTAGCCTCTAGTATATAGGGGTACAAATCTAAAGTAAAAAAATAAGCACCTATGCCAGGCACCTATTTTCGGAGTATTAATATCAAATACTAATTAATGTTAATCATTGAAAATACATCATTTTCCCTAAAAATTTAAACTTTATATATTTTATGTCTAATATATGGAATATGACTTGCCCCTAATAGCATCTATATTTATTTACATACATTTGAAAATAATGTATTATTACATTATTAAAGTAAATCAACTTTTTAAAGATTGTTTGCCAATAAAAAACAGTATGATTATCAATCATACTGTTTTTTATTAATATTTATCATATATTTCATTGCTTTTCAATACATGACACGGATGCTCTTTTTACTCCTGAAGGTAAAATGAATGTGTGGTTTATTCAGTAGTTTTTGTATTAGAAGTCTGTTTTTTTCTGGTGGTAGTTGTACGTGAAGCCTTCTTCTGTTCCATCTCCTTTAATAATTCTTTATATTTATTCTGGTATCCTTCAATTTCTTTGTTATACCTATTTTGTAGTTCCTGTTTCTCCTCTTGATGTTGTGATTTTAATTCTAATATTTCCTTTTCGCTTTGCAGCTCTGCTTTATCTTTAACAGATTGAATATCTTCGCCATTCTTGATATTTAGTTTGGTTGTTTGGGTATTTAATTTTTCAATAACATAATCTTTTTCTTTAACATTGTTATTTAATTCAACGTTTATGGTACTTTCAAATAAAATAAAACTAGAGTATTTTTGCTTTAGTTAAGTCAGTAAACAATATAAGAATATTCCGAATTAACGGAACTTATTTTGTAAGATGCAAGAGTTCAACATCTCCAACTCCAATAACCTGTAATTTTTTGCAGTACATTATCATATTTACCTCTTTCGAGATATGTTTTATCATCATCAATGAGCAATATTTTTTTATATAATATTAATTTTATGTGGGTTCACTATCACCAATATCAGTTGTTTAGTAAATCCAATATCTCTTTATTTATCACTTCTGGATGTCCCCAATGAACGGCATGTTCTGCTCCTTTCACAATAATTTGCTTGCTATTTGCAGACCATTTTTTAAAATTGCGTTGATTTTTTCCAGCTTCTTTATAACTGTTTGTTTCTTCAGATGTGATTATTCTGAGAGGTATATCTTTTATATAGCCATTTGATGCTACTTTACTAGCGTTTACCTCTTTATTCTTAGCTTCATCAACTTGATTTCTATTATTAAAGGTTTTTAAGAACATTGCCGCATCAAGCTTTTTAAAATTTTCTGGAGCAAATTGAAAATTATTTCTTGCAGTAACCAATACAGTTGAAGAATAAAAATTTGGTATTAGATTTAATAGTAATCTAGCTATGCCACTTTTATTAAATAAATAAATTGAATTATTAAATATTGATGTACGCAGAGTAACGAGTACTGACGGTTTTTCCGCATTTGAATACATATTAGGATTTGATCCATCTATCAAAACAACGCCCTTAACTTCATTTTTATATAATTGAGCAAATCTTATAACTTCAAGTGACCCTATAGAGTGTCCAACGAGTATATAAGGAGCTCTTTCCCCCGATTTTTTAAGCAACTCATGCATTTCCTTTGCTATAACATCAATATTTCTAGGAGTATTTGCCTCCTCACTCCATCCATACCCTGGTCTATCATACACAGCTATTCTTGTACGTTTTGATATTTCACTATATAGTGGATAAAAATCAACATATGGGCATGGTATTTTCCATCCTGATGCAAAAACTACTGTTGTATTGCCTTTTCCTTCTGCAAAAATATGCATATTATGTCCATTTACATTTATAATTTTTCCTGGTGGTTGAAATCGATTACTATCCAAAAGTTCTCCGATTTGTTCATACACAATTCCAAGTATTAATACTAATAATGTGCATATTAATATCTTGATTTTTCGTTTTAGAGCTTTCCTTTCGACCACTCCATTGTCCTTTATCTGTGATTTCATATTTATCCCCCTTTAAATCGTACCAAATTCTTTATGTATACTGCCCCCTACATATTTTTGTTCCATAATAAGCTTATTTTAATATTACTAATTATAGTGAGTTAAGCTACTATACATATCTGATGGCATAATCAAGTTTCTCCTCCAAACTGATAGAAACAACCCTACAACAAAAATATTGTTAAGATAGTCTGTTCCACCGAAGGAAATAAATGATAGGTTGCAATCTAAATTATTAACATAGCCCATTGTTATTAAAATATTTAAAACAAAATTAATTATTAAATAAACAACTATTCCCACTGACAAATAAAATCCATAAGTATTCTTTAAATTTAATGTTCTAAATATCATGATACTGAAAAGTACTATAAGAAATGATATTATAAGACATCCAATAATCCATCCAAAATTAGTGATAATTATTGTTAAAAAATAGTCCGCCCAATGTTTAGGTAAATACCTCCATCCATGCGCATTTAAAAATGCAGACTTTCCAATCCATTGAGAGCCTTCCAAGTACTTGCTTACCATATTAGTCGAATATTCACTATTATGCGGATTGTAATTAATTAACATCATATGTGGAATAAGTGCAATTAATGATATAACACTAATTCCCCATGTAGCACATATGTAACTCCATCTTTTCTCATAATTGAAATGCCCTTTTATTGCAGCAACTGTAAGAATGATTGCATATACTATTAGCATAATAAGACTAAGAGCAAATGCCATATTAAAAAACAATAAAATAAGTGATATTGCACATAATGAGCATATTTTTAAAAAAGCGATTATTCCTTCTCCCCTGCATTTGCTTAATTCAGCAATAACATATATCATAAACATTAAGTTGCAAATAAACGCTGTTGTAAAGGTAATCTCTCCCATCTTTAAGCATAATATACCATTCTCATTGGTACCAAATAATACAGTAGTAATGGTTAAAATAATGCCAGATAAAAATATCTTTCTACCATATTTACAAAGTTTCATATAATCAAATAGGTATATTCCAACTAAAAAACCCATGCCAAGTATTGCATATACAATTTGTTTTTTCCCAAATATACTGCTACTACCAGCCGGTAAATCTCCTATAAAAAACATTGTGCCAATACCAAATATACTAAGTAAAATAACTAAACTTATCACACCCCACTCAGTTTGAGGTCTATGTATCCTGTTAAGTGCTTCTCCTATTTCAATAGGATCTCCCATACACTCAGTAGCCTTTATAATTGCAGTTTTTTCATCTAAACCTTGAGCTATAAACTGTTCTATATTATCATCAATATGTGCCTTTAATTCTTGTTCTATTCCTTTGCGAGCAGCTTTAAAGCCTATCTGTTCACATACTTTTTGAATAAATTTATCGTTATTATAGTGCATAAATACTCCCCCTAATGACTTTATTTACTGTTTCGCTGAATATCAACCATTCCTTTTTTTTGTCAGCTAGCTGTTTTTTCCCGTTCTTTGTTATTTGATAATATTTCCGTTTTCTTCCTGATTGTCCATATGATACATACGAAACAACTAATCCGTTTTTTTCAAGAGAATGAAGTATAGGGTATAATGTACCCTCCTTAAGGGTAAAAGTGTTTTCTGAACGCTTTTCTAACTCCTTCACCATTTGATATCCATACATATCTTGAGTACCAAGCAGATGTAAAACCATAAGCACTGTACTCCCTGCTATAAGACTTTTATCAAAATTCAAAATGTACACCTCCTAAACTATTAATACCTCGAATATCTATGTAATAAATTATACATAGATATTCGAGGTATGTCAATAAAATTTAAACTTAGTTAGAAGATTCTCTATATAATTGTTTGATATATTCATCAATATTCTTTTCTTGAACACAAAAATTCAATAATTACTTTAGTATATAAAGAACATTACTATTCGTTATACACAAAAGCTGCCACTAATTATTGTAGTAGCAACCCATTATACTTGCTTTTCATATAAAATAGATAACATCACTGCTAAATAAAGAAAGTGAATGTTACAAAAGTGTGTTGTGTAACATTGAAAATACTCAGAACGACTATTAATAATTTACTTTGCCCCTGGTTACAGAGCTACTGGTATTACCCCAACTATTTCCTTATAAAAATCGTTATTACGGTTATAAGTACAAGCACTGTAGTAATAATATTTATTGGCATGTAACATTGGGCTACTCCACTGACTGAAAACTTGGAATTGATCCATATGCTCATTCCAAACATGCCAAACATCATTAATACAGTAATAACTGCTATTACCAATTGAAATGCTCTCACTATAATACCCTCTTTCTTAATAAATAAAGTTATTTGGCTTCATATTTGACTTCATTTATAAGGCCTAATACCAGCAAACGTGTTATGAAGTGCAAATCAGCATTAAAAATCCAGTAAAATAGCTGTTTTTAGAGATTACTTGTTTTAAGTGAAACAATATTAAATACTTATTTTCCTATTTAATCTATCTATTTTGACGATTCGTTCACTCTTTTCAATCTTAAAAGCTTAATAGACAATACTACAATCCATAACATGTATCCATAAATATTAATACGCTCCCAAACACCCATCATGGGTGTAGGCATATTTAAAGCGTATTTAGGTTGATCCGAGCCAGTCAATATGCCAAAAATAACAAACAATATCATTGTAATAATTGAATAGACCCTAAATACCCCTTTAAAGGATATCGATCCTGCTATCATTGCCGGAAACATACATAGAAAAACTCCTGCTGCTGTTAAAATTCCATGCATCGTATCCGAAAAACTACCTTCCACTCCTCGTAGATGTATTGGAAAGAATAACGTAGCCACCAATCCAAGAATCTCTTTTGCAATAATCAGAAATGCTGCAATTTTAAGGGCTCGTTTATTATTTGAAGAGAGTATAATACCAACACCATATGCATATATCAACAGATCATAAATAATAAAAAGTATAGCTACATACAGTCTGGTTGGCGCATCGACCGCAATTAATTCACTGATAGTTTGTGATGTACGACTATAATCACTCCACATAACAGATGCGACTATGTCGGTGATAACATAGATAATTGAAGATATTATACCAAAAGCAATAAGGATAGTTTGAAACCTGGTCGATATTTTCCACTTTTCTCCTTCAGTGTTATTGGTGATCATATACTTTTTCCTCCCCACTGTTCTTCCATAGCTTTAGTTCCAGTTATTTCTCGGTGTTTGTATTTATTAAAAGCAACAACTTCCTTTACCTATAAAGTATATACTTAGTATATCATTATATTTGTTTGAAGTCATTACTATATAAAGGGGCAAAGTAGGAATCTACTTTAGATCTAATGTAAACATAAAGTAGATTTCTATATAACAATTCTATTATGCTTGTACTGAATTTTTATAGGTATCTATTGGAATTCTTACATTCATATCTAAGTCAAAATTGCCATACGGATTTACGTGATTATATATTAATCCTTATGGCAATTTTGAATTGAATATGGATGAAAGAATACCTATTTTAAAATAAGGTAAATCCGTTATATTTCTGAAAGCAAGTTTACTTAAAGATAAGCTTGCTTTTAGAGTAGGTTACTCCGCAAATTACGAATAATGAGTAATTAGCATAAATGAGTAAATTCAGTCTTTTTATAAATGCTTAAAACGTTATTTGTTTCAAAATTGATTATCTATTCTACTTATGCTATAGTAAATGTATAATAGTTTAAGGAGTGATTTCATGTCATTATCATACACCCTATTAGGTTTGCTAAATTATGCTTCTATGACTGGTTATGATTTGAAAAAGATTTTCGATGATTCTATTAACTTTTTTTGGTCAGCTCAAACAAGTCAAATTTATCGTGAATTAAAAACATTAGAGGAAAAAGGTTACATAGTTTCTGTAGTAAAACCAAGTGATAAGGGTCCATCTAAGCGTATATATAGCATTACTGAACAAGGGTTATCCTACCTGAAAGAATGGCTTACTAATGTCCCTGATGAAATAGACGAGGATAACCGTAATGCTTTTTTATCGAGAGTTTTTTTATCCTCAAATGTAGGTTTTGAAAAATTATTTTTTCAGCTTCAAGAAAGATTAAAAAAGTATAAAAGAGATTATGAAAACCTTAAATCAGTTGAAAATAAACTTGGAGAATATCTACAAATGTTTGATAGAGAGGATGAAGTTTATTATTGGAAAATAGCACTTAGTAGAGGTTTTCATGATGTTGAATCTCACATTTATTGGGCTGAAGAAAGTTTAGATTATATTCGAGAAATAATTAATAATAAGAAAAAGTGAGGATAGTTAAATATAATGAAAAAAAAACGTTTAATTATAATAATATCTATATTTGTAATGATAATTTTAATTTGTTTAGGAAGTTTTATTTATAGAAGTGTTACATCAATTTCAGAAATATTTCGTTTAAACAGCAAACTTCAAGCTGAAGGCTACTATATGGGGCAATTTGAATTTAAAATGCTTGGATGTGCTTATTATCTCGATAAGGGACATTACATAACAGCATTTTCTAAATTGAATCAAATACATAAGCAGTTAGAGACTAAAGAAGGTTTAATAAAAGTTCCGAAATTCACTAGCAAAAAAGAGGAATTTGAGTTTTATATTGGTCTACAAAATCCTAAAACGGGGGCGTTTATGGATAACTCTTACCCACTTTTTACATATATTGGCTCAACTTTAAACATGATTAAGCATCTTGAATCTTTATCAAATGATACAGGTCAGCCTATAAAACTTAAATATCCAATTAAATTTTTGAATCAAATCAATTCGCCTGAAAAGCTAAAGCCCTTTTTAGATGACTTATCTACAATTGGGTTTATAGCATCTAAACTTCCAAGAACACCTTATGTTGAAATAGCTGAACTATGCTATTATAACGACTTTGAACATACTAATTTATACACTTTTTCTCCTGAGTGGAAACAAGCACTCTTACAATGGCTATACAATAATGAAGATAGTAAAACAGGCTTTTGGGGCCCAAGATTAAGGAGCAACGGAAAGCTTTTAGATTCTGGGGACTTAGGATCTACTTTCCATATTATCAAGTTGTTTGTAAATGAAAATGGAGACAATATACATAGTGAGTTTCCTTTACGCTATAATAATGAGATAATAACAACAGCCATTAATAAACTTTCTCAGCCTGCACCTAAAGATGCAAATTTGAGTGAACTACATGACTGGAACTTAACAAGGTATCAAGGAATAAGCTTGATTACAAATTATTTGTGGCAAGGCATTTCCACTGAAAATAAAAATAAATCCAAGGAGTTCATGGAGAATATCGTAAGAAATAAATTTGAAAAATATTATATTGAAAGTAAAGGAGGTTTCAGTTACTATCCTGGATTAGCAGAGGCTACTTTAGATGGTACTGGAGATGCATTATCTTTACTTAGAATTGTTGGTGCATTATCTCTGGATAGGCAAAAGCAATTGTGGACAACTCCAGCGAATAACATCATAGACTTAGGCGTGTACAGAATTTCAGAGTTAAAGGAAAATGACTTTACTTCAATTAAAAAATTCCAAGACATAAATTCATTACGTTTATATAGTAGTGAACCAGGTCCAGATGATTATTTATCTAATGTTGTTGATATTATTTATCCTAAAAAGACATCAGTCCTTGATATTAGGGACTTGTTGCCAAGAGTAACTCAATGGGTTAGTACAACATCACAGAGCATGGGAAACTGGACAACAAAAGAACAGATTATACAAGACCTTTCTACTATGAAAATATCATCTGTTCAAATTTTAAATAGGGATAGTTTTCTTAAACAAGCAAACGGACTGCTAAATAATAACGGGAAATTGATCGTAATTGGATTTGATATTCTCCAAGTACCAAAATACAAAATAACATTTTATATTAAATAAACATTTAATATCTCTTAATAATTATATAAAAAAGGGAACGTCCATAGGTTTGTGTAAATAGAATAGACGGGATAAAATTTATTTGGAAATTACTATAGGATTAAATTCCTGTAGTAATTTTTATTTTTTAGGAAATAACTAATAATAGTGTGGTTTAGCTTTCTAATAATAGTATTGTTAGCAATAATACTATTATTATTCATCTTTATATAAAATAGTACAGGCTTTATCTTTATATATATGGCTCTATTCTATCTTTAAACATTATGGTTAATTGGGCCAGCGTATTTGCCCAGTTTGGAGAAGGTGCCGTCCATTTCAGCATTATCTGCTCGGTTGCCAGGTATAGGGCTTTTAGAAGGGAATCGTCTGTAGGAAATACAGTCCTTATCTTAGTGAATTTCCTAAGCTGCCTGTTGAAACCTTCCAGGGCGTTAGTTGTATATATTATTTTTCTTATATCTTGAGGAAAATCAAAATATGTAGATAGATTTTCCCAGTTATTTTGCCACGACTGTACAACTATAGGATACTTATCTCCCCATTTATCATTCAGTGATTGTAATGACTTACTTGCCATTGTTTCATTAACTGCCTTATATACTTCTTTTAAATCCTTCATAAAAGTCTTAACATTCTTTGATGGTATATATTTTATAGAATTCCTTATCTGGTGTATTATACAATTTTGTATGTTAATTTCAGGAAAAACTACTTTAATTGCATCTGGAAGTCCTTTAAGACCGTCCATACAGGCTATTAAAATATCTTTAACACCCCTGTTTTTAAGATCATTGCATACAGATAACCAGTATTTTGCTCCTTCTTGTTCGCCAACCCATATTCCCAAAATGTCTTTATGGCCTTTTACATCAAGTGCCATGCAGACATAGGCAGCCTTATTTACAATTCTATGTTCATCTCTGACTTTAAAATATAGAGCATCCATATATACTATAGGATACATTGGATCAAGGGCTCTATTTTGCCATGCTAGAGCTGTATCCATGACCTT
This sequence comes from Clostridium kluyveri, assembly GCF_001902295.1. NCBI lineage: Bacteria > Bacillati > Bacillota > Clostridia > Eubacteriales > Clostridiaceae > Clostridium > Clostridium kluyveri. Next base: position 3,921,969 of record NZ_CP018335.1, on the reverse strand, counting down.
ATCTGTAATTTTGGATATCATTGCAGGGGATATATCTACCCCGTAAAGTTCATCTATCTCTGATTTTATATCATCTACAGACATACCACGTGCATATAAACCTATAACTTTCTTATCAAGTTCATTACAGACAGTTTCATATTTCTTGACTATCTTAGGTTCGAACTCAGACTTTCTATCCCTTGGTACGTCTACTTTAACCGGGCCAAAACTGGTTCTAATGTTTTTAGAACTGTATCCATTTCTATAGTCTTTATCCTCATCAGAGAGCCTTGCATATTTTTCTCTTCCAAGATGTTCTTCCATTTCTGCTTCTAAAAACTGCTGTATTATACCTCCAAATAGCCTTTGCATAAGTCCATTTTTCCCTACTAAATCTTCCATACTATTACACTTCTTTAATTCCTTTTTTAAATCAATGTCTGGTACTTCTAGTATATTCATATTTAATCTCCTTTCAAAAATTATTTATACTTATTATTACCACTATTACCAGTTCTACATACATAAAAAGAACGTACCTAGATTTGATTTACACAAATCTAGGTACGTTCTCTAAAAAAATTAATGAAGTTTTATAATATATAAATTTAATAGCCATTACTTAAATTAAACTTTAACAAGAACGGTTCATATTAGTTGTTAATATGGACCATTTTATAATTTTGGAGAAACAAAAACTATATCATTAATGGTTCAATTCAGCATACTTAATTTTAATACTTCAATATAATTAAGTCGTCATATTTTACAACTGCGTATTAATTATAACTTTATAATATCTCTATGATACTTTACTTTTACTAATTTCTTCTATGACTTTATAGAGAGTAGGTTTACTTATATTAAACATATTACATAGATTTTTTACTGTTGTTTTCTTCTGCTGATATAATTCATATATTGCTTTCTTTTTATTATCGTCAAGCTTTGGTTTTCTACCACCTTTTCTACCTCGTGCTCTTGCTGCAGCAAGACCTTCTTTTGTTCTTTGGCTTATTAGATCTCTTCCAAATTGACTTATTCCAGCCATAAAAGTAAACATCAATTTTCCCTGGGGTGTTGTAGTATCCAGCCAACTTTCCTTCAAACTTTTAATATTAGCACTCTTTTTTTCAATATGATCTACTAAACTAAATAAATCCTTTGTACTCCTGCTTAATCTGGTGAGATCAGTTACTAATATAACATCACCTTTTCGTAGTTTATCCAATAATTTATTCAATTCAGGTCTATCTGCCTTTGTACCTGTGATTTTTTCTTGTATTATTTCTTCTGCACCTGATATTTTTAAAGAATCTATCTGCCTATCTAAATTTTGTTCCTGAGTGCTAACTCTTGCATATCCAAATATCATTATTTAACGTCCTTTCATAGCAATTTATACTAAATATAGTAAAGTAAATGGTTAACTAAGTCAATATCTTCACTTTGATTTAGTTACCAAGTTTATTAACTATAGAAATGGCTTATTTACGTTTTGTAGTATAAAAAGAAAAACAGTAAATTAAATGAGCGTTTATTTTACTACATTTACATGATATTATTGTTATTAAATATCAAATTATATAGATGGAAGGTGATATTCTGTGAGAAGGAACTGGGAATTAGATGATTTAATTGATCATTTTACAATTATGCCAAATGAAATGTTTCTTATTGGAAATAAAATTGGTGAAACCAAACTAGGATTTATGGCACTTTTAAAATTTTTTCAGTATGAAGGAAAATTTCCAAATTCGAAAAAAGAGATACCTAAAATGGTATTAGAGTATATTGCAAAGCAAGTTCAAGTCAAAGGAAACCTTTTTGATAATTATGATATGACTAGCAGAACTTATTATAATCATAAGTCTCAAATTAGAGAATATTTTGGATTTAGGGAACCTACTTCAGAAGATGCTGATATCATATCAAATTGGTTATCTAAATATATTTTTTATCATTATGCTGATATAGATGTTCTAAAAGACCTTGTATACAGTAGATTTAGAGAATTACAAATAGAACCTCCAACACCTGAACGTATAGACCGTATAACTAAATCAGCTATTTTTACTTATGAAAATAAATTTTTTCAAAAAACTTTTGATAAATTATCAAAGGAATCATTAAATAAGATGGATGCTTTAATTAATGATTTAACTAATTATGAGGAAAATGAAGTAAATTACAGTAATTCAGATAATATTTCTTTTAGTGATTTGAGAGCTGATCCAGGGCGTATCGGATTAGAAAGTGTATTTAAAGAAGTAACTAAACTTAAAACAATTCAACAAATTAATCTTCCTGAAGATCTTTTTAATAATATCCCTCAAAAAATATAAATTAAGAGCTGTTTCAGAAGATTTACGAGAGCTTCGCAGACATTCAAAACCACTTCGATATACTTTATTATCATGTTTTTTTGGCTTAGAAGCAGAGAAATTACAGATAATCTTATTGAACTTTTAATACAGATTATTCATAGGATAGGCGTTAGAGCTGAACGAAAAGTAGATAAAGAATTTTTAAATGATTTTAGACGTGTAAACGGGAAAACAAATATTTTATTTAAAATGGCAGATGCAGCTATAAACAATCCAGATGGTACAATAAAGAAAGTATTATTCCCAATTGTAAGTGAGACTACATTAAAAGATTTAGTAAAGGAGTTTAAATCTACCGGTTCTGCATATAAACAAAAAGTGTATACAATTATGAGATCATCGTATAGTAATCATTATAGAAGAATGGTTCCAGAAATACTTGGCACTCTACAATTTTGTTCAAATAATCAAATATATCAACCGATTATAAAAGCTTTGGATATTATCAAAAAATATTATAATATAGGTACCCATTATATTACCAGCAATGAATTTATACCAATTGATGGTGTTATTCGTACATCTATGAGAGATGCGGTTATAGAAACTGATGATAGTGGCCATGAACGCATAAATAGAATAAACTATGAAATTGTTACTTTACAGGCTTTAAGAGATAAATTACGTTGTAAAGAAATATGGGTAGTTGGTGCAAATAGATATAGAAATCCTGATGAAGACTTACCAACTGACTTTGAAGAACATAGAGAAGAAAATTATAAAGCTTTAAAACAACCGTTAGATTCAGAAGAGTTTATAAGTAGTATTAAGCAATCTATGTATAATGCATTAAACAAACTAGATATTGCCATTCCTAAGAATCCCAAAGTACGTATATCAAATAAAAATAACAAAGGTTGGATTACTTTATCTCCCAGTGAGCCACAAGATGAACCTTTGAATTTGTCAAAAATAAAAGCTGAAATTATGAGACACTGGCCAATGACTAATTTACTTGACGTACTTAAAGAAGCAGATCTAAGGATAAACTTTACTGATAATTTTAAAACTGTAGCTGCATACGAAAAATTGGATAGATCCTTAATTCAAAAACGTCTTATTTTAGCTTTATATGGATTAGGAACAAATACAGGGTTAAAGCGTATTTCATCAGGAAATCATGGGGAAAGTTATAAAGATTTACTTTATATAAAAAGAAAATTTATAAATAAAGATAACTTACATAATGCAATATCAGCAGTAGTTAATGCAATACTTAAAAGTCGAGTAGAAGATATCTGGGGTGAAGGAACAACAACTTGTGCTTCTGATAGTAAAAAATTTGGAGCTTGGGATCAAAATCTCATGACGGAATGGCATATTAGATATCGTGGACGTGGTGTAATGATATATTGGCATGTTGAAAAAAATTCTACCTGCATATACTCTCAATTAAAGCAGTGTTCATCTTCTGAGGTATCTGCAATGATAGAAGGATTATTAAAACATTGTACAGATATGGAAATAGAAAAAAATTTTGTTGATTCTCATGGTCAAAGTGAAGTTGCTTTTGGGTTTTGTTATATATTAGGTTTTAACTTGATGCCTAGAATTAAAGCAATACATTCACAAAAATTATATAGACCTGATACTGGAATAAGTGAACTTTTCCCTAATTTGCAACAAGTATTAACAAGACCTATAAACTGGGAACTTATAAGGCAACAATACGATCAAATGATAAAATATGCTACAGCTTTAAGACTAGGCACAGCAGAAACAGAAGCTATATTAAAAAGATTTACTAGAAATAATTTGAAACATCCAACATATCTAGCTCTTGCAGAATTAGGAAAAGCTATAAAAACTATATTCCTTTGTGAATATTTAAATTCAGAATCTCTAAGAATAGAGATTCATGAGGGGCTTAATGTAGTTGAAAATTGGAACTCAGCCAACTCATTTATCTTCTATGGTAAAAGTGGTGAAATATCAACAAATAGAATCGAAGATCAGGAACTTTCAGTATTAAGTCTTCATCTCTTGCAAAATTGCTTGGTATACGTAAATACACTAATGATACAACAAGTATTATCTGAAAAGAAATGGTACGATATGATGGAACCTGAAGATTTTAGAGCATTAACACCATTAATATATAATCATGTAAATCCATATGGAAATTTTGACTTAGATATGAATGAAAGAATTCCAATAGATACTTATACTATTTCAGGACAAGCATAAATAAATTTTTAAAATACAAGAGCCTACTTTGCAAATGATAAATTAGGCTCTTAATTTCCTTTATATGGTATATGCTTTTCAGTACATGACACGGCTGCTGGTATTACCCCCAGTAGGTAATTGCCTTTTTTGTTACCGCTCTGCATGGCGATTTTTATTCCAACTGCACATTTTACTAAACTGATGAACCTTGGCGGCAGACGAAAAGAGTTTTTCAAAAGTGCTATATTTTCATACATTCCCGCCATTGTTATAGCGGCTGCAGTAAGTATTATTACCCGCCTTACTATAGATAAAGCTATTGTATTAAGTGGAAAGCTCTCCGATACAGTGGATTTATTGGATGTACTGGGCTTTGCTTCTCACGGGTCGTTAAGTGCTTTTTTTCAAATTAGCGCAGTATTGTTTTTATTCTGCTGCATATTGCACACAATGATGCTTATTCAAGGTAAATGGTACGGGTGGATAGTTGATATATTTATTATAGTAATGATTTTTTCACCGCTTAATGCTGCCTTAGTGTGGTTTTTCAATATGGTTATATTTCATAACATTATTCTTGTTCAAATTATATCCTGTCTGTTATTTGGTAGTGTGATATATGCTTTGAGTTTTATTCCTATCCAGAATAAGCCAATCTAAAAGGAGGGGATTTTTATAGGACAACAAAAACAATTCTTCTTATTTTTTTATTAGTCTGCACCTTTTTCTTGATTGTCTGCACAAGCAATAGTAAGGAGCAAATAACTGAAAACATACTTGTTAACAAGTCAGCATATCTTGGCAAACGGGAGGGTCGGCTTATGCCATCAGAAACAACATATAGTGTAAATCACATAAGTCTAGTTGATTTATTCCGCTTGTTATGTTAACTTACTTTGAAAGTTCTTAAAAAATCTTTAGCTACATCAGATAAATATCTATTTCTAATCCATACTACAGCAGGACGTGTCTTTAAAGAAAGTTCATTTATATCAATATATCTTAAATTTAAACCTGGAATGAGCTCTGAGGCAGATTCTGGAACTATACCTATGCCAATTCCAGTATTGGCCCAGAGCAGTACTGCACGGGCATCTTCATTTTCACAAACTATTGTTGGTTCAAATCCAATTTGTTGACATGAGGAAATTAACATATCTTTAAATTTATGATCAACTATTAAAGGCTTGTTTATTAAATCATTCAAACTAATCTTACCTTTGAAATTTGTAAAAAAGGCACTTTGATTTACTGCTGCTATCATTGATTCGCTGGGTAATAGTAATGATTCAAATTTTTCAGAATTAAAGGGAGTAAATACTAAGCCTAATTCTATAGTACCTCTATCAAGTAGTTTTAAAATTTGAGGAGTGCTGCTCTCACGTATTTTAAAGTCTATATGGGGGTATTCGTGATGAAATTCATTAAGCTTTTTTAATAGTATTGTAGTTCCGGAAGACGGCACAGTTCCCAGAGAAAGCAGGCCTTTAAATCCTTCTTTCAAGTTATTTAATTCCTCTTTTGTATTTTGTGTCAGGCCTAAAATTTGTTTGGAGCGGTATTGAAGTATTCTACCTGCATCAGTTATTTTTATTTTTCTTGTGCTGCGCTCTATCAATTTTATTCCAAGTTCTTCTTCAAGCAATTTTAACTGTTGACTAAGTGGGGGTTGTGCAATGTGAAGTTGTTCTGCAGCTTTAGTTATACTGCCATTTTCTACTATAGCTAAAAAATATTTCAGTTGTCTGATATCCATAAAAATATTCACCTCGCTTTTGATACAATAATTAAGATTAAGAAAAGTATTAGTTATGAGCAAGCTCCAACTGAATCTAATAATCACCTGATTTATATTTTATTTATATCAATTCAATATTTTTTAAGTATTTGATATGTATTTTTTTGTTTGATATAATAATACATGAAATTAGTGAATTATAAAAGTAATTATTTGCAGTAAGCAGAGTGGGACTGTGGAAAATTTCTGTCTCTGTAACTAGAGAATAGAAATTTTATTTTTTAGAAATAATAAAATTGAATATTAAAATTAACAAAGTTGGTTATATATTTTGAATATAAATCACTAAGTAATATCTTATCACGAGAGGCAGAGGGACTGGCCCTATGAAGCCCGACAACCGGCATTTATATATGTATCGGTGTCAATTCCTGCAGAATATAACTATTCTGAGAGATAAGAAAAATAGTTAAGTTAAAACTTTTAATTTGAATTTAGGCTGTTTTTCTTATTTGAAAAACAGCTTTTTAATTTCTTATAGATTAAATATGTGATAACATGCAAAAATAATAGTGTGAATAATTGAAATATTTCCTATATTATGATGGGGTGAATAAAATGAATATAAAATTGAAGTTAAACGAAAAGATTAAACTTTTGGGAAATATACTTATTGCATTAATAGTTCCTGTAATAGTAATTATAATATGGCAATTGCTAAGTAATAAAGGACTTGTTAGACAGTCTGTTCTTCCGTCTCCTCATACTATATTTCTAGCTTTTTTGGATATGTTGCAAAGTGGTGATTTGGCTAGAAATTTATTTATAAGTATATTAAGGGTGATAAAAGGATATATTATAGGAGCTTCTTTAGGTATAATATGCGGAATATTGATTGGATTATTTAAAATAGCAGAGAAAGCTGTTGACTTAATTATAGGTCTTTTAAGACCTATTCCTATTGTAGCCTGGGTTCCTGTACTTATATTATGGATGGGTATAGATGAAGCTTCTAAAATAACCGTAATAACAATAGGAAGTTTTTGGCCAATACTTATAAATACTATTCATGGTATAAAAGGAGCAGATAAAAAGTACCTAGAAGTTTCTGAGATATTAGAAAAAAATAAATTTCAGGTACTGACAAAAATAGTTTTTCCTTCGGCGCTTCCATCTATTTTTACAGGATTAAGAATTGGAATTGGAAGTGCATGGATGAGTGTTATAACAGCAGAAATAATTGCTGCGACATCTGGAATTGGATATTCAATATCCTATGCTAGAGAATTATCTCAACCGGATATTATGTTGGTAGGAGTTTTCTCCATAGGTGTAGTTGGTTTTTTAATAGATTATTTGATAAAAAAATTTCAATTTTTAATTATAAAATGGGATAGAAATAATGAAAATTAGAGGGGAGTAAATATTACATGGGTACTGATGAAAATTATGAAGCTGTTAAAATAGAAAATTTGAATAAAGATTTTAAAGTTGATAATGGGTATCTTAATGTACTGAATGACATTAGTCTGTCAGTAAGACCAGGAGAGTTTCTAAGTATTGTAGGGGCAAGTGGATGTGGAAAGAGTACTTTGCTTAGAACCATAGTGGGATTAGATACAAATTATAAAGGTAATATTTATTCTTACGGTAAACCTGTAAAAGGTCCAGGTATAGATAGAGGCATGGTATTTCAAGAATCAAGACTTTTCCCCTGGCTTACAGTAGAAAAAAATATAGAATTTGGAATAAGCAAAAAACTGTCTAAGAAGGAAAAAAAAGAATTAGTAAATGAACAGCTTGAACTGGTGGAACTGCAGGGCTTTGCAAAATCATATCCCGAACAGCTGTCTGGAGGAATGAAACAGAGAATAAGCATTGCAAGAGCACTTGTAAACAAACCTAAACTGCTTCTTCTTGATGAACCTTTTGGAGCATTGGATGCTATGACCCGTATTAATATGCAGCAGGAAATATTAAAAATATGGAAAAGGCAAAATACTACAATGATTCTTGTAACCCACGATATAGACGAAGCAATTTATTTAGGTGATAGGGTGATTGTCTTATCCAGCAGACCTGGAAAGATAAAAAGGATGATAAAGGTAGAACTTTCAAGACCCAGAGATAGAGGAAGTTATGATTTTTCACGGATTAAAAGTGAAATATATAATGAATTTTTTACAAAGGTAGAAAATCCATTTTCATATAATATATAAAAATAAAATCAGACAAGGGAGAGTTAAAATCATGAGCTATTTCAATTATTTAGAATGTTCAAAATGTGGGGAAAGGTATTCGAAGGATAAACCACATAATCTATGCCACTGCGGAGGACCGCTGCTGGTAAGATATGATCTTGAAAAAGTGAAAAAAGAAGTAAACAAAGATATTTTTAAGGCAAGAAAAAGAGGATTATTTAGATTTAAAGAATTACTTCCAATTGAGGATGAGAAAAATATAGTTACACTTGGGGAGGGTGATACCCCAGTACTTAAAATTCAGAATTTAGGGGAAAAATTAGGAGCAAAAGAGCTTTATATAAAAAATGAAGCATTGAACCCTACAGGCACCTTCAAATCCAGAGGAGCTGCTGTTGGGATATCTAAGGCAAAAGAACTTGGAATAAGAACTATAGCCATGCCAACTGCAGGAAATGCAGGAGGAGCCTGGTCAGCATATTCCAGTAAGGCGGGAATTGAGCTTGTAGTTGCTATGCCGCAAGATGCCCCTGAGCTTGCTAAAAAAGAAGGCTATGTATATGGTTCAAAAACTTATCTTGTAAAAGGATTAATATCCGATGCTGGAAAGATAATATCAAAAGGTGTGGAAAAATACGGATGGTTTGATGCTGCCACTCTTAAAGAGCCATATAGAATTGAAGGAAAAAAGACAATGGGATTTGAGATTGCAGAGTATTTTAATTGGGAATTTCCAGATGCCATACTTTATCCAACAGGAGGAGGAGTTGGGATAATAGGAATATGGAAGGCCTTTCAGGAACTCAAGGAACTGGGATGGATTAAGGACAAAGTTCCTAAACTTATAGCTGTTCAAGCAGAAGGATGCAATCCTATTGTAAAGGCATTTAATGAAGGAAATAAAGATTCTGAGTTCTGCAAAGGTGCCAATACTATAGCTGGTGGAATAAGGGTACCTAAGGCTTTGGGAGATTTCATAGTTTTAGATGCAGTAAGAAAAAGTAATGGTACAGCAGTAGAAGTAAAAGATTCTGAAATTGTGGAATCACTTGATATTCTGGCAAAAAGAGAAGGGTTATTTATATGCCCTGAAGGAGCTTCTTTAGTTGCAGCAGTTAAAAAACTGTTGAGAGAAGGTTTCTTGAAATCTGATGAAAAAATAGTGCTTTTAAATACAGGAAGTGGACTCAAATATCCTGACTTGATTAAAGAAGAATTACCAGTGGTGGAAATTAATGCAGATATTTAAAGGAGATGAATAATATGAAAAAAATATTTTCTGTAATTACAATACTTTTGATAGGCTTACTTGCTTTATCTGGTTGTGGACAAGCGAATAATTCATCAGGCAGTAAAAAACAAGAACAATCAAAGTTAAAAGAAATAAATATAGGCTATCAGCCAGGAATAAATCATGCACTTTTAATTATTGCAAAAAATAAAGGATGGTTTGATGAAGAATTTAAAAATGACAATATAAAGATTAAATTTCAAAGTTTTGTATCTGGGCCTCCTATGGTTGAAGCATTTGCAGGTGGAAAGCTGGATATAGGACAAATTGGAGATCAGCCATCCATACAGGCAAGGGCAAATAACATAGATATTAAAGGTATTGGAACTTATGCCGTAGGATATAAGCTAAATACAATACTTGCGGCAGCTGGCTCAAACATAAAATCAGCTAAGGATTTGAAAGGCAAAAAGGTGGCAGTTACTGTTGGTTCATCTGCACATCTGCTGCTTGTCAGATATCTGGCATCAGAAGGACTTGAAGAAAGTGATGTTCAACTTGTAAATTTACAACCGCCAGACATAAAGACATCTTTTACATCTAAAAATATAGATGCTGCAATTACATGGGATCCATATGCATCTTCGATTGAAGCTGAGGGAACAGCATCTAAAATAGGAGACGGAACGAATTTAAAATATGAAGTTAATTTGATTATAGTAAATAATGATTTTGCAAAGGCAAATCCTGACATCGTGAAAAGAATTTTAAAAGTCTACCACAAGTCAGAAGAATGGACTAAAGCAAATTCTGATGAGGCTGCTGATATTATTTCCAAGGAGCTCAAGTTAGATAAGGAAATTGTAGTAAAAGGTCTTGCTAAAGAAGATTTTGACATAAGATTAACTGATGAAGTTACAACATCACTGACTTCTACTATTAAAAGTTTAAGGGAAAAGAATACAGTTAGAAAAGATGTAAAGGTAAGTGACTTGTTAGATAAAAGTTATTTGGATGGTGCCGGAATCAAATGATTTCAGGGTTCAGGTGGAGTTTGACATACTCTATCTGAATCTTATTTTATTTACTTTTAAGTCATGTAGGTAAAAATAGTCACAGTATGGTTTTTGGTTGTAAACTCAACAAAGAAATGATATACTAACTTTTGTCGAAATAATGTAAAGGTATTCTATTTTTTGTCTGAAATGCTCATTCAATTAAGGATATTTTGGGGACAAGTATAACAAAGCTAAACTTGAGCTTCAATTTCAATGGATATTATCACTTCTAAGGTAGAAGTAGAATCATAAATTCTCCCTTTATAGGTGGTGAATTATTGACAACAATCAAAAGAAAGTTATAAAGGAGATTGAAAAAAATGGAAATTGGATTGAAAAAGAAATATGGGTTATTTACAGCGGTCGCCATGGTAGTAGGTATCGTTATAGGAAGTGGAGTTTTTTTTAAGGCAGAGGCTGTACTTAAAGCTACCGGAGGAAATATGCCTCTTGGAATTGCTGCATGGGGTATTGTAGGTCTAATTATGATTATATGTTCTTATTCTTTTGCTACAATGGCTACAAAGTATGAAAAGGTTAACGGTGTAGTGGATTATGCTGAAGTGTCCGTAGGTAAAAAATATGGATATTATGTAGGATGGTTTATGGCAGTTATTTATCAACCCACTATTACGTCTGTATTGGCCTGGGTATCTGCACGATATACCTGTGTGCTTATTGGATGGGATATCACGGGAGGAGCCTGCATGACTATTGCATGTTTTTATCTTGTTGCCAGTTTTGCAATAAATTCGCTTTCGCCTGTTATTGCGGGAAAATTTCAGGTAGCTACTACGGTTATTAAACTTGTACCTCTTCTGCTTATGGCGGTTATAGGTACTATAATTGGATTATCAAATGGCATGACCATAAATAATTTTTCTCATGCGGTGGATTCCAGTGTAAGTGTAGGAGGAGGTTTATTTGCTTCTGTGGTGGCAGTTGCTTTTGCCTACGAAGGATGGATTATTGCCACTTCAATAAACTCGGAGATTAGAGATTCTAAAAAAAATTTGCCAAAGGCACTTATGATAGGAGCCTTTATAGTGGTGGCGGTGTATATTTTCTATTATATAGGACTTGCGGGTGTGGTTACTACAGAAACACTGATGAAAAGTGGTGAAGCAGGTGCAAAACTAGCTTTTCAGAATATTTTTGGTTCAGCAGGGGGAGCTTCGGTTTTTGTATTTGTTATTATATCCTGTCTTGGCACGTTAAATGGGCTTATGCTGGGATGCAGCAGGGGATTGTATTCACTGGCTATCAGAAACGCAGGGCCAAGGCCTGACATTTTTAAACAGGTAGATTCAATTACTGATATGCCAACTAACTCCTCTGTTTTTGGATTACTCCTCTGTGGGTTTTGGCTGCTTTACTTTTATGGAGCAAATCTTACTTCACCCTGGTTTGGAGTATTTTGTTTTGATACATCGGAGCTTCCTATAATAACTCTTTATGCGGCATATATACCAATATTTCTCATGTTAATGAAGAAAGAGAAAGATCTAGGTACATTTAAGCGGTTTATAATGCCTACACTTTCTATTATAGGTTGTGTATTTATGGTTGCTGCAGCTTATCTGGCCCATGGCATGTCTGTGGTTTATTATCTTATTGTTTTTGCAGTTATAATGATTATAGGAAGTGTTTTTTTAGAAAAAAGTTCTAAGGATGAATTGGCATAGCAGGATTTAAATTTGGTAGATCAATATATATGGATTTTAAAATAGCAGGGAGTAAAAATTTGATTTTCAATATTTACTCTCTGCTGTTTTTAAAATATGTTCTGGCAGATACTTATAATGTCTGCAATGTATTCTTTTTTAAAAACAATAAGTACTAATTTAGAGCATAGTATACCAAGTATGGTTCCTGATATAATGTCTGTAGGATAATGAACATATAGATATACTCTTGACAAGGCTATCAAAAGTGCTATTGCAATAAATATAAATTTATACTGCAGAAAATATACAGACAGGGTATGTGCTGCAGCAAAAGATGATAAAGTGTGTCCTGAAGGAAAAGAATAGGACTTAGGTTTTGTTATGAGCAAGTTTAAATTAGGTCTCCTGTAAAAAGGTCTGTTTCGTTTTACTATATTTTTTATAATCCCTTCTCCTAAAATGGTACTTGCAATTAGAGTTAATAGTACTAAAATACCAATTTCCCTGTAAGGTCTATTTATTATTAATAAAAGGGCCATTATTATCCAAATTGTACCTAAATTGCCTGCAGTAGTTATCACACGCATTACAGCACCCAAATATTTATTCTGTGTATATTTTTTTATAAGAAATAAAATATAATTATCAAATACATATATTGCTTTTAATATGTTGAAACCCATAGAAAGATACCCCTTTGTAAAAGTTAATTAGATTCTCATTATTATCCTATCATATATTAGAGATTTAAACATTAGAATTGGATTAAGAAGCTTTTATAATTATGTAAAAAATGAAACTGGGAATAGAATTTAATCTAATTCCCAGTTTTTCATAGTACAAAAATTTAATTCACAGCATCTTTATTTAATTTATAATTTGACTGTTTTACCCCTATACAAGGAACGTTTGATTTTATAAATCCATACCAGCCTATGAGCGCTGTGGCCGAAAATAATGTAACCAAACCTCCTAATCCCACAACTATATTTTTATAAGGAATAGAAGCTAATAACATTCCTACGCTGCCAAATACAGTAAATAAGGTATTGATTAGTGAAGAGGCAGATCCTGTATCTCCATTCTGCTGTTCCAATAAAATGTTGGTACTGAAGGGACGAATAGCAGTACCTATTAAAGATATAATCATAAAAGATAAAAGGAAAAATACAGGGGAAAGTTTTCCTACAGTTATTATTAAAATACCGCTTAGAACACTTAATCCAAAACATCCTGAAGCAAAAATTTTTTTATCAATAGTACTTAAATATTTTACATATATAATTGGACCTACAATAGATATCAATGCGTTAGCTGCAAAAAAATAGCTGTAAACTTGTTCGCTGAGACCAAAATAATCAACATAAATATAAGAGGAAATAGCTATATACCCCATAAATGGCAGTGCGCTTAGTGAAAATATAATGGCCGGGATTAAAAACCCTTTATTTTTTCCTACTACTAATAAACGCTTCATGGATTTTGCCAATGTTCCTCGATATCTTTCATTGTCTTTCAGAGTTTCTTCATATAAAAAAGTCAGTAATAAATTTAAAATACTAATTATAGTTAGAATCCAGAAGGAACCCCTCCAGGTAGAAATTTTTAAAATCCAGGCGCCTATAATTGGTGCCACCATAGGTGCTATACCTGATAGTGATTGTACTATTGCCAGAATGGATTCTCGTTCCTTTCCTGAAAAATAGTCTTTAATTATAGCAATAGAAACTGAAGTAATGCCCCCAGCTCCTATGCCTTGTGCAATTCTCGAAAAAATAAGAAAATAAACATTTGAAGATAGGGCACAAAAACTGCTGCTTATAATGTATATGATACTTCCCACTATAAGAACGGGCTTGCGACCATACTTATCACTTATAGGGCCCCAGATTAAAATGCCCAGTGCATAAAAGAAGAAAAAAGCAGTTAGTGTCAAATTAGTTACTGAAATACTGCTTCCAAAATATGAACTCATTTTGGGTAAAGCAGGCAGATATAAATCCGTAGAGAGAGGAATAAACATATTCATTAATGCTATAAAGGCAATAAGACCTTTTTTCCCTAAATACTTTTGATTATTTGTCTGGTTTGTATTTTCATACCCTCTTTCACTCATTTTTTACCTCCTGATAATATTTTAAATAGCATTTAAATGTGTATAAATACACTTCAGACCCTTTATAGATATTGAAAAGGGTCTGTGATATACTAGTTGGTGTATTAATTATTTATAGTTTATAAATTATTAACCTATATATATATTTAATAAATATTAACTATTTTATTATACTGACTTATATAGGAATTGTCAATGATTATAGATATTTAGGAGGTTACTCACATGAAAGAAGTTGATATAAATCAGGTGGCAAAAAATTTATCTACTTTATTGCCTACCCTTGACAGAAAACTTATAAGACCCTTTGAACAGCAAGCACGACATTTAGTAAGTCCTCTAGCAATTCATGTCATGTCTATTTTATCTGAAAAACATTCATTTACAATGACAGAACTTGCAGAGGAAATTAAAATTGCAAAACCCCAGTTAACACCTATTATTGATAAGCTTATTGCCAGTAACTGGGTCTGTAGGGAACAGGATTGTAAAGACAGAAGGATAGTAAAGATAAAAATCACTTCCTCTGGTAGTGAGCTTCTTGATAATCTGCAAAAAGATATAATCAGCAGCATTAAAACAAAAATAGAAGGCCTTGATAAAGAAGATCTGTTTCTCCTAGATAAGGCTCTAAATCAGCTTTATACAGTAATAAATAAGATTTTCTAGTAATTATTTATGGCAGCAGATTATTTAGATATTTAAAGTATAGAAATAACTGTAATATGATAATAATAGGAATGCCTATGACAAATTTTGGATGCTTGGTCTTATGTCTGAAAGCATACATACCTAAAAATATACCCAAGCTTCCAAATAAAATAGCTGTAATAAAAAGTTTGTTTTCAGATATTCTCCACTTTCCTTTTTTAGATTTGTTTTTATCCAAATACATTAATATAAAGCCATATATATTTACAAGTAAAATATAATATAAAAATATTTTCATAATTTAAAGCCCTCTTGTCCTTTCTTAAGTGGTAAATATATTATATGAGTAAATAATGGGAGTACAATTTTTGTAAAAATAAAATAGGTTTAATCTTTTATTTCTTTAAATAATTCGTATGCCTTTGCTTTGGCTTCTTTAAGAACCTCTTCTCCAAACTCAGTAATTGAATAATATTTTCTTATCTTTCCCTCAACATTCTTATCTTCAACTTTCAAAACACCATTTTTCTCCAGTGTGTGAAGTATGGGATATAGTGTCCCGGCGCTGATTTCATATCCGTGTTCCTTGAGTTCTTCTATCATCCACGCCCCATAAAAAGGTTCCTCCTTGGCATGATGTAATATATGAACATGAATAAATCCCAAAAATAATTTTCTCATAATTTGATCTTGCATTTAAATTCCTCCTGTGATATCCTTAATTTATAATTTAGATATCGTAGTTCGATATCTAATGTAGATATCTGATTCAGATATTAATTTTCGTTATCTATGATATTATTTTATCAATTGGATATACTGCAGTCAAGGATGGGACTTAGCTTGAAAGAGATATAAGCATTCCTGGCATCCGTGACTTGTATATGTAAATAAAGGAAGGAAATATAATGAATAAACCATTATTTCAAGCCAGTAACCTTATTTATAAAGCTAACTTGACTTATGATAGTGTTAAAATTGAAAAGAATAAAATTAATTTTATTGTTGGGGAGAGCGGAAGCGGTAAAAGTACTTTTTTAAAGCTGCTGAATCATTCCATAAGTCCGGTATCTGGAGAATTATTGTATAACAATAAGGCAATAGAAGAATATGACCCCATTGCTTTAAGACGTGAGGTAAGTTTAGTTTCTCAAGAACCTTTTCTCTTTGATGAGAGTATTTTAGATAATTTTAAAATCTTTTACTCCATGAGGCAATTACCTGTGCCTGAGAAAGATTATGTCAGTTATATTACCAGACTTTGCTCTGTAAATATTCCCTTAGATCAAAATGCATCTAGCCTTTCTGGTGGAGAACGTCAAAGAATCTATATATCCATTTTTTTATCTTTATGTCCAAAGGTTATATTGTTGGACGAGCCAACTTCAGCATTAGATGAAAAAAACAGCTATAAAATAATGAAAAATGTAATAAATTTTTGTAAGGGAAAAAATATTGATATTGTAATTGTAAGTCATGATAAAAATATTGTTGGGGAGTTTTGTGAAAATAAAATTGAAATAGTTAAGGAGGACAAAATTTGCAAGGAGTAGTTTCATTGGGTATTTTTCAGTTTTTGCTTATTTATTTACTGCTAATTATAGTGCTATTAATAATGAAAAAATCAAAAGTCAATCAAACAAAACTTCTCTTAGCTGCAAGTTTAAGAATGTCAGTTCAACTGGTAATTGTAGGGTATATACTTCAATATATATTTAGTAATCCAAAGCCTTTGTTTACTGTTGTTTTTCTTATACTTATGATAGCATTTGCCGTTAATAGAGTAATTAAAAGCAGAAAGGATTTAAATTATGATTTTAAGATTGCAATAGGAGCTTCCTTAACATTTTCAGGGATTTTTATTTTATTTTTCTTTATGACTGTAGTGGTTAACAAATCTATATTTAATCCTCAATACAGCATACCTTTAGCCGGTATGATAATCGGGAATGCCATGACTGGAATAAATATTGGAATAAAAACCTTTATGGATTCTGTAAATAAAGAAAAAAATAGAATTAATACTTTACTTAATTTGGGAGTAGAACCTAAAGATATTTTGAAGCCTTTTGCTAATAATGCTTTAGAAACTGCATTAATTCCCACACTGAATTCCATGGTAGGAATGGGAATAGTATTTTTGCCTGGAATGATGACAGGACAGATATTATCTGGTACGTTACCTACCACAGCAATTATGTACCAAATAGCTATTATGATTGCAATCTGTACTTCTGTTTGCATAACAGTGTTTTTATCATTAAATTTAGGCTATAAATCTTTATATAATAATAGAAAACAATTGTTATAGATGTAGTAAAAATAGCATTTTACATGAATTAGGTAACAGCTTCTATTAATTAACAATATGCTGATATAGTAGAAATTTAATGGAAGTGATTTTGTGAAAAAACATAAAAAGGCTGTTTCAGCCAGACAGGTGGCACCCAGTCCTCCAGAACAAAGGGATACTTCAGGCATACATACAACAAATAAAAAGAAGAAATCAAGAATAATAGGGGAAATTAAAGAAAAAAGAGAAAGAAATATTAAACACTTTTTAACAGAAGATTTAACCTTTGAAGCAGCAATATACAATGAGGCTGTCCATTATTACAGCGGAGGACAGTGGAAGGATATTGATAACTCCATAGTAGAGGGCAAGGACGATGGAAATAATGACGTGTTAGAAAATAAAGATAGCGATGTCAAGGTTAAAGTAGCTAAGAAGGTTAAAAGTAGAAAACTTATTATAATAAAAAAAGATAAATATGAAATATCCTGGGGAATAGACAAAGCTGCGGATAAAGCTGCTAAAGTTAAGGATAAGCCTGAACTGATATATAGAAGTGGTAGTAGTATGTATAATCTGGAAGTATTATATCATGAACAGACTAATACTATATATCATTTTGAATATGCGAGAAAGGCTATGGGACCATTAATTGAAATATTAAAAAAATAGAGAGGAA
Source organism: Clostridium kluyveri (assembly GCF_001902295.1). Classification (NCBI taxonomy): domain Bacteria; kingdom Bacillati; phylum Bacillota; class Clostridia; order Eubacteriales; family Clostridiaceae; genus Clostridium; species Clostridium kluyveri. The sequence continues at coordinate 3,903,797 of NZ_CP018335.1, read as the reverse complement.
GGAGAAAATGAATCCTAGAGAAAAACTTTATTACCTAGTTGAAAAATTTATAAAAGAAGAGTACCATATAGATTTATTTTGTGATGAATTTACAGTAGTTTATAATACCGAAGTAGATTATAATGTATTAAATAATATAGAAAAGACTTGTTTTGCAGAGCTTTGTGAGTTTACTGCCAGATATTCTCCAGTTGAGGAGGATTTAGCAATACCCAATGTCTATTTTAATGCTGAACAAGTAAAAGATAAGGCGAATTATGTGTACAATAAACTTATGTCAAAGTAGTAATCTTTAGATGATAAAGATAAATAAAATATTTATTATAAATTTTAAAGAAGTTAGGTAAAATTATGACTAATATCAATTGTTAGTAAGGTATAAATCAGGTTTGTTGAGGGAGCCTAGGGATTATTAACAAACTGTTACAATTTGATTTGACACTTTAGGGAAGAAAAATCCGTAAGAACGTGAAAATTGGCATTTAGTTATAAAAGAAAAATAAAATCGATTGGTAAATATAAGGATGGAAACTATAGAAATTTATAGATACAAATTTCTGTAGTTTCTAGTTTAGACATATATATTATTAAGAAATGGCCAGGGAGACATTATTTGACTTATTGATAATACCGGAACTGAAGTAGTAAGTTATGTGTATGACAGATGGGGAAAACTGCTGGTTGTTTTTTCTGCATTTAATAATTGGGATAAATTAGTCTTTGAAAATAGTGGTGTTGGTAATATATACTTATAATAGTTATATTACATCTGATATATGTTCTTTATTTGAACTCTGCTCTTTGATGATCTTCTAGTAAGTTAATATTTGAATAAATAGTTAATAATAATGAGATATATCGAAAGGATGTGCGGTATGTATAAAAATAAAAACAATATATATCATATACCCATAAAATTTAATCCCAAATATCAACTAATCCTTATTATTACCACTATATATTTAAATATATTTGTTATTTTCAGTTATAGTATCTTATTCCAAAAAGATATCCTTTTAGTGCTAGTAATGCCTATAATACTTTTACCCCTTTTTTTTACCTTGTATTTAGATTTAGATCTAATATCTTCAATTATTCTAAATAAGCAATATGTTGAAATTAATTATGATGGTATTATAATAAAAAAGTTATTCAAAGAAATAAAGTTGAAATGGGATGAAATATATATTGCTGAAATGTATTCACTTAGAATGGCTAATACCATAAGGATTACAAGAGAAAAGGATTTAAGGGTAAATAAATATTTAAGGATTTTCGGCACATGGTTTGGCTTGTTCTATATATATATTAATCATAACAAGTATAAAAATATAGATATTAGAAAATTTATAAATACAATAGCAGTGCATATAAGATTATGATCAATAATATGGATAAGAGAAGTTAAGAGTACCTGAATCTTAGAAGAACTTATCCAGGCGTATGGCAGTGATTATTCACCACTTTCAAAAAGTCTATAAATTGCACATATCATTGGTAGGAAAAAGATACAAAGTTTGGAAGTTATATTATTGATGGACATCATCACCTATTTTCTTGAATATGTGAAAAATCCAGGGTTTTAGATCCCCTGGTTTAATAATTTTCTAGTTTTGTTTTTACTAAAATTAAATTCAGTCCATGAATTTTGCTTATCAAGCACTTCTTTTCTATATTTCAAGTTTTTATCAATAACTATTTTTATATGGCTGTCCCCCTTATCCCTCAGTTCAATCAAGTAAGGAACGGCTTCAAAAGACAATGAAGTCAAATAATAAGCATCCAGCTTGCCAGTTTCATTATAGCGTTCTATATTTTTTCTGGCTATAAGACCATCTATATTAAGATAGTTTATTATTGTATACATAATTATTGTTATCACAATTATGCTTTTTACTATAGGAATTTTTCTGTACCAAATACCAGCAGCCACAACCAGGCACAGTATGAAAAGCAGCAGCATAAATAAATGCACCGATACCCTTAAAAAAGTATACCCAAAGGCTGCCTCATACAAAGTAAGCTTAAAATTAGCAGAAAAAAGCATATTTAAGGTAAATGCTACAAGCACAGTTAAAAGAAGATTTGCTGTCTTTAAAAGCCTTTTATTATCTTTTTTTATATATTTCAGGCAGATTAGCACTATTATAAAGTTGATAAAGGTAACTGCGGCTAGCTCAAAGAAGCCTTTTCTAGCATATTCTGCATAGGTGAAATCAGCTGGCAGTGCTATATTATTTCCACCATAAAGATAAGAAAATTGAATTATTGTGAAAATCAGATACAATATATTTAAAGCAGCCAATACAGTTATTATTGTAACGGCCTCCCAGTTCGCAGCAGGGGCATCCAAGCCCTTTTGAATTGCTTTTTCCTCACTTTTAAAGCCCCAAACATAACCAAATAAATAGAAAGCTATAACTAAAATGATTATGGCATGTGGTACAAACTCTTCTATATTTATATTATTAAAAATCCTTGTCAGGTTAGCAAAGTAGTAGCCAAAAACCATATCTGCAGAACTTAAAAGTATTATTAAAATCACAAGCAAAGGCAAGGAAACAAGTATGCCAATTAATATTTGCTTTTTTCCTTCCTTCATTTCAAAAGTTTTTTCTATTTTTACTGAAGCCTTTAAAATTGTAAAGGACTTGGTGATATTATTAAACACATTTGCTATTCCTTTTCTTAACATCTCAGCTATAAAACTGGATTTATCCCATTTAAGCCTTGGATTCACGATTAAAATAGAACTTGCAATCATAAGAATTGGAACCGCTAAAAAATTTAATAAATAAAATATGTTCTCTGTATGAACTGCAAAGCTGAGGGACAGTAGGGCTATTGGTATAAGTAAAAACCAGCCAAAGCTTTTTCTCATTCTTAGCCTATCTCTCATGGACCATAGGAAAAATCCAATGCACAGCCCTATAAATATGGGGTAGGATATGCCAGGGGCCTTGTCAAAAAATAATCTGTCAAATATAATTCCAAGCAGCAGTGAAAATAGCACACAGTATAGCCCATACTTAGTTTTAGTTTGTAAAGTTTTATTAACTTCCATTTTGCCTCCTCCTTTTATTCCTCTCTAAACTCTAAAATATCTCCCGGCTGACATTTAAGTTCCCTGCATATAGCCTCTAGTGTGGAAAACCTTACAGCCTTGGCCTTTCCGGTTTTTAATATTGATAAATTGGCATTGGTTATTCCAACCTTCTCGGCCAGTTCATTAAGAGAGATTTTGCGTTTTGCCATCATTACATCAAGGTTTACAATTATAGCCATAATACGCCTCCTTTAGTGTCTAAACCGTGAAATCATTTTCTTCTTTTACTTCCACGGCCTGCTTGTATATTTGAGCCAGTATCAAAACAAAGCACCCTGCAAAGAAGAATATCAGGAATTCCGTATCTGTGTGTATGCCCCTTGGATCTATCTCTATTAACTTGAAGCTTTTAAACTGATTATTATAAAAGAAATTTATTAAATAGCATATAGTTATAATAAAGCAGCTTAAAGCTATATCCTTTAGATTTTTCACAATACTCATATTAAAGGGTCCTGCATTTATAACAGACTTTAAAATCTTTCTAAGACAGTAAAGAATAAATACCAAGGAAGAAGTTCCAATAAAAAACAATATACAGTTTACAATATATTTTCTATTTGCTGCCCCAATATCCCCTAAAGTTAATGTACTTATAATTAAACTTATAAAGGTTAATACCCCAAAGGCAATAAGCACATTTAATACAATTATTAAAAATTTAGCCATAGAATTATATTTGTTCTCTTTCATAAATCACTGCCTCCATTTACAATTTTGTAATTTCATCATACTACATCCTCTTAATAATTTCAATAATTATTTATTGTTTTTCAATAAATAATTATTGAGATTTATAAAGGAAACCTTATTGACTTTTTTAGAAAACTTACTTGTAACTTACTTGTAAGGTGAGAAGCCACTTTGTAAAGTGAGAAGCCATATATGTAAACGACAACTGAATATTTGTAAACGAAATGCCACTTTTGTACTCGAATTGCAGTTTTTGTAAACGAGAAGCCACTTTTGTAAACCAAATGCAGTTTGATCTTCAACTTTTATTGGAGTATTATAATAATCACAGGCATGCCAAAGAGGAGTCAACTCCCTCTCGATTTTTTTGTAATCGGAGAATCCACCCCTTTATTCCTTAGACAAATAGATGGTTGGCGGCACGCAAATTTATTATTTTTTGAGAAGAGCAGGTTTTAACATGATATCACTGGGGGCAACTGGTGCACATCCAAGCTTATGTAAAACTTCTTCTCCATGATAAAAGCTGAATGTTTCGTAGGGACTACGATTATTTAGCTTTTTTCTTTTGTAGGAATTGATATGATTCATCATTAAATTAATATCATCCTGTGTAAGCTGATTAAAACTCGTTCCTTTTAGAAGTACACGACGTATAAGTTCATGATTTACTTCAATAGCTCCTTTTTGATAGGGACTTCCCGCATCACAGTAAAATACATGCGTACGCAGCAAAGGAAATGTTCCTATATTCAATCGATTTGGGATTAGAAAATTCACTTCCGTTATCAGTAAGAATAACTGGAAATAGTTTGCTAAACAAGTCTTTCCCAAGGGTACTATCAAGTTGATTGAATACATCAATCACAGATTTTGATGTGTTTGCTTCTCTTAAAAAAGCAAGCATAAGACTGCATTCTACAAAATGAATAGTTAAAAGACATTTACCTCCTTTACTACCAATGACAGAATCCATTTGTACTACTGCTATGTCAGGATTCTTATCCATAAAAGTTCCAAATGCTTCATAATTGCGACCAATGCGGCAGCCTTTATCTACTTTAAATTCAGGCTTTTTGTATCGCTCACGAAACTTAACTTTTCTGGGAAGATCAATGTTCCTGACATCAAACAGGCATGCATCAATATAATTGTAAATGGTCTTTTCGCTGCACATCAGTTCATCCTTATGATTGATATAGATCTGATTCACAGACTGACCATTTTGAACCAGAGGTGAAATAATCTTATTAAGTCTGCTGATTTCATCTTCAGATATACATAAGCCACTTCGTGACTTTGAAATAGCTTCATAAGCTTTAATATGGGCATGCTCCGCATCGTAAATATTCTTCAAAAGTGTACATTTACCAATCGTTTCACATCCGTTACAAAACGTAGGGAACTCTGAATCTGGCGGTACAGATCTCTTCTACAAATTGAGAACAGTTGTCATTGCACGAAGTGCAAAGTTTACAATAGATATCTGATTTTCTGGAGCATTCCTTGCCACAGACTTTTTTTATTCGACAGTTAAAACGGTTCTTACAGGAATTAAAAGGGAAACCAGGATAACCGGTGGCAACTTCAGAACAGTATTTACGTACTTCTCTTGATATCGTAGTTGGATTTTTATCCAATTTGCAGCTGATTTCTTTAAAGGAAAGACTTTTTTTCAGATATTTCTGCAACTCAAGTCTTTCTTCATAGGTAAAAAAATTAGACATATATCCTCCATTCTGCCGCCAACGTTTTAAGGATAAATGTCTGATAAAAACAACGCAACAAAAAGACTGGCTCCTCACCAATCTTTTTGTAAGCCAGGATGCAGCCTCCTGGACATATATATTTAACTTAAAATTTTATGACTCAAATAAAGTTAATGGGCTGCAATTCATTTTACAATTCAGGAAAACCTGCGTTAGATTTGGGGTTTAAAAAAGCTTTTAGCTTTGAATCATGATATAAAAACTTCTTTTAATGTAGAATATATTTGCGGTCTGACAACTGCAATAGAAACATCAAAAAGAGGACATTCAATGTATGGGTATACCTCTTATCAGTAGAGAAAAGGCAACTAAAGGAGTATAAAACAATAAGTTAGTATACATACTAATTCAGAGGTGATAATGATGGTTAATAAGCGTAAAGTAAAAAATAAACAATATGAAAAGTTAGGCATAAAGAAGAACTCAAATGGAGATTTTCAGTATATAGATCTAGAAGATAGAGATAAATCAAAATATAAATCAGTAAGAAAAGAGCCTTAATGTAATATGAGGCTCTTTCTTTATTTACAGAGTAAATTTATTAATAATTTATCTGTATTCTGCACATATGTTTTTTATCGTTTGACAGTAAAATTAATTAAGGTTAGTATGTGTTTAAAAGATTTATTTAGGAGGAGTGATTTTAGTGAAGCGAATCCTTGTTGTTGAAGATGATATTATGCTAAATTCTGGGCTGTGTTATAACCTTCAATTAGATAACTATGAAGTCATTTCGGCATATAATATGCCTTCTGCCGAGGAAAATATAAGAGATACGGACTTCGATTTAGTTGTATTAGATATAAATTTGCCTGAAGGAAGCGGCTTTGATTTTTGCAAAAAAATAAAATCCCGAAGAGATGTTCCTGTGGTATTTTTAACTGCCCGTGATATGGAAGAAGATGTTATGAAGGGTTTTGAATTAGGTGCTGAGGATTATATTACAAAGCCTTTTAATATTAATATCTTCAGAAAAAAAGTAGCAGCTATTTTAAGGCGATGTAATAAACAGTCAGGAGAAAATATTTATACACAGGGCAGTTTTATTCTGGATTTTAATAGGTTCACAGCAACTTTGGAAGGAAAATATATTACATTGACCCCCACGGAATATAAAATGTTGAAGGTATTCATAGAAAATCCCAATAAAGTACTTACAAGACAAGTATTGCTTGAAAAGTTATGGGACTGTCATGGAAATTTTGTTGATGAACATGCTCTTACTGTTAATATTAATCGCCTTCGGGGAAAAATTGAGAGTGAAAATAGAAAATACATAAAAACAGTTTATGGTATGGGGTATATGTGGATAAACGAAAAATGCTGAAAAAGAAAGTGTCTATAAGTAATATCTATAGGGGAATTGGCATTTCATTTTTTATACTTGGAGTATGTTTTATTACAGCTGTATTTTTCTATTTTCAACACTGGATTATAAGGGCTAGTGCATTTTTATTTATCACATCTTTTGTTATATTGGCTTTTATATTTATTTTACTTGTAAGAAAAAAGATAGTTGATTTTTCTGATTCAATAAGTCAGTGTATTGAAGATATAATGAATGGAAAAGAAGAAATTGCCTTCCATATGGAATCTGAAGATTTAATTGCTAAAATTCATGTAAAGTTAAGACGCCTTTATAAGATTATGAGGGAAAACAGCAGTAGAAATGAAAATGAAAAACAGGCTATACAGGAAATGGTTTCAGATATTTCACATCAAGTAAAAACCCCTGTGGCAAACCTTAAAATGTATAATTCTACCCTGCTTCAGTCACAGCTTCCCGCTGAAAAGCAAAGGGAGTTTTTGCTGACTATGGAAATTCAAATTAATAAGTTGGATTTTTTAATGCAGTCTTTGGTGAAAATGTCTAGATTGGAAATAGGAGCTATTACACTTTATATTGAATCCATACCATTGTATGATACCCTAGCTTTGGCTTTAAGCAGTATTGTTCTCCCAGCAGAAAAGAAAAATATTGAAGTAACAATAAACTGTGATCCTCATATTAAAGTATTTCATGATAGAAAATGGACAGCTGAAGCTCTCTTTAATATTTTAGACAATGCAGTAAAGTATACAGAAAAAGGAGGAAAGATTTCTGTTGAAGTAACTCGGTGGGAGATGTATACAAAAATTGATATTAGTGATACGGGAAAAGGCATTGCAAAACAGAATGTAACTAATATATTTAAGAGGTTTTACCGTGAAGAGGAAGTCCAACATATATATGGGGTTGGCATAGGACTTTATCTTTCCCGCCAGATTATTTCACCACAGGGAGGATATATAAAGGTAACTTCTAAGGTAGGCATGGGTTCAACCTTTTCTGTATTTCTACCTAATGAAAGGCAGTTTTAGCAGCTGCTTTTTTCTCTTTCTCAATATCTCAATACTGTGATATTTTATTTTAAAATTGAGAGATTCATGAGATATTTCCACTGTAATATATAAGTATAATACTACTAAAAATATTATACTTAATTATATTTTGGAAGGAGGAAATATGGACATATTAAAAACGAATGAATTAAAAAAATATTATGGATCGGGAGACACTATTGTAAAAGCCTTAGATGGAGTAAGTATAACTGTAGAAGATGGCCAGTTTGCTGCTATTGTAGGCACTTCTGGCAGTGGCAAATCTACCTTGTTACATATGCTTGGAGGATTAGATAAACCCACTTCCGGAAGTGTACTAGTAGATGGAAAAGAGTTATCTCTTATGGATGATGAATCACTTACTGTTTTTAGGCGCAGAAGTATTGGATTTGTATTTCAAAATTATAATTTAGTGCCTATACTGAATGTTTATGAAAATATTGTTCTTCCCATTGAGCTTGACGGCAACAAAGTGGATGAAAATTTTGTGGATAAAATTGTGAAAATGTTGAAACTGGAGGAGAAACTCAATGCACTGCCAAACAACCTGTCCGGTGGACAGCAGCAGCGGGTGGCTATTGCAAGGGCATTAGCTGCCAAGCCTGCTATCATACTGGCAGACGAACCTACAGGAAATTTAGACAGCAGAACAAGTCAGGATGTAATTGGACTTTTAAAAGCCACAAGCATGGAATTTCATCAAACTATAGTAATGATTACCCATAATGAGGAAATAGCACAACTGTCAGATAAAATTATTCATATTGAAGATGGTAAAATTGTAGGGTAGGGAGGGGAGAAGTTGTTTCAAAATAATAACAATGCAGTGGTAAAAAAACTTACCAAAAGAATGGTGCACACAAATAAGTCCCGAAATATATATGTAATTGCTGCGGTTACCCTTACTGCACTTTTGATTACTTTTATATTTAGTATAGGCATGAGTTTTTTAAAATCCTATAAGATTCAACAGGTACGACTTATGGGAACTGAAGCCCATGCTGCAGTTACAAGGGTCACTGACGACCAAATTAAAAAATTAAAATCTTTAGACTATGTAAAAATTGTAGGACTTCAAAGCTATGTGGCAGGAGTGAAAAATACCTCTAAAATGAAAAATATGTCTGCCAGCCTATACTGGTATGACAAAACTGAGTGGGAGCAGTTTAGAGTCCCTACAAATACCAATGTGGTAGGAAATTACCCTAAAAAGTACAATGAAATCATGGTTCCACTGTGGATGCTTGAAAATATGGGTGTTAAAAATCCTACAATAGGAATGAAAATGCCACTTGATTTTTCTGTAAATACTGAAGATAATAAATTTGAAAGCCAGACTTTTGTATTATCAGGGTATTTTAAAGACTATGTAAATATTCGTTCGGGAAATACGGATGTAATGCTTGTATCTAAGGAATTTGCGGAGAAAAATGGAATGTCAGTTAAAGAAAATGGTGCTGCATCTGTAATTTATAAAGACAGTAAAAATATTAATAAATACAATAAGCAGCTGGTTAAAGATTTATCTATCGCTGGAAATCAAAAAATTAAAACCTCACCTATATATGATGAAACAAATAATGAGGATTTACCTTACACTTTACTTGCCTTTGGAATTATTATATGTTTTATTATGTTTACGGGTTATTTGCTTATTTACAATGTGCTCTACATTTCAATTTCAAAGGATACTAGGTTTTATGGACTTCTAAAAACCATTGGCACTACCCCTAGACAATTAAGCAATATAGTAAAAGGTCAGGCACTTAGATTATCTGCAGTGGGAATTCCGTTAGGACTTGTATTTGGAGCTATTCTATCTTTTCTGGCAGTTCCCATGGCCTTAAGTACGGTTGATCTGGATACAGGAGTTGAAATATCTTTTAATCCTTTAATTTTTATAGGAGGAGCATTTTTTGCACTGATTACTACACTGATTGGAGCATATAAGCCTGCAAAAATAGCAGGAAAAATAACTCCCATTGAGTCTATGAACTATACCGGAATAAATTTAAAAGGAAAGATAAAGCGTTCTGTAGATGGAGGAAAATTATACAAAATGGCATGGCGTAATATCTTCCGCAATAGAAAGCGTGCTTTTATAGTGTTTATATCGCTATTTCTAGGCATTACTACTTTCATGACAGTTACCTGTTTGATCTCCAGTATGAATATGGATAATTTTATTGCATCTTATGTGAAAAATGATTTTATCCTTGAAAATAACACTTTAAGTATAGGTACTACTGGTGAAAAGAAGCAAAAATTCAATAAGGATTTTTTTAAAAAAATTAAATCCATAGAAGGGATAACTGCTTTGCATACCACCTCTCTTGAAGGAATGCATATGAAATATAGTCCAGAGCAGTTTGAAAAACATGTAAAATGGTTCATGAAGAGATTTAATATTAAAGAAAATACCACAGAAAAAAATATACAACAGGTGTTTTTTGGATATATCATAGGGATTGACAGCAGTTATATTGAAGAATTTAATAAAGGCAGAAAAAAGCCTATAGATGTTGAAGCTTTTGAGAGAGGGGAATTTGCACTGATTGGAACAGACAATCCAGAGATTTATTCTGGTGTAAATGAAATGGATGTTACTATTGAATCTACAAAGACCAGTTTAAAAATACCCTTGGGAGGATTTATCCCTTGGGGATTTCAGTATGCAGGAGGAGGAATGGCTCCTAATATTTATATGTCAAATAAAGCTCTTGAAAAATTAGCAGCTAATCCTTTTGTATATAAAGTAAACATTGATGTGGAGGACAATTTTGAAAAACAGGCTCTAGAGAAAATAAAGTCTCTTACAGATAATGATCATGAAATTACCCGTATTTCTAAAATAGAGCAGCAGGAAATGATGCATGATGCTAAGATAACCATGTATATTTTAGGAGGGGGAGTAACTTTAATACTGGCACTTATTGGAGTGCTTAATTTTGTCAATGTTATGTCAACTGGTATTATGGTACGCAGGCATGAATTTGCCATAATGGAGAGCCTGGGTATGACTAAAAAGCAGATGAGAAAAATGTTGAGGTTTGAAGGAATATTATATGCAGGTATGACCACAGTTTTAGTTGGATTATTTGGAAGTGTTATTACCTTTGGATTATTTAAATTATTTCAGCAGCAGGCAGATTATGCAGTTTTCTCATATCCCTATCTACAGTTGTTGTGCAGCATTATAATAATATTTTTTATATGTGTTATTACCCCCGAAATTCAATATAGAGTATCTACCAGATGCAGTGTTGTAGAGAGGCTTAGAGAAATAGAGTAATGATGGATTTTACACCATTTATTAAGTACACATGTTTTGATGAAGAAATTATTGCATTAAAATATGTGTATTTTTTAACGAAAATTTATAAAAAAATTATAAATTATATAGACATATGAATATTATAGTAGTATAATTAAATTAAATAATGATAATAATTTAACAAACTCACGAACTGCCAAAAGTAAGAATATTAAAAAATATAAAAGAAATAATTTATCAAGAATAAATTTTAATGAGGAGGGAATTTTTATGGGTAATTCTTTAACAAGGTATAAGGATTTTGATACAGTAGATGAAATTTTAGGGAAATGGTTTGATAAGCCTCACGATTTGATGGATGATTGCAAAAATAAAGATATCGTTCCTAGTCGCTGGGAAGAAGCGCCAAATGGTTATAAAGCTGTTTGCAGAACTGTAGGAATAAGACCTGAGGATGTTAACGTTGTCTTAAAGAATGATTATGTACAAGTAAGTGGCAAGAGTGTTGTAGATGCTCATGATTATTCTGTTAGTTGCAATTTACCTATAGGTTTAAAAATGAGAGATAGAATTGAAAGTATAGACTACAGAGCACAGGATGGAATAACCATTATTTATCTTAATGTAAAAAAAGGATTTAAAAAAGGCATTGACATAAGAAGAATTTAAAGCATAGATTAAATGCCCATACTTTATTACACGCCTAAAAACTTATAATTTATCATATAAAGAGCTTATAGAAATATAAGTTCTTTTTTTATCCGAAGAAAATTTTTAAAAGGCTTGACTTTTATTTGTTTAAGGCAATATTATTATATAAATAATAAAAATATAATTTAAAATCTATTGATTTAACAATCTGATTTCAAGGGGGCTTTTAATATGTATTATTTAAATTTGTTTGAAAATGATCAACCATCCGTCTATTCTTAATCTGGGATGAGGATGGACAGTTATTACGACGGGGCGCCTCATTTTAGATATTAAATACCATTAAATGAAAAGACGGAGGATATTTAAAATGAAGGAAAAATTGATTGGATCTTTATGTTTGTTTCTTGCAGCTTCTATATGGGGATCAATGTATGTACTTAGTAAATATATTTTAGAATTTGTATCTCCTATTACACTACTTTGGGTTAGGTATGCCATTGCCTTTGTAGTGCTATTTGTAATACTTAGGGCTTTTCAACATAAAAAAAGGCGTAAAGTGGTTATAAAAAAAGGGGACTGGCTCCTGATAGCTTGGATAGGTTTTATTGGATATTTTATATCTATATTCATGCAGTTTTTAGGAACACAACTGTCTGATGCGCATACAGGGGCTTTAATTACAGCATCTACACCGGTTTTTGTTGTTTTGTTTGCCAGATTTATATTGAAGGAAGCCTTTACCAGAAAGAAAATAATCTCCCTAGTACTGGCTACATTAGGTGTTGTTATAGTTATAGGCCTTGATACAATGTTTTTAAAGCATTTTTTAGGCAATATAGTGTTGGTTGGGGCAGCTGTAACCTGGGCACTTTTATCTGTTTATGTTAAAGTGGCATCAAAGCGTTTTGATTCTTTAACTATAACCACCTATGCAATATTGTTTGCATTAATATTTACTACTCCATTAATGCTTTTACAGCATGAAAATATTTCTTTTATATTATATAACAGGCAGTTTTTGCTTGGAATATTGTATCTTGGAGTTATATCTACTGCAGCAGCATTTTTTCTCTGGAATAAAGGTATTGAATTAATGGATGCAGGAATGGGATCCTTATTTTTGTTTTTTCAGCCTGTCACAGGTTCTATCTTAGGCTGGCTTTGTCTTGGAGAGCAATTGAACACCGGTTTTTTTATAGGTGGAATATTAATAATAATTGCAGTGTTTATAGCTTCAAAGGATGAAGCACAATAAGGTTTTATTTTTAAAAATGCTATTATATGACTTTTTTCTGTAATAGCATTTTTTCTAAAATATTGTATATGTCAGTCCAGTTAAATACTCTTGTGATGTTCTCATTTAATGGAAAGCGGTTATAGTTAGTATCTATTAATAATGTTTTAAATCCACTCTTGGATAACTGCAGAGCATTTTCATAACAATCTTCTATAAATACATCACATTTTAAGTCTATGGCAGTATCCACCTTGTAGGAAGTACCAAGTACAAAAACTCCGTCATAGGGTATGTTGTGTTTGTTTAGATAGTGATAAGTGAGAATTTCAAGATCTTTTTCCCTGGCAGTTACAAAGTAAATGTTATTTGTTTTTATAAGTTCCTGAATAGTTTTTTTTACATCTTTTCTTATAGGTTCTTTTCCGCTGTGGAGTTCAAATTTATTTTTATTATAAAAATCTACATATTCACTTCTGGTTACTCCCATAACTTTATCTACCCTGTACTGGGTGATTTCCTCAATTGATATATTTTTTTTAAAGTATTTGTTGGCCATATCCAACCAACAGTAGGGATCTGTAATTGTTCCGTCAATATCTATACATATGTTGAAGTATTTCATTTTATCAACTCCTCATAATTATATTAGTATATAAATGTTAATAACATATTAAAATCAGATAAAATATAATTTACTGAAAGTATGATGGAATTGTAATATTAAATCAAGTAGTGCTATAGAATATAAAAGTTAGATATTAAATATGAAGAGGAGAAGAAATAATGTATATTATAATGGAAAGGAAAATAACTAAATAAAATTTAAATTCATATGGAAATTTAAGTAAATAAATGGTATACTTACTATAAAATACAAAAATGAAAAAGAGAGTAGTGATGGTATGTTATTTAATAGCAAGAAAAAAGTCATGTTTTCTTGTGTTTTTTTTACTCTGGCCATGTTAATTTTTGCCAAAAACATTAGCCTGCTCAATGGAAAAAATTCAATTAATATAACTGCGGCTCCTTTGGGAAATATGGTGAATAAACCTACTGATAAAGATGTCTCATCAAAAAAATACTACATAGTTCTTGATCCAGGACATGGAGGCATAGATAAGGGTACTAGCTATGGAAATATGGAAGAGAAGAATATAACTCTAAAGATAGCAAAGTATGCTGAGACTTATTTAAGTGGTAAGGGAAATGTGGTATTTCTTACACGGGAAGAGGACAAGCTATTAGCACTTGATGAGATAGGAGACATAGTGAATTCCTCTTATGCAGATGCCTTTGTTTCCATACATGTAAATTCATTAAATGATAAAGACTTTAAAGGTATAACTACTTTATATTATGATTTAAATGGATACCAGAAAGAGGAAAGAATAAAACTGGCTAATTCCATAGAAAAAGAGTGTGTTAAAAATGATGGATGGGAAAGTAGGGGTATAAGGAGGCAGAATCTGGCGGTATTAAGATATAGCAAGATACCTGGGGTATTGGTGGAGTGTGGATTCATAACTAATGAAGAAGATAGAAAGAGATTATCCAATGAAAAAGTATTAAAAAAATTGGCGGAGAATATTTCAAATGGAATAATTAATTATTTGGATGAAAGTGAGAAGTAAAACAATTTTCCATTTAAAGTTTTTTAAAAGAAAAGAACTTATAAAGGTTATATCCTATTTTGAAAGAGATAAGAGTATTAGTTAATTTTAGGCTTTGTATAAAAATGCACAAGTCGGTATTGTTTAAAGGCAAAAAACTCATACTATTCAGTAGGGAAGTTCAGTTATTAAATTATTTTGTTGATAATGGTTTATTAAAAAGAGAACAAATTTTAATGAATGTATGAGGTGATTGGTGTGTTCATGCCGAAGAGAGTGGTATTTGAAGAAAAAGCTTTAGAATATAATTTAGGGAATAATATTTTAGAGTATTTTAAGCATAAAAATAATGTGGAGATACTGTATTCTAAAAGTGGAAGAATAGTTGGAATACCTGGTAAAAGTCCAGAAGAAATGTATCTTCAAGGCAAAAATACTTTAGTAGTGGGTATAAGAAAGAGTTCCAGTTTTCAATCCTGCAGGCCTTCTGCTAATTATCAACTTCCACTATGTAGTGGGTGTATGGGAATGTGTGAATATTGCTATTTAAACACTCAGATGGGGAAAAAGCCCTATACGAAAGTATATGTTAATTTGGATGAAATATTAAATAAAGCTGAGAAATATGAAATGGAAAGATACCCGAATAGTACTATATTTGAAGGAGCTGCAACTTCAGATCCTATTCCTGTAGAATTTTATACGGGAGCTTTAAAAAAAGCCATAGAATTTTTTGGTTCCAGAGATAATTCTTATTTTAGATTTGTTACAAAATTTACAGATATAAATAGTCTGCTTAATTTAGAGCATAATGGTAAAACCACCATCAGGTTCAGTATCAATACAGATAGGATAATAACTCAGTTTGAGCATAGAACTCCAAAGGTGGAAGAAAGATTAAGGGCAGCTTTTAAAGTAGTAAAAGCTGGGTATAAACTTGGATTTATAATTGCTCCTGTTTTTTTATACTCTAATTGGAAAGAAGAGTATAAGGCTCTTCTAGAAAGGATAAATAATATTTTTCAAGGAGAGGAAATTTCTTTTGAGGTAATATCTCATAGATTTACTAAAAGAGCCAAAGAAAATATATTAAAAGTATATTCTAGCACCAGTCTTCCTATGGATGAGGAAGGAAGAAAATTTAAATATGGTCAATTTGGCTATGGAAAATACATATATAAACCAGAGAAATTAGAGAATATGAAAGAGTTTTTTGAAAAAAATATAGGAATAAATTTTGGAGCAGGTGCTATAAATTATATTATATAATTTATAGCACCTGCTCTTTACTGTAGTATTATTATGGAGTAATATATTTATTAGGACTTTTGAACTAATGAGTCAATTTTTTGTCGTATAGATATGTTTAGAGGAGGAAATGATATTGAGCTTGAATATAGTTCTGTTTGAACCTGAAATACCTCAAAATACAGGCAATATTGCCAGGACTTGTGTGCTTACAGGTTCAAGACTTCATCTTATAAAACCCTTAGGTTTTAGTTTAGATGAAAAACATTTAAGAAGAGCAGGCCTTGATTATTGGAAATACTTAGATTTAACTTTATATGATTATTATGAGGAACTTAGAGAAAGATATAAAAATGGTACCTTCTATTTCTCTACTACCCATGGAAAAAATTTTTATCAACATGCAAAATTCAAAGATGAAGATTTTATAGTTTTTGGAAAAGAAAGCTGTGGACTACCTGACAAAATAAGAGATAGTAATCCAGAGAAAAACATAAGGTTACCTATGATAAAAACAACTACCCGTTCTTTGAACTTATCCAATGCTGTAGCAATAGTTGTTTATGAAGCTTTGAGACAGCTGGACTTTCCAAATATGAAATAAGAAATTCCGGCTTGATATGTATATTTACATACCTAAGGGAGGAGCTATCTTAAAATGGAGAAAATAAAAATAATAACAGACAGTACTGCAGATTTGCCAGACAGTATATTGAAAAAATATAATATAGAGGTACTGCCTCTTCTTATTAATTTTGGAAAAGACTCTTATAGAGATGGAATTGATATAGATATTCATACTCTTTTGCATAAAATGGATAAAAGTGATGTATTCCCATCTACCACGCAGGTAAATCCCCAAATATTCTTAGAATGTTATGATTCCTATATAAAACAAGGATATAAAATAGTGTCTATTCATCTTTCATCCAAAATGAGTGGTACATATCAATCGGCATGTATTGCAAAAGAAATGCTTCAAACAGAGGATATAATTGTAATAGATGGTATGAATGTAACCTCTGGATTGGGCCTTCAGGTCATTAAGGCTGCAAAATTAAAGGAAGAAGGTCTTGGGATAAAAGAGATAGAGGATAAAATAAAAGAAATTTCCCCTCATATAAAGAGTACACTTGCCTTTAATAGTTTAGACAACCTTGTGAAGGGAGGGCGTCTTTCTAAAACGGCTGGCGTTATAGGGAACATCCTGGGGATAAAAATAATAGTGGCAGTAGAAAATGGTGAAATGACAGTAATTGATAAGGTAAGGGGAAGTAAAAGAACTCTTAGAAATATGGTGGATTATATTGATAAAAAGGGGATAAAAGAAGGGGAAGTATCTATATTGCTTCATGTAGGAGAATCGGATATATTGGATGTACTTAGGAAGAATTTAGAGGAAAAGAAAATAGAGCTTATAGAATGTGAAGTGGGTTGCACAGTAGGAGTACATTCGGGTTCTAGAGCTTGCGGATTATTTTTTATAGAAAATTATTAGGATAGAACTTGCATATAAGAAATACTTAATTTTAAGCATATAAGAAAATACCAGATATTTTTACCAGGTATTTTCTTATATGCTTTATATTTATGAATATTTTTATATGAACTGCGATAAAATATAAATTAGTAGCGGCAGTAATAGGATAGATATTTTAATATTAGGAGGGAATTGGAAGTGACTAAAGTTGGTATTAATGGTTTTGGCAGGATAGGAAGAAATGTATTTAAGGCATTGGTAAAAAATTATGATGATAATCTAGAAGTTGTGGGTATTAACGATTTGACTGATGCAAATACCCTAGCTCATTTGTTAAAATATGATTCATTGTATGGAAAATTTCAGGGAAGCTTGGAAGCAAAAGAAGATTCAATAATTGTAAATGGAAAAAACGTAAAAATATTTGCAGAGAGAGATCCTAAAAATATAGATTGGAGTTCCTTGGGTGTAGAAATAGTTATAGAGTGTACAGGATTATTTACAGATGCTGCAAAGGCCAGTGCACATATGGGGGGGCAGGTAAAAAAAATCTTAATATCCGCTCCAGCTAAAAATGAGGACATTACCATAGTCATGGGAGTTAATGAAGAAAGTTACGATTCTTCTAAGCACAATATAATTTCAAATGCGTCTTGTACCACAAATTGTCTTGCACCTTTTGCCAAAGTGCTTCATAGAGAATTTGGCATAGTAAAAGGATTGATTACTACGGTTCATTCCTATACAGGAGATCAGAGGTTGCTTGATGCTCCACATAAGGACATGAGAAGAGCCAGAGCTGCAATAGAGTCCATGGTACCGACTACTACCGGAGCTGCAAGAGCTGTTGCATTGGTACTTCCAGAGTTAAAAGGGAAATTAAACGGATTTTCCCTAAGAGTCCCTACTCCTACGGTGTCTTGTACGGATTTAGTTGCAGAGCTTTCAAAAGATATTACTGCAGATGAGGTAAATAAAGCATTTAAGAAGGCTGCAGAAACTGATATGAAGGGGATACTTGGATATAGTGAAGAACCTTTGGTATCCATAGATTACAGGGGAGACGATAGATCCTGTATAATAGATGCCCTTTCAACCATGGCTATAGGGGGAAATATGATAAAAGTTATCGCCTGGTATGACAATGAGTTTGGATACTCCAACAGACTTGCGGATTTAACTAAATATATTGCTGATAGACTATAGGCAGTATAAGATTCCTGATTTTGTAGTTTTTGCTATAAGACAGGGATTTTTTACTATAATATTTTCTAAATCAGTTGTATAATATTAAATAGAGTGTTTATAAAGGAGATGAAAAGATAGATGGTTTTTAATAAAAAGACAATTGAAGATGTAGACGTGAAAGGAAAAAGGGTGCTGGTAAGATGTGATTTTAATGTGCCTCTGCAAGAAGGGAAGATTACAGATGAGAATAGACTCATAGGATCACTTCCTACTATAAAGTATTTAATGGAGAACAATGCTAAAGTTATACTCTGTTCACATCTAGGAAAACCAAAAGGGGAAGCAAAGCCGGAAATGTCACTACTTCCCGTTGCAAAAAGGCTTTCAGAACTTTTGAAAAAAGAAGTAGTATTTGCAGCAGATGATAATGTGGTAGGGGAAAATGCCAAAGCTGCAGTTAAAAATATGAAAGATGGAGATGTAATACTTCTTGAAAATACAAGATATAGGATAGAAGAAACTAAAAATCAGGATAACTTTTCAAAAGAACTGGCATCCCTTGGAGAAATTTTTGTGAATGATGCTTTCGGTACAGCTCATAGAGCACATTGTTCCACTGTAGGAGTTACTAAATTTCTGCCTACAGCTGTATGTGGGTATTTAATACAAAAAGAACTTGAATTTTTAGGAAATGCCATAGAAAATCCATCCAGACCTTTTACAGCCATACTTGGTGGGGTAAAGGTTTCCGATAAGATAAATGTAATAAATAATTTATTGGAAAAGGTAGACACTTTAATAATTGGAGGAGGAATGAGTTACACTTTTGCAAGAGCACAAGGTTACACCATAGGAACCTCCGTAGTGGAAGAAGATAAAATAGAATATGCAAAAGAAATGATAGATAAGGCAAAAGAAAAGGGTATAAAGTTATTGCTGCCTGTAGATAGAGTAGTTACGGATAAATTTGATGAAAGTGCAAGACCTATATTAGAAGATGACAAAAATATAAAAGATGGTTATATGGGTATGGATATTGGACCTAAGACGGCCAAAGTATATGCAGATGCCATAAAAAATTCCAAAACTATAATTTGGAATGGTCCCATGGGAGTGTTCGAGTTCAAAAATTTTGCAAAGGGAACTTTTACAGTGGCTAAAGCTATGGCCGAATCAGGTGCCATTACTATCATAGGGGGAGGAGATAGTGCGGCAGCTATAAATCAGCTGGGTTTTGGAGATAAAATGACTCATATATCCACAGGTGGAGGAGCTTCTCTTGAATTTTTAGGAGGGGAAGAATTACCAGGGATATCCGCTTTAAATGATAAATAACTTTAACAGGGGGAATTATTTATGAGAAAAGCAATAATAGCGGGAAATTGGAAAATGAATAAAAATCTAGAGGATGCTTTGAAACTGGTTGAAGAATTGAAGCCTCTTGTAAGAGATGCAAAGTGTGATGTAGTTTTATGTCCGCCTTATGTTTGTCTTGATGCAGTGGTTAAAGCGGTAAGCGGAACCAATATAAAAGTTGGAGCACAGAATATGCATTATGAAGAAAGTGGTGCCTACACAGGAGAAATTTCTCCAGGAATGTTAAAGTCCCTTAAAGTGGATTATGTGATAATCGGACACAGTGAAAGAAGACAGTATTTTAACGAAAAAGATGAAACAATAAATAAAAAGATAAAAAAAGCTTTTGAACATGATATAATACCTATAGTCTGCTGCGGGGAAAGTCTTTTGGAGAGAGAAAATGGTATAACAGAAGAAGTACTGGGCAGGCAGATAAAACTGGCACTTAAGGATCTGAAAAAGGAACGGGTGGAAAAGCTTGTTATAGCTTATGAACCCATATGGGCTATAGGAACAGGTAAAACTGCCACAGATAAGCAGGCAAATGATACAATAGCTCATATAAGAGATGTAGTTTCAAAAATGTATGGAGAAACTACAGCAGAAGCAGTAAGAATTCAATATGGAGGCTCTGTAAAACCTGCTACAATTAAAGCCCAGATGGAACAACCCCATATAGATGGAGCATTAGTTGGAGGAGCCAGCTTAAAGCCACAAGATTTCGCGGCTATAGTAAATTATTAAATTTTTTTGGAGGAAGACATGGAAAAAAAGCCAGTAATGCTTATGATATTAGATGGTTTTGGAATTTCAAAAATAGATAATGGAAATGCTGTGAAGGCAGCTTATAAACCTAACTTAGATAAATATTTTAAAAAGTATCCCCATACTGAACTTGAAGCTAGTGGTCTGAGTGTAGGATTACCAGAAGGTCAAATGGGTAATTCAGAGGTTGGACATTTAAATATAGGGGCAGGAAGAATAGTATATCAAGCCCTCACTAGAATCACAAAGTCTATAAATGAGGGAGAATTTTTTAAAAATGAAGTTTTAAATAGTGCTGTAGATAATGCCGTTAAAAATAATTCGGATCTGCACTTTTTAGGACTTGTATCTCCTGGGGGAGTGCACTCTCATACGAATCACTTAAAGGGACTTTTGCAGTTGGCTAAACAAAAAGGAGCAAGCAGGGTGTATATCCATGCCTTTACGGATGGGAGAGATGTTCCTCCAAGCTCTGCCTATATGTATATAGATGATATGGAAAAATACATACAAAAAATTGGAATAGGAAAAATAGCAACAGTGTCGGGAAGATATTATGCCATGGATAGAGATAAAAGATGGGAGAGAGTGGAACTTGCATATAATGCTTTAGTTTATGGCAGGGGGAATAAGGCAGCCAGTGCTGGTGAGGCAGTGACAAATTCTTATGACAATGGAAAAACAGATGAGTTCATAGTTCCAACAGTAATTGAAGAAAACAATAAGCCTGTGGCCACCATAAAGAACGGAGATTCTGTAATATTTTTTAATTTCAGACCAGATAGGGCAAGACAGCTTACAAGGGCTTTAAATGATAATATATTTAAAGGTTTCAAAAGGGAGAAACTTAATTTGAAGTTTGTAACCATGACTGAATATGATGCAACCCTTGAAAATGTATATGTTGCCTTTAACAATGAAGTGTACAAAAACACTTTAGGAGAATATGTAAGTAAGATGGGGAAAAGTCAATTGAGAATAGCAGAAACAGAAAAATATGCCCATGTAACTTTTTTCTTCAATGGAGGAGTTGAGGCACCAAATAAAAATGAAGACAGGGAGCTTATTCCATCTCCAAAGGTGGCAACTTACGATTTAAAGCCTGAAATGAGTGCAAGAGAGGTAACTTCTGCGGTTTTAGATAGATTAGAGCAGGATAAATATGATATGATAATATTAAATTTTGCAAATCCGGATATGGTAGGGCATACAGGAATATTTCAGGCTGCTAAAAAGGCAATAGAAGTGGTGGATGAGTGCTTGGGCAAGATTGTAAGCAAGATATTGGAAAAACATGGTACAGTATTTATAACTGCAGACCATGGAAATTCCGAGCAGATGGTAGATTATTCTACAGGAAATCCCATGACAGCTCATACTACAAATTCAGTGCCATTTTTGTACATATCAAAAAATTCCACTGAATTAAGAAAAGATGGCATATTAGCAGATATTTCTCCCACTATACTCCAGGTTATGGGACTTGAAAAACCTAAAGAAATGACAGGAAAAAGTCTTATTAAATAGTAAAATTTTGTATTAATTAATTTCCAGGAGCATTATCAAAATAAAGTATTGAGAGGAGTTGAAAAAAGTCGTCATAAGTCTATGTGGCGGTGAATATTCATGAGAAATTATGTAGAGATAGTAGATGTAACAGCAAGACAAATTCTTGATTCCAGGGCAAATCCAACTGTGGAGGTGGAAGTAATACTAGAAGATGGTACAGAAGGAAGGGCAGCAGTGCCTTCTGGTGCATCTACCGGTGCATTTGAAGCTGTGGAGCTAAGAGATGGAGACAAGGAAAAATATATGGGAAAGGGCGTTTTAAAGGCCGTAGAAAATATAAATAATTATATTGCAGAAGAACTTATCGGAATGAATGCATTTGATCAGGTATTGATAGATAAAACTATGTTGGAACTTGATGGTACCCACAATAAAGGAAAATTGGGGGCTAATGCCACTTTAGGGGTATCTCTTGCTTGTGCAAGAGCTGCAGCTAAATATCTGGGGCTCAGCTTATACCAATATATAGGCGGGGTAAATGCCAAAGTTCTGCCTGTTCCTATGATGAACATAGTAAATGGAGGAAAACATGCAGATAATAATGTAGATCTTCAGGAATTTATGATAATGCCTGTGGGAGCTCCAAGTTTTACAGAAGCACTTAGAATGAGTTCGGAAGTTTACCATACATTAAAGTCACTTTTAAAATCAAAAGGACAGGATACAGGTGTAGGTGATGAAGGAGGTTTTGCTCCAAATCTGAATTCTAATGAAGAGGCAATACAAATAATAGTTGAAGCTGTAGAAAAAGCTGGATATGTTCCTGGAAAAGATATATTTATAGCTTTAGATCCTGCTTCTACGGAAATATATGAAGATGGAAAATATAATTTAAAGAGTGAAGGAAAAGTTTTAAGTTCAGAAGAAATGGTAGATTATTATGTCACTCTTGTGAATAAATATCCTATAATTTCTATAGAGGATGCCATGGCAGAAGAGGATTGGGAAGGATGGAGCATACTCACTGAAAAGCTGGCAGATAAGGTGCAGCTTGTAGGAGATGATTTATTTGTTACCAATACGGAAAGATTAAAAAAAGGCATAGATAAGAAAGTGGCAAATTCCATACTTATAAAATTAAATCAGATAGGAACTCTTACAGAAACATTAAATGCCATAGAAATGGCGGAAAGAGCCGGATACACTGCAGTAGTGTCCCATAGATCTGGAGAGACGGAAGATACCACCATAGCTGATTTGGTTGTAGCAGTAAATGCAGGACAGATAAAAACCGGTGCTCCAGCTAGAAGTGAGAGAGTGGCAAAATATAATCAACTTTTAAGAATAGAAGAGGAACTTGGTGAAACGGCTGAGTATAGGGGATTAAATACTTTCTACAATATCAAGTAATCTCTGAAACAATAGAAATTTACCATTTACAATTATGATTTTTAAAGGTCTGTCTTTGAGGGCCTTTAAAAATTGCAATTCCAATATATATATGCTACAATAAGGTAGCTAAAAAGGAATGTAATGAGAACATGTCTAATATGTATGTAAATTTGTTTTAAGTTAATTATTTCCTATGTAATGGCAGGAGGTGGAATCCATGCATATTTTTTTAATAATTGCACAACTTATAATAGGAGTTATGCTTATATGTGTTATATTGATGCAGCCAGGAAAGACCAATGGTCTAAGTGGATTTATATCAGGAGGGCCTTCTGAAAGTTTTTATTCAAAAAATAAATCCAGAACTTCAGAAGCAATGTTATCCAAAACAACTGTTGTGTTAGCTATATTATTTGCAGCTATATGTATAGTACAGACTATGATAAAATAATTTGAATAATAGTTTACATAAATAGAGTAGATTTATACTCTATTTATTTTTTTAGTATGCAGTGAGAAATGTTTTATAAAATATTTTACAATTGAGGGAATATATTGACTTATAACATGGACATAATATATCATTAGGATATATAAAATACAGGAAGCAAGTAAAAATGTTTTTATAATATGGAATATTATTTTATTACTAATATCAATATATATAGAAGGTGGTGAAAAAATGAACATAAAAGAAGCTATTGTAGATTTTATGAAAGAACAGGCGTATAAGCCTATGAATATAAAAGAATTGGAAAAAGTGTTTTCTGTAAAAAAAGCAGATGTGAAGAATTTTAAAAAGATAGTAGATGAGATAGAAAGAGAGGGTACCATAGTTAAGACCCGTACTAATAGGTATGGAATACCGGATAAAATGGGCCTTGTAACTGGAAAATTTCAAGGACATCAGAAAGGATACGGTTTTGTAATACCTTATGATGAGGGAAAGGATATATTTGTCCCATCTTCAGCATTAAATGGTGCCATGAACGGGGATCGGGTAGTAGTAAAAATAAACAAACAAGCAAATACGGAAAAGAAATGTGAAGGAGAAATAATAAGGGTACTTGAAAGAGCAAACAGTAAAGTTATAGGAACTTTTGAAAACAGCAGAAATTTTGGATTTGTTGTACCGGAAGAAAAACGTATATATCAGGATATATTCATACCCAAGAATTGTAAAAAAGAGGCTGAGACAGGGGATATTGTAATTGCAGAAATCACCCAGTGGCCTGACAAGAGAAGAAATCCAGAAGGTAAAATAGTTGATATACTAGGGAAAAAAGGGGAAAAGGGTATAGATATATTGACTATAATAAAAAAGAATAATCTTCCCGAGGAATTTCCACAGAAAGTTGAATCCTATGCGGAGAGTATACCGGAAAAAATACCGGATAAAGAGTATGAAAGAAGAATGGATTTAAGGAATATGCTCACTGTCACAATAGATGGAGAAGATGCCAAAGATTTAGACGATGCGGTGTCCCTGGAAAAACTTCCTGATGGAAGCTACTATTTGGGAGTACATATAGCAGATGTATCCTATTATGTAAAAGAAAAAAATCCGCTGGATAAAGAAGCATTGAAAAGAGGAACTTCAGTGTATCTCATAGACAGGGTTATACCCATGCTTCCAAGAAAATTATCTAATGGAATTTGCAGCTTGAATCCAAATACGGATAGACTGACCCTAAGCTGTTTCATGAAAATAGATGAAAATGGAAAAGTTATAGAACATAATATTGTAGAAAGTGTAATAAGAAGCAATGAAAGAATGACTTACACAGATGTTACAAAGATACTTAAAGGGGATAAGGAAACCATAGAAAAATATGGCAATCTTGTGGATACATTTAAGCTTATGGAAGAACTTTGCACAATTTTAAATAAAAAAAGAATGATGCGGGGAGCTATAGATTTTGACTTTGAGGAATGTAAAATAACTCTTAACGAATTGGGTGTGCCTATAAAGATTGAACCCTATGAAAGGGGAATATCAAATAGGATAATAGAAGAATTTATGCTGGTGTGCAATGAGACCATAGCAGAGCATATGTTCTGGACTACTTTACCTTTTGTATTTAGAGTACATGAAAATCCTGATGAAGAAAAATTGATGCATTTTAATGAATTTATTCATAATCTGGGATATGCAGTGAGATGGGGAAAAGATGTTCATCCAAAAACACTTCAGGATATAATAGAGAAGGTAAAGGGAAAAAAGGAAGAAACTGTGGTAAGTACACTAATGCTTCGTTCTATGAAACAGGCCAGATATTCTCCTGAATGTATAGGACACTTTGGATTGGCAGCCAAGTATTATTGTCATTTTACATCTCCCATAAGAAGGTATCCCGATCTTATTATCCATAGAATAATTAAAGAATTTATAAATGGTCAGTTAACTGATAATAGGATAAAGAGATTAGTAAAGGAAGTAGATTATGCGGCAAGGCAATCTTCTGATATGGAAAGATTGGCTCAGGAGGCAGAAAGAGAAGTAGATGACTTGAAAAAGGCAGAATATATGAGTACAAGAATAGGAGAAGAATTTAATGGTATAATATCTTCAGTTACTAATTTTGGAATGTTTGTAGAAATTCCAAATACTATAGAAGGATTAGTTCACATAAGTACTTTGGAAGATGACTATTATGTATATGATGAAAAGCACTTGAGTCTTATAGGTGAAAGAACCAGAAATATCTACAAATTAGGTGATGAAGTTAGAATTCATGTATCAAAGGTTGACCTGGCTGCTCATGAGATATATTTTGAAGTAGTAAAAGAAAAAGATGATAAAGAGGAATAGACTTGTTTAAAGTAATCCATGAAAGTTGTAAGGGGGGATAAAAACCATGTCGGCTAAAAATAAATCCAATAACAAAACTCTTGCGGAAAATAGAAAGGCAAGACATGATTATTTCATTGAAGAATCAATGGAAGCGGGAATACAATTGGTTGGAACCGAGGTTAAATCTATAAGGGCTGGAAAATCCAATTTAAAAGATAGCTATGGTGAAATAATAAATGGAGAAATTTTTATACGTAATATGCATATAAGTCCCTATGAAAAAGGAAATATATTTAATAAAGATCCTCTAAGGGACAGAAAGTTACTTCTCCATAAGAAGGAAATAGCAAGACTGCTTGGATATACTGCACAGCAGGGATATACTATTGTGCCGCTATCTCTTTATCTTAAAAATGGCAGAGTGAAGGTAAATCTAGCAGTAGCCAAGGGAAAGAAAAACTATGATAAAAGAGATTCCATGCTGGAGAAAGCTGCTAAGAGAGATATAGAGAGACAGATGAAAGAGAGATTTAGGTAGTCATATCAAGTAATTCTTAGGTTCAGGTGGAGTTTGCTCATGAGAAATGCTTTTCTCCACCTGAATCTTAGAAGAACTTATCCAGACGCGTAGCAGTGCTTATCCCCCATTTTTAAGAAGCTGTGGGTGTTAGCAATGGTAGCGTTCGGATAAAAATTAAAGAAGTTTACAAAAGGATACAGCGGTGTTACCTCACTTTCAAGAAGTTGGGGTGACAGGCATAGTGGAGGCCATTTGGATAAAAGTTTTCATTGCCGCTGTTATCCATTTATTCTTATGATAGAGCATCTGTGTCATCATATTGAATTCACATCCTTCTAAATCCAATAATATTAAATTCTTTTTAGCCAGTTCTTTTTTTACAGTCATCACAGGCAATAAAGTAATTCCAAGATTACTCATAGTAAAATTCTTAATAGCCTCAACATTTCCTACCTCCAGTGATAAATGTGGACTTAGACCCGATTTATGAAATATTTTTTCAAAGGCACTTCTATAGCTGCAGCCACTTTCTGTAAGAATTAATGACTCATCTTTAATATCTTCTATGGTTAGATTATTTTTATATGCTAATTCATTTAATGGTGAAGCCAGAACTGCCATAGGTTCATTATAGGACATGCATGATATTAAATCTGAATCCATAACTGGCTCATCTAATATAAATATTAAATCCACTATGTTATTTTTAAGCATATCTCTTAAATCGGAGCATATACCTAATTTAATTATAATTTCCACATTGGGATATTTTTTGTGATAATTTCTGAGAAGCTCAGGAAGTTTCATTGTGCAAAGGGATTCAACGGTACCAATTCTTAAAGTTCCAGCAGGAATATCTGTGTCATTTATTGCTTCTTTAGCCTCATGTGCAAGATTCACTATATTTTGTGCATATTTAAGAAAGATTAGACCTTTAGAAGTCAACTTTATACTTCGTCCAATTCTTTCAAATAGCTTTATATTAAGTTCTTGTTCTAGAAGTTGAATTTGGGTTGTAATTGTAGATTGAGCATATCCAAGTTCTCTTGCGGCTTTAGAATAGCTTTTCAAATGGGTGATTTTACAAAATGTTATTAGATTTCTAAGTTCCATAGTATTTTCTCCTAACTTCAATAAAATTGAATTATAGTTTCAAATAATTCAATTTTATTAATAATTGATTCTATGTTAGTATAATATTGATAAAAATTCAAGTTATTTTTAGGAAAAGTGGGGAGAGTATGGATAAAAATAGAAGCATTGGAGTTGTTACACTTTGTGGTCTTATAGTTGGACCTGTTTTAGGATCGGGAATAGTATTATTGCCTCCAATAGCATATAAGGTTATTGGTCAATGGGCTATATTAGCATGGATTGTAATAATGGCACTAGGAATTGTATTTGCTTATGTATTTGTATTTTTAAGTTTGAAAAGTCCAGGAAATGAAGGAATTGCAATTGCAGTGGGTAATACCCTTGGAGTTTTTTGGCGTGAACTTACTGAAAATTTTCTTACAGCTGCCGTTTGTTTTGGTCCTGCAGCGGTTTTAATCACTGCAGCAGGTTTCTTGAAAAACTTTCGCGTTTTTTCAAATGTAAATATTGAAATCATAGCCTTTGGAATAGAAATTGTTTGTGTCTGTATAATTATTTTAGGTGTCAAAACTTTAGGCAGGGTAGCTTTCATATTAACGGCATTTACGGCAGTATTGTTATTGTGTGGAAGCACCTATGCTTTGATCTTTAATTCCCATATAGGATTGCCTAATACAGCATTTTCTCTATCCAAATTTGGATATACGCTGCTAATTTTATTTTGGGCAATAGTGGGGTGGGAGGTCATTGGTAATTATATTGAAGATATAGAAAATCCTAAAAAAACTCTTATGAAGGCTATGACAATAAGTCTTGTGATTATTGCAGTTTTGTATTTAGCCGCAGCGCTTTCCATACAAAGTGTATTAGGAGGTAAACATGATATTATAGCAATTATGACTCCTTTATTTGGCATATTTGCTTTACCCATAATAGGGATTATCGCAATAGGACTTTGTATGTGTACATACCTTATGGTAGTTGGGGCAGTTTCACGAATGAGTGCCCTTCGTGCAGCAAAAAATAGATTGCCAGGATATCTTTCATACCTAAATAGAAATGAAAGTCCAGTTAATGCCGTCATAACTTTTGTCATTATACATGCCTTAGTGATGCTTCTCACAGGTATGGGAATTTTAAGTCTTGATAGTGTTGTAACCTGCGCAAATGTATTTTTTCTATGTAATGCAATAATTGGATTAGTTGCCGGTTTCAGATTACTTCATAACGCAAAAATAAGAATTGCAATTGGCATACTTATCATAGCTTTTACTTTACTTTTATTTAAATCAAATTTGTGGAGTATTTTACTTCTAGTGATAGTTATTCTCTTATCCCTATATAATAATAAAAAATCAAGTGTAATTAATATTCCTGAAAAAACTGTATTGTAAAAATTTTAGATAATAATGATGTAATTAAGAAAATTACACTTATAAAATTAAAAAATAATAAAATTATAGACATAAAATTGATAAATATTGAATATTAGATTTCTTTTTAAAGTGATACATGCATATAATTTTGCAATTATCAATAAAAGCAAAAAATAATTAATGAATCAATAAAAATTTTAATATAACTATAGATAATTTGTACAAAAATTAGTATTATATAAATAGTTTTTTAAAAGGCCTTTAAAAACTATTTAATATAATACTTTATTTTTTATTTATTTTTAGGAGGTATTTTTATGAGTGGAGTAAATGCAGCAGATACTGTATTTGTAATTATGAGTACAGTTCTGGTAATGATTATGACTCCGGGACTAGCTTTGTTTTATGGAGGTATGGTTAGGGGGAAGAATACGTTAAATAGTACTCTTCATAGTTATTCAGCCCTGGCAGTAATATCCGTTCAATGGATATTTATAGGATATACATTGTGTTTTGGAACAGATATTGGTGGATTAATAGGAGGTTTTAATTTTGCAGGTTTGAAAGGAGTTGGAATTGCACCAAATGCAGATTATTCAAGTACAATTCCACAGCAGGCATTCATGATGTTTCAGCTTATGTTTGCAATAATAACTTCAGCTGTTATATCAGGCTCTATTGCAGAGAGAATGAAATTTATTCACTGGATTTTATTCCTTTTTCTTTGGACAACATTAGTTTATGATCCTATTGCTCATTGGGTATGGGGAGCAGGAGGTTGGCTTAGAAATCTTGGAGCTTTGGATTTTGCAGGAGGAAATGTGGTGGAAATAAGTTCAGGTATATCAGGCCTTGTTGCAGCATTGATGCTTGGAAAAAGGAAGAATGTAGGTAAACCCAGCAGTCTTCCATTAACTTGTTTAGGAGCTGGATTACTCTGGTTTGGGTGGTATGGATTTAATGCAGGAAGTGCACTGGCTGTAAACGGTGTAGCGCTAAATGCTTTTATAACTACCAATACTTCTGCTGCAACTTCTGTTGTAAGTTGGACTATTTGCGAGTACATATATAGAAGAAAAGTAACCTCCCTTGGTGTTGTCAGCGGCATAGTGGCAGGTCTTGTAGCCATAACTCCGGCAGCGGGCTTCGTAAGTCCTATGGCTTCAGTAGTTGTCGGGTTAGTGGCAGGAACTGTGTGCTATGTAGCTATTACATTTGTCAAGTCTAAACTTGGATATGATGATGCACTGGATGTATTTGGATGTCATGGTATAGGGGGAATATGGGGCGGAATAGCCACAGGGATATTTGCCTGGAAATCCATAAATCCAGCGGGAGCCAATGGATTGATACATGGAAATCCAAAATTGATAGGGATTCAGCTCATAGCTATTTTATCAAGTATTGCATATTCAGCTGTAGGCACATTTGTAGTAATTAAAATAATTAATGCTTTAAGTGGTATAAGAGCCAGTGACAAAAATGAACAGACAGGTCTTGATGTAACAGAGCATGGAGAAGAGGCCTATGGCGGACTTGGCGTATAAAAAAATAATTTAAATGTGCAAATATGGTTGAAAAGCTTTTATGAAATAGTATAAAATCTATATATAGAATATAAATATATATTTTCAGGTAATGTTCACATTAAAGTTAAGAATATTGATAATTTTCAGAATACTACTCATTTCATTATAATTATAAAGGACTATATTCTTGAATGTGGCATATGTTACTTATATATTATTATTTTAAATTATGAAAAAAACTGAAATATATATTTAAAAGGGAGGTAAAACAATGGCTGACAAACTTACAAAAATAGATATTATTACTTCTAAAGCTAGGTTAGATGAATTGAAAGAGGCATTAAATGAAATTGGTATTGCAGGTATGACTGTTACAAATGTCTTAGGATGTGGAATACAGAAAGGTCATAAAGAGTATTATAGAGGATTGACTATGGATATTAATCTACTTCCAAAAGTAAAAGTGGAAGTGGTGGTTTGTGAAGTACCTGTGGAACTTGTTGTTGAAACTGCCAGAAAAGTTCTTCATACAGGAGAAATGGGTGATGGAAAAATATTTATTTATAATGTGGAAAATGTTATACGCATAAGTACTGGAGATGAAGGTAGAGCGGCTCTGCAATATAATACTAGATCTTAGAAAAATAGTTTAGGCACCATTTGCCATAGGGTCACATTAAGGAATGAAGTTATTTTTATAGCATATAAAAAGGGGATACTTTAATGAAGGTATCTCCTTTTCTTGAAGTCATCTAGAAAGATAATAAAAGGAGATGAATACATGGAATTTAAAGGGCTGTGGGATATTTATGAAATAAAAATAATTAGCGGTAATTTCATGAATATGGAAATGCAATCTTTTATAAAAATTAATGAGGATGGAAGGGGACAGCTTCAATTTGGAGCCATTACCGGGGATTTGACAGGGGAAATTATAGAACAGGGTATTAGTAAAAAATTCATGTTTAGATGGCTTGGAATGGATAAAGTTAAAATGATAAATGGCAGTGGATGGATTGAAATTGCAAAGGAGGATTTAATGGAAGGAGAAGTTACATTTTATAATGGACAAAAATGGAGAATTTTAGCTAAAAAAAATAAATTTGTGTAACATATGTTTAATTATACAGTATCAGCATAAGAGATTATTTAAATATAAACCAGTATATTCAATAAATGAACAGAATTTGGCATTATTTATTTAATTTGAATAATTTTAATTTTTTTTTAATAATTAAGAAGGAAAAAATAAAATATTGTAGAATGTATACAATAAACTGCGTAAAATTACTTGAATTACAAATCATTTAAGGAGGAATATAAAAATGAAATCTTTAAAGAAAAAATTATTGAAGAACGGTTTGAAAGTGTTAGGAAATGTATCTTTGTTGTTTGCGGCATTAGTTATAGTTGCAACGTCAATAGGTGGTGGATATCAACCTAGATGTCCTGAGGAGCTTTTAAGATAATAAATTGGGAAGATTTTTGTAAAAGTGTGATTTGAATTTTTTATAGGAATATTAATTTTTAAATATAACTTTTGCAAAAATCTTCAGAAAATGAAGGAGAACAATTATGGAGAGTATAAGAGAAATAGTGCTAGACATTATAGAAGCATTGATTATTTTGGGAATTTTTCAAGCATTATATGATGAAAAAAAGTTTATAATACAAAATAAAATTAAATCTGTATTATTTTGTATAGTTTATATTTTTATAACTTATTGTAGTACATTTAGTATGACAATGGCTTATCATTCACTAGTTCTTGTAGTGCTCGATGTTTTAGTATTGGCTTATATTATGAAAATAAAGATTTTTAATTCTGCAGTTATAATTTCTTTATTTTTTACAATAGTTATAACTACAGAAACCATTATTGAAGCCATTGAAATGTTTACATTCAACATAAATTTAAGTCAAATTTTTTCGAATTCTAAGTATTTTTGGATCTTTCTAATACCGTCTAAAATATTACAAATAATTATTGCCATATTGATATTTAAATTCAACGATTATTTTATCAAGCTTAGATTATTTGAAAGAGAAGGTAGAGTCTTTGCTAATTTAATAATTGAATTAGGAGTATTTACTATCTTTATATTTTGTGCTAACTTCAGTATTTTTAACATAAAAAGTATTCAAACTTATAATATATTTATGTTTATTTTATATTTTACATTTTTAATAGTAAAATTTAAAAGCTTAAAAGAAAAAGAAATGCTTGTAAATATAAATAACAATTACAAAGTACAGAAACAGCAGATTAAAAATATGGAAGAAATAATAAGCATAATAAGGCAGGAAAAACATGATTTTGCCAACCACATTAATGTTATACAGGGACTGTGTTTGTTAAACAAACCAAATACTGTTGAGAGAATAAACAATTATGTGAAGAAAATATCAGGTACAATACATTCTTCTTTTAGATATCTAGACACAGGTAACGATTACATGGACGGCATGTTATCCATAAAAAATAACTATGCAATGAAAAACAATATTGATTTTAAAGTTATAATTGATGAACCCTTTGATTTAATAAAAATCAGAGAGGATGAATTAATAAGTATTATAAGTAATCTTGTAGATAACGCTTTTGAAGCTTTTAATAAATCAGATGTGGAAAATAAGGAAATATCCATTATCACTTTCAAGGAGGATATGAATTTTTGCATTGAAATAGCCGATAATGGAGATGAAATTCCAGAGGGTATAAAGACAAAAATTTTTGAAAGGGGTTTTTCTACAAAAAAGGAACAAAAAGATGGACATGGCTTCGGATTATACATTATCAAACAACTGGTTGAAAAGAATAAGGGCAGTATATTTTTAGAGAGTACTCCTGAAAGAACCAAATTTACAGTAAAGTTTAAAATGGAGGATTGACTAGATGAATAAACTTATAAGCTGTGTGGTAAGCAAAATTTCTGAAACTAATCCCCAGTTTTCAGATTTGGAATTGAAAAAAATAGCCTATGGACTGGAATGTATTCTTGATGAGATAACAAAAATTATTCCCTATTTTATAATATTCTGGATATTTTCTCTTCATAAATATTATTTGGTTATTCTCATATTTTTTTGTCCTATTAGATTGTTTACCGGAGGATACCACGCCAAAACTTACTGGGGATGTTTTTTTATTACTTTTATCATATTTACAGCTATAATTCTTATGGGTAAATACATTTTAATCAACAACATTATTTTAATAGTTTTGCTCATTATATCCTTTATATTTGTATGGATTTTTGCTCCTGTAGACAATATTAATAAGAGGATAAAAAGCGAGCAGTGGAGGAGAAAAGTAAAACATATTTCTATGATTATTACTTTTTGTTTAAGTGTATTTTGTTATTTCTTGCCTCAGCCATTTTTAAATACTGCTGTAATTTCCATTACTTTTTCAGTGGCACTTATGGTGCTGGGTAAAATAATAGATTTAAAAATATCTTAATATAAATAAGTATATGGTTATATCACATAACACAAGGGACAATTTTTCTCCATGATAAATTTTGTTTGTTAAATGATTTTGTTAGCCAGGTATTATGTGAAATACTTATTATGTGATTATCTTATAAAATTGGTAACTGCCATTGGCTCTTTTTCAGGTAATAAAATTCCTGCCTTTCTTTCAGCCTGGATACATTCAAGGAAAGATGTTATAAGATCAGATGCATAATGTACAGGAGAACCAAATATAAAACCATCTGCTTTTTCAGCCTTTTCTAAGGCCACATTTACAGTATCATCATTAAATATGCACTTACCGGATTTAGTTTTAAAACAATTGTTACAGGCTGTACAACCTATAATAGGTTTATTTCCTATGTGGAAAATTTCTGCTTCAATCTTTTCTTTTTCCAGTGTTTTCAAAGTAAATTCCATGTAATGAGAGAGTCAGGATACTAGGATAGTATTATTTAGAATATATATGTTTTTGTGGATAAAATAGACAAACAGTAAATTATTTGATATAATGTAATAAAATATATATATAAAGGAGAGTTGTTATGGAAAACAAAAAGACAGTGGAATTAGTTCTGGGACTTATTGGAGGTATTTTAGGAATTATAGCAGGTATTTATTCAATGAATATTGGAGGACTGGCGTCTGTATTTCATGTTGATAGGGCAGTTACAGTAAATAATTTTGGAATAGGGGCAATAATTTTATCCATACTAGGTATCATTGGTGCTTTAATAGTGAAGAATAAAACAAAACTTGGTGGAATATTTATGATTATTGCGGCTTTAGGAGGACTTCTATGTATAACTTATTTTTATATCCCGTCAGGTATACTCTTAATAATTCCTGGTCTAATGAGTGTTATTAAGAAAAAAGATGAAAGTAAACCTAAAGCAGTTGTATAATAGTATTCTTTAACACATATGTAAACCTTGACTTAATCTTTAAGTCAAGGTTTATATTTTTTTGTATTTAAATAGGAGTTAAAACCTATTTTTGTATTTTATGTTAATTTAATTTAATATAAATAAAAAAACGCACTCTTTTTATCATAGTTTATACTGATTTTGGAAGGAGGTGTTTTTTTATGGTCAAAATTGAAGACATATTAAGGGAAATAGAAGCATTAAGAGTCGAATTAGTAAAAGCCATTGAGAACAAGAAAAGTTTGCTTGATCCAGATATAGTCAGGGAAAGTCAAAAATTAGATTTGATTTTAAATGAGTATAACAAGATGATTGAGCAAAAAATGCAGAATGTGAAAGATTAAGAAAAGGAGAGGCTTTGGCCTCTCTTGTAGTTTAAAAATCTAGTCCTAATTTTTTATTGATGTCTGAAATATAAGAAATAAGATTTTCTCTTAAATCTGTACGTTTTAAGGCATATTCTATATTAGCCTCAATGAATCCTAGCTTGTCACCTATATCATATCGCTTACCCTCAAAACAATAAGAGTATATTGCCTCCTGCTTTAATAATTCTTTTAATGCATCTGTAAGTTGAATTTCATTACCCTTTCCAGGTTTAGTTCTCTCCAGTATATCAAATATTTCCGGTGTTATTATATATCTCCCAAGTATGGCAATATTGGATGGAGCTTCTTCTTTTCCAGGCTTTTCTACCATATTTTTTATCTTGTGAACTTTATCATCTATTTGTATACCGTCAATAATTCCATATTTGGATACATCTTTTTTGTTAACAGGCTGTACCCCTATAATTGAAGTATTATACTTGTTATAGCAGTTAATTAGCTGCTTCAAGCAGGGTACTTCACTATCTACTATATCATCTCCCAATATAACAGCAAAAGCTTCATTACCTACGAAGGCCTTTGCAAGGCTTATGGCATGACCCAATCCTTTTGGTTCTTTCTGGCGTACATAATATATATTTACCATATTACTTATATTTTGAATCAGTTCCAGCAATCCATCTTTATGGCTGCTTTTTAATTCATCCTCAAGTTCTACGGATTTGTCAAAATGATCTTCAATAGATTTTTTATTCTTACCTAAGATTATCAATATTTCTTCAATACCTGAGTTAACGGCCTCTTCTACCACATATTGAATTGTAGGCTTATCTACTATTGGTAACATTTCCTTAGGCTGTGCTTTTGTAGCAGGCAAAAATCTTGTTCCTAAACCAGCAGCGGGAATTACTGCTTTTTTTATACTCATAACAGCTTACCACCTTTTCTAATTGAATTATTTAATATGAGAATGTTACTCCATTTTTGAATTCTCTCTTTAGTGTTATATAAAATTATACCTGCCCTTTGTTGCATAAATATCAAAAATTTGTGTGAAATCTATGTGATCATAATAGTTGTTTCTTATGTTTTCTCTGGCAGAGTTGATTTCTGGTATTGAGTAAATTTTTTTAGTATATCTGGGTTGTTTTTAAAAAAATTATTTAGCGTTTCAATTCTTGTTAATGCATTTGAAGTTATATTATGTTCCATAAGTTCTACATTTATCAATATATCTTTTTGAACTCCTATTATGTTTAAAAATTGTTCAATTATAATGTGGCGATTTAAAAGAAATCCACCTACAGCTATTCCTTTCTCTGTAAGCTGTATAATTCCGTACTTTTCATAATTCACAAATCCCAATTTGGTTAATTTTTGAACCATTTTAGTTGCAGAGGAAGCTTTTACATTTAATAATTCTGACAGGCTATTTATGCGGGCATAACCTTCCTCTAGATAGCATCTGTAGATCATTTCCAGGTAATCTTCCATACTGTGAGTCAAACTATTTTTTTCTTTTTCCAAAATTTCATATCCTCTGACAGTATGGAAGGATTGATTGTTATCCATAAACAACACTTCCTAAATATAAACTTGGTGTTCTTTTAAAGGTATATGTTAAGTAGTTACGTATAATTACTTTTAATGTGGGTATTGACTTTAAATTCAATTTATGATAATATGGGCAAGATAAAATTTGGTACTGAACCTTTAAGACTAGTTCCGTGAAGCTAGGAAGGCAGGATAAAATTATGTTGTTATTATATTTATGGTATAATAATGCCTTCCAAACAGGGAGGCATTTTTTTAAGCCTTTAAATTTAGCACAGAGATGCTGACAAGGAGGAATGAAATGTTAAAAGGAAGACATTTAATTGACGCAATGGATTTTTCAATAGAGGAATTGGAGGAAATATTTAAACTTTCTAATGAAATAATCTCAAGAGAAAAAGAATTTTCACATATCTGTGAGGGAAAGCTTCTGGCTACCTTATTCTATGAACCAAGTACTAGAACCAGGTTAAGTTTTGAATCTGCCATGTTGAGACTGGGTGGAAAAGTAATGGGATTTTCAGAACCAGGGTCAAGTTCAGCTTCAAAAGGTGAGAGCATAGCAGATACCATAAGAGTAATTAGCTGTTATGCAGATATAGCTGCCATGAGGCACCCTAAAGAAGGAGCTCCAAAGATTGCAGCCATGTATTCTAATATACCTGTTATAAATGCAGGAGATGGGGGACACCAGCATCCTACCCAAACCCTTACAGATCTTTTAACCGTTAAGTCCATAAAAGGAAGATTATCTAATCTAAAAATAGGCTGTTGTGGTGATTTAAAATTTGGAAGAACAGTGCATTCACTTATCAAAGCCATGTCTAGGTATGAAAACAATAGTTTTACACTAATATCTCCAGAAGAACTAAAGATCCCTAATTATTTAAAAAAAGAATTAAACAGTAAAAATGTTAAATATAAAGAAACTAAAAATCTGGAAGATTCCATAGAATCTTTAGATATATTATATATGACCAGGGTGCAGAGAGAAAGATTTTTCAACGAAGAGGATTATATAAGACTCAAGGACAGTTATATACTTGATAAAGGAAAAATATCCAGGGCGGCAAAAGATATGATAGTTCTTCATCCGCTGCCTAGGGTTAATGAAATTTCCTATGAGATAGACAAAGATCCCAGAGCTTATTACTTTAAACAGGCTAAATACGGCATGTATGTGAGAATGGCTTTAATGATAAAGTTACTTGGAATTCAATAGGAGGGATTATATAATGCTTACAATTAATAGTATAAAAAATGGAATTGTAATTGATCATATAAAAGCAGGATATGGAATGAAAATATATAAGTATCTTGATTTGGATAAGGCTGATTATTCTGTAGCCCTCATAATGAATGCAGAAAGTAAAAAACTAAATAAGAAAGATATAATCAAAATAGAAAATAATATAGAATTGGATTTGGCTGTACTTGGATTTATAGACCCTAATATAACAATTGATATTATAAAAAATGAAGCCATATATAAAAAGATAAAGTTAAAACTGCCGGATAGAGTGGAAAATATTATAACCTGTAAAAATCCAAGGTGTGTTACTTCAGTGGAAAAAAATATACCTCACATTTTTAAATTAGTAGATGAAAATACAGGGGAATATAGATGCGAGTACTGTGACCAGATATATGAGAATTTATCATTATAAAATGATTTAAAGATTAGGAGAGGATTAGAATATGGAACTTCTAATAAAAAGGGCTAGAATAGTTGATTATTATCAGGATTTTACAGGAGATATTTATATAAATGATGGAATTATAAATAAAATAGGGGTAAACTTAAATGAAAGATGTCTTAAAATAGATGGAAAAGGACTAGTCGTCATGCCCTCTTTTGTGGATCTCCATGTACATTTTAGAGAACCTGGTTTTACTAGAAAAGAGGATATAGAGAGTGGAAGCAGGGCTGCAGTTAAGGGTGGATATACCATGGTTAATCTTATGGCAAATACAAACCCCGTATGCAGCAGTATGGATACTGTAAACTATGTTTTAAACAGAGCAAAGCAGGTGGGAATTTTAGATGTACATCAGTGTGTGTCCATAACTGACAATTTTGAAGGAAAAGATACAAGTCATTTGGATAAATTGGATGACAGGGTGAAAATAATATCTGAAGATGGAAAAGATGTTACAGACAGCAGTATTATGTTTGAGGCTATGGTAAAAGCCAAAGAGTCAGGGAGAAGAGTTATGTGTCATTCAGAAGATCACTCCCTTTCAAATGTAGATATGAGATTAGCAGAGAATATAATGACCTGGAGAAATATTACCCTGTCTGAATCCACAGGATGTGCTGTGCATATAGCACATGTAAGCACAAAAGAATCCATGGAATATATAATAGAAGGTAAAATTAAAGGATTGAATATAACCTGTGAAGTCGCACCACATCATATAGTACTTTATGAAAATGACTATAGGGTAAATCCACCCATTAGAACAAAAAAGGATAGGGATTTTTTAATAAAATCAATCAAAGATGGATGGGTGGATACCATAAGTACGGATCATGCCCCCCATACCAGTGAAGATAAAATGCAGGGGGCACCAGGTATATCGGGAATAGAAACTGCATTTAGTTTATGCTATACAAATCTTGTGAAAGGTGGACATATAACTTTAAACAAACTTTCAGAGCTGATGTCTAAAAATCCTTCTGATATATTAGGCATAAAAAAAGGCAGGATAATTCCTGGTTATGATGGGGATTTGGTTTTACTTGATTTAAATAAGGAATATGAAATACAAAGAGAGAAATTTTTATCTAAGGGCAAAAACACTCCTTTTGAGGGATATAGGGTGTTTGGTGATATAGTTAAAACAATAAAGGCTGGAAAGATTGTGTTTGAAAAATAAGTCCGTCTGATTGGAGTTGAAGTTTATGATTATAGATGAACTGTATGAAACTGTAAATAAAAAGGGAAATGTATGTGTAGGTTTGGATACGGCACTAGAATACATACCTGAAAGTATAAGAGAGAGTCATGAAAATGTAGAAGATTGTATATTTGAATTTAACAGAACCATAATAGATAGTACTCTAGATGCAGCTGCCTGCTATAAAATTCAGATTGCATATTATGAAGCACTTGGCATTGAGGGACTTAGAGCCTACAGTAAAACTTTAAAATATATAAAGGATAAAAAGGCTCTTTCCATTGCAGATATTAAAAGGGGAGATATAGCAAAAACAGCTGAGATGTATGCAAAGGCGCATTTTGAGGGGGAATTTGAAAGCGATTTTGTAACATTGAATCCATATATGGGATTTGATACTATAGAGCCTTATCTGCCTTATGTAAAAAATAATAATAAAGGATTATTCATATTGATAAGGACTTCCAACAAAGGAGCCAGGGATCTCCAATATATAAGCACAAAAAAAAATACAAAATTATATAATATTGTAGGAAAAAAAGTGAGTTCCATCGGAGAGAAGTATATGGGAAATTGCGGTTATAGTTCTCTTGGAGGGGTAATGGGTTGTACTCATCAGGAAGAGGGTATAAAGCTTAGAAAAAAATTAAAAAATGTATTTTTTTTAATACCGGGATATGGAGCGCAAGGAGGTACTGCAGAGGATATTTCAGCCTATCTTAAAAAAGGAAATGGAGGAGTAGTAAACTCTTCAAGAGGTATACTACTTGCTTATAAGAATGAAGAGGATGGATTAAAAAAATATGGAGAGTGTGCAAGGCAGGAGTGTATTAAAATAAGAGATGATATTTTAAAGATATCACAGAATAAGAAGTCTTAAAATTAGAATATTTTAGAATGGAGAAAAAATTACATTGAAAAGTAAATTGGATTATACTGTTGAAAAGGTATTTGAAAATAAAAAAATAGCTGAAAATTTATATGAACTTGAAATACAAGGTGATTTCAAGGGAATACCCGGACAGTTTTACATGTTGAGATGTTGGGATATGGAGCCTGTACTTTGGAGACCTATAAGTATACACTATCTGGATGAAAAAAGAATAATCTTTTTATATCATGTAACGGGCAGAGGAACTAAAAAGCTCAGCAGTTTAAAATCAGGAGATGAAATTAAAATTTTAGGACCTCTTGGAAATGGTTTTTGTATAGAAGATATAATGAAAAAAAACACTGCTGTGATAGCAGGAGGAATAGGTATTGCACCTATGTTTTATACAGTAGAAAATATAAGAGAGACAATTAAAAAAGATAAGCTTTTGTATAAGGATTATAAGTTGGATTTATATGCCGGGTTTAAAGACAATACATATTGTATGGAAAAATTTAAGCCTCTGGTGGACAATATCTATGTTTCTACGGAAACAGGAGTGGAAGGTAAAAAGGGATACATAACAGATATCTTTGAACCGGAAAAATATGATGTGGTATTATGCTGTGGGCCACAAATAATGATGAAAAAGGTAATAAATATGTGCAGAGAAAAACAGATAACTGTATATGTGTCTATGGAAAACCGGATGGCTTGTGGAATTGGGGCTTGCCTGGTATGTACCTGTAATACCATTGGTGGAAATAAAAGAGTATGCAAAGATGGGCCGGTTTTTTTAGGAACTGATGTGGTAATATAATAAGGCACATTTAAAAGGAAGGGAAGATTAATTATATTGATAGATATATGTGGGGTAAAGTTTAAGAATCCTGTAATTGCCGCTTCTGGAACTTTTGCCTTTGGAACAGAGTACAATGAAATTTATGATGTGTCAAAATTGGGAGGCATATGTTCTAAAGGGCTTACACTGGAGAGAAAAGAAGGTAACCTTGGCATAAGGAGTTTTGAAACCAGATCAGGCATGTTAAATAGTGTAGGGCTTCAAAATCCTGGAGTGGAACATTTTATAAAAGTGGAACTTCAAGCCATGAAAAAATTCAATACAGTTATTATAGCTAATTTAGGGGGAAACAGTGAGGAGGAATACATAAAGGGAGTGGAAAAATTAAATGACTCTATAGTGGATATTATAGAGCTTAATATATCTTGTCCTAATGTAAAAAGTGGAGGTATGGCTTTTGGAATAAAGTCTGAAGTGGCTGGTAAAATTGTGGATTCTGTAAAGAGAGTATGCAGAAAACCTCTTATGGTAAAACTGTCTCCTAATGCAGAAGATATTGTAGACATGGCCTATACATGTTGTGAGGCAGGGGCAGATGCACTTTCTCTTGTAAATACATTTAAAGCTATGGCTGTGGATATAGAAAATAGGAAAGCTGTATTTGACAATATAACTGCGGGACTTTCTGGACCTGCAATAAAGCCTATAGCTCTCAGAATGGTGTATGAAGTTTCAAAAGCTGTGGATATTCCTGTGGTGGGAATAGGTGGAATATGCAGCTGGCAGGATGCCCTAGAATTTATAATGGCAGGAGCCAGTGCAATACAGGTTGGAACAGCCAATTTTATAAAACCTGATATTTGTTTGGACATAATAGAAGGTATAGAAGAATATATGAAAAAAGAGAAAATTAAAAATTTGGATGAAATAAGAGGAATAATATAAGAGGTGGATTATGGATAATTTAGTTATAAAGGAGTTAAAAGAGGTAGGTGCACTTTTAGAAGGACATTTTTTGCTTTCTTCGGGAAAACATAGTGATAAATATTGTCAGTGTGCAAAACTTTTACAATATCCCTCTAGGGCAGAGAAGGTAATAAGAGTTGTTGCAGATAAATTGAAATATGTAGATTTTGATAAAATAGTCGGTCCCGCCATGGGAGGAATTTTAGTTTCTTATGAACTTGCAAGACAAACAGGAAAACCTGGTATATTTGCAGAAAGACAGGATGGAAATATGATTGTAAAAAGAGGATTTGAAATAAATAAAGGGGAGAAAATAATAATATCGGAGGATGTGGTGACCACAGGAAAATCTTCTTTAGAAGTTGCCAAAGTAATAGAAGGATTGGGCGGGGAAGTTATAGGTATATGTTGTATAATAGATAGGAGATCAAAAGATGTTAATATACCTTATCCTATTTATAGTGCAGCAAAATTAGATATAAATACTTATGATAAAAAAGATTGTCCTATGTGCAGAGAAGGACTAGAATATGTAAAGCCGGGAAGTAGGGTGTTTAAATGACAATGCACAATGTACAATTCACAATGCACAATTCACAGTTCACAATGCACAGTTGATAGTTCACGTTGTATCATGATTTAAAATAAGTTTATAAAAAATTTATATTGAATTCATTTCTTTATAGTAAATTGATTATTTGTAAAATTTAAAACATTTTATATTATAGTTAATTGAATTTTGGAAATGAATTTAATTTTTGGTGCAGAAATTTAACTTTACCTTTTAAAGTATTATATTTGTACTGTGAAAATTTTGGGTTTGGTAATTTTAATAGGTTC
Source organism: Clostridium kluyveri (assembly GCF_001902295.1). Lineage (NCBI taxonomy): Bacteria > Bacillati > Bacillota > Clostridia > Eubacteriales > Clostridiaceae > Clostridium > Clostridium kluyveri. Next base: position 3,860,151 of record NZ_CP018335.1, on the reverse strand, counting down.
ATAAAAAATTATTACTATTTATCTCATTTTTGAGGTATAATAAGTAATAATTTTTAACATAGTATGTTATTATATACATGGAGAATTTCAATAATTTCTTTGGGAATGTGAGCTTGATATTATATATTTTTGATTTCTGTTTCCATTAATACGGAGTATAGGAGGAGTTTTTTAGTGGGTAAACCAAGTATTTTTAGTAAAGATTATGGAAAAAAAATGAGACAACGCAGAAGAAATGTAATAATATTGGTTGTAGCATGTTTACTAGTTATAACTTTATGTGTAATTTATATAAGAGGAGCATTTAAAGATGTGGTAAATACAAAAAATGCAAAGGTTAATAATTCAGCTGTAGATAAACAGACTACGGATAATAATAAAAATACATCTCAATCCAGTAACAAAACTGAAACTAAGGAAAAAGACACGAAAAAAGAAAATTCCTATAAAGTACAATTAAGTGATGGCAGAGATATCACATTAACTTATGAGGGGGATAGTAGTAATAAGGTATTTAAAAGTGTTGCTGCAGCGTCTGGCGATGTGGCTTATGATATTAATCCATCACACAAGAATGTGATTTTATTTGATAATGCAGCTCAAAGTATACTATTGATTGATATGGAGGGTAATAAACAGGATATAACAAATCAACAGTATGTTTCCACTTCAGGAGAGGTTATACAGAAGAGTTCTCAAATGGCAAGTAATCCATCCTACGTATGGTGTTCTTCTCCAAAGTTTTTGGATGATGGCAATATTGCATACATAAGCCAGTTACCCTGGATTGGGAAAACCGCCAAATATGTTTGGATAGAAAATATTCAGGATAAAAGTCATGTCATGGTGCAAAGCATACAGGGGGAAAATGTACAATTAGGGGAACTCACAGAAAAAGGACTTACGGTGACTGCAGATGGAACTACTTTTTATATGACGGCATCTGGTGCTGTAAGTCAGTAGAAGGTACTTTATTTTGACTTAAACTTCAATAGATGAGTATTTTAAAGCAGATAATATTTTTGGAGGAATTATGAATGTAGGATTGTCTTCCGCCAGTTTTTATCCCTATGTAAATACAGAGAACAGTATAGCTTTAATGAAGAATCTGGGATTTAATTCTGGGGAAGTATTTTTAAATAGCATTAGTGAATATGAAGAAGATTTTGCAAATATAATTTTAGAACAAAGTCTGGAGAATAATTTTAAGATCAATTCTGTACATGGGTTTTCTTCTTCTTTTGAGCCCTATTTATTTGATAAATATAAGAGAAGGAGAGATGATTCCTTTTTGCAGTTTCAAAAAATATGTAAATTCACCAAGATTGTAGGAGCTGATTGCTACACTTTTCATGGAATGAGAAATAAAAGGTTAAGTGAGGTTTCAAAAGAATTTGTATTTGATATATATGATAAGTTATTATATATATCAGAAGAACAGGGAATAAAGCTTTGTCAGGAAAATGTATTTTGGTGTATGTCGGGTAATATTGATTTTTTATATATGCTGAAGGAAAAGTATGAAAACTCAATATATTTTACATTGGACATAAAGCAGGCATATAGAGCAGGGAGGACACCTGAAGAATACATAGAGGTTATGAAAAATTCCATAGAAAATCTACATATAAATGATAGAAACCGTGAAAATTCTTGTTTGCTTCCTGGAAAGGGAGATGTAAACTTTAAAAAAATATTTTGTAAATTAAAGGAAATAGGGTATAATAAGATAGGAATAATTGAAGTATATAGAGATAATTATAAGGACTATGAGGAATTAAGTATTGCCGGAGATTATATTAAAAGTTGCTTTACATATTAAAAAAAACTATAAAAGTTGTGTTTTTTGATATATAATTATAATACTACTGTTTTTTAGTATTATGCTAGAAATATGTAATTTAAATTTGTGGCTAGCAGTGTCCATAGAACATATTGTTAAAAGAATTTTAGACTGTAATTATGTATAAATTAAATATTTATCCGGAGGCGGCAATTAGCTAATATTGCTATCTTCTTCAAAGTGGAAGATAAACACGGTTAACGCGCCTGGATAGGTTTTTTTAAGGTTCAGATGGAGATAAGCGTCTTTCTATGTCAAATTCCAACTGAATCTAAGAGTCACTTGATATCAAATAAACCGTAAGATAAGTAATATACTAGGTATATAGGAATGTTTATAAATATATGGTATAATGGCATAGTTGAATATAAGCGTGTAGAGTAACTAGTTAGTAGGAGGAATTTTATAATGAATGTTAAAATGGAAAAAATAGAAGAGAATGTTGTAAAATTAGAGATAACTGTAGAAGCAGACAAATTTAATGAATCTATGAAAAAAGCCTTTGCTAAAAATGCAAAGAAATTTAATATACCAGGCTTTAGAAAAGGTAAAGCGCCTATGAATATAATAAAAAAATATTATGGTGAAGGTGTATTTTACGAAGATGCAATGAGCTTTTGTTGTGAAAGTACATATCCAGAGGCCTTAAAAGAAAATAACGTAAATCCAGTAGATTATCCTAAAATTGAGGTAGTTCAAATTGGAGAGGGAAAAGAATTTATATATACAGCAGAAGTGACTGTATTCCCAGAAGTTAAATTGGGAGAATATAAAGGTGTTGAAGTGAAGAAGAATACATATGACGTTAAAGAAGAAGACATAGAGCAGGAATTAAAAAACATGCAGCAAAAGGATGCTAGAATAGAAACAAAAGAAAATGGAAGTATAGAAAATGGGAATATAGCTATAATAGATTTCAAAGGCTTTGTGGATGGCAAGGAATTTGAAGGTGGAGAAGGACAGGATTATCAGCTGGAAATTGGTTCTGGCACTTTTATAGATAATTTTGAAGAACAATTAATAGGATTAAATGCAGGTGACTCAAAGGAGGTTAATGTAAAATTTCCTGAAGAGTATGGAATAGATGATTTAAATGGAAAAGAAGCTGTATTTAAGGTAACAATCAAGGAAATAAAAGTTAAAGAAGTGCCTGAATTGGACGATGAATTTGCAAAAGAGGTATCAGAATTTGATACATTGGATGAGGTTAAAGAAGATATAAGAAATAAAAAACAAGAAGCAAACAAGCTGAGAGAGGAAAGAGAATTTGAAGAAGCAGTCTTAGAAGCAGTTTGTTCAAATACAGAAATAAATATTCCTGAAGTAATGGTGGAAAAAGAAGTTGATAATATGATTAGAGATTTAGAAACTAGGTTAAAATATCAAGGACTAGATCTTGAAACATATTATAGGTATACTAATAATGACGAACAAAAAGTTAGAGAGTACATGAGGGAGACCTCAGAGAAAAAGGTAAGGGCAGATCTTGTAATTACAGAAATAGCAAAGGTAGAAAAAGTAGAAGTAAGTGATGAGGAAATTAAGGAAAAGGCTACTGAAATAGCTAAGCAGTATGGCAGCGATGATGTAGAAAAAATGGCAAAAATAATTTTAGATGGACAGAAAGAATATTTGAAAATTCAGATAGTTAATGAAAAAGTGATGAAAATGCTAGTAGACAGCAGCAAAATAATAGCATAATATTATAAAGTATAAAGATTAATTGTCAGAAGGTTTTCTGGCAATTAATTTCAAATATATAGATAATTGCACCATAGTATTAAAGCTTTAATTACTAAAATTTTGCAAGGTTCTATAAAAATTATTATGTAAAAGGAGGAAAGTTTTATGAGTTTAGTACCAGTAGTTGTAGAACAGACTAATAGAGGGGAAAGATCTTATGATATTTATTCTAGACTTTTAAAAGATAGAATAGTAATGTTAAGTGAGGAGGTAAATGATGTTACTGCAAGTCTCATAGTAGCACAGCTGTTGTTTTTAGAAGCAGAGAATCCTGATAAAGATATATACTTTTACATAAATAGTCCAGGAGGTTCAATAACAGCAGGTATGGCAATTTATGATACAATGCAATATATAAAATCAGACGTATCCACTATATGTATAGGAATGGCAGCTTCCATGGGTGCATTTTTACTCACAGCTGGTGAAAAAGGTAAGAGATTTGCCCTTCCAAACTCTGAAATAATGATACATCAGCCTCTTGGCGGATTCCAGGGTCAGGCAACTGATATTGGAATTCATGCGGATAGAATACTTAAAATAAAGAAGAAATTAAATGTTATAATAAGTGAAAAAACAGGTCAATCAATCGAAAAAGTTGAAAGAGATACAGAAAGAGACAATTTTATGACGGCAGAAGAAGCTAAAGAATATGGATTGATAGATGAGGTTTTTACAAAAAAGAAATAACCTTTAGTGAGGTGTGAAAATGGCCAAAAATGATGATAAGAAACAGCTTAAATGTTCATTCTGCGGTAAGACGCAGGATCAGGTAAGAAGATTAATTGCAGGTCCGGGAGTATATATTTGTGATGAATGTATAGAACTTTGCTCTGAGATAATAAGTGATGAGTTCGAAGAAGATATTCAGATAGATATGACTTCTATTCCAAAGCCTGTGGAGATAAAGAACTATCTTGATCAATATGTAATAGGTCAGGAGGATTCAAAAAAATCACTTTCAGTAGCAGTATATAATCATTATAAAAGAATAAATTCCAATAACAATTCAAATGATGATGTAGAACTGCAAAAAAGCAATATACTTTTACTGGGACCCACAGGTTCTGGAAAAACTCTTTTAGCTCAGACTCTGGCGAGGTTTCTAAATGTGCCCTTTGCAATCGCAGATGCTACTACTCTAACAGAGGCTGGTTATGTAGGTGAAGATGTAGAGAATATACTGCTTAAATTAATACAAAATGCGGATTATGATATAGAAAGAGCAGAACATGGAATAGTTTATATAGATGAAATAGATAAGATAGCAAGAAAATCAGAGAATCCATCTATAACCAGAGATGTATCAGGAGAAGGAGTGCAGCAGGCACTTTTGAAAATATTGGAGGGTACAGTGGCTTCAGTTCCTCCACAGGGAGGAAGAAAACATCCTCATCAGGAGTTTATTCAAATAAATACCACTAATATATTATTTATTTGTGGAGGAGCTTTTGATGGTATAGACAGTATAATAGAACGCAGAACCAGAGTTAGTACTTTAGGATTTGGAGCAGAAATACAATCTAAAAAGGATAAGGATATAGGAAAACTTTTAAAGCAAATAATGCCGGGAGATCTGTTAAAATTTGGACTTATACCAGAATTTGTAGGAAGAATTCCTATTATAGTTACTTTAGAGGCATTAGACAGGGCAGCATTAATAAGTATATTAAAAGAACCCAAAAATGCACTTGTTAAACAATATAAAAAACTTTTTGAACTGGACGATGTAGAACTTGAATTTAAAGATGAGGCCTTAGAAGCAATAGCAGATGAAGCTTTAAAGAGAAATACTGGTGCTAGGGGCCTCAGGGCTATTATAGAGGAAACTATGAAGGATGTAATGTTTGATATCCCTTCAAAAGAAGAGATAGCTAAAGTTATAATTAATAAGGATGCGGTGAGTACAAAAATGCCAGAACTTATAGAGGCTGAAAATGGGAAAAGGACTCCTATTAAATTAAAAAAATCAAGAACACGAAAGGGCCCTGAAACTGCATAATCTTATTTAAAAAGAGTACTGGTGTCGGTACTCTTTTTTAAATAAGCTGCTGCTTATAAGTAAATTCCCCTTGTATTGTTAAAATTATCTAAGAAAATATTAAAGGAGAGAGAGATATGGATAGAGACTTTAGAGAACTTCCTCTGATCCCATTAAGAGGTATTACTATATTTCCATATATGGTTTTGCATTTTGACGTAGGTAGGGAAAAATCAATACTTGCTTTAGAAAAAGCCATGCTTGAAGAACAGAAAGTGTTTTTGACTGCACAGAGGCAGGCAAAGACCGAGGAACCAGGTAGGGAGGATATCTTTAACACAGGTACTATTTGCAACATAAAGCAAATATTAAAACTTCCAGGTGATACAGTAAGAGTATTGGTGGAAGGTGAAACCAGAGCCTTGCTTAAGGAATATATTAGTGAAGAACCTTTTTTCAAGGTTAAAGTTGAAGTTCTAGAAGATGAAGAAAACTATAATGAAAATAAAGACTGTGAAGCACTTGTACGTGCTATAAAAAAGAATTTTAATGAATATGTAAAGTTATCAGGCAATATACCTGCAGAAACTATAATAACATTAGATGAGATAGATAATCATGGAAGATTGGCAGATACTATCAGTTCTTACTTAATGTTAAAACAAGAAAAAAAACAGGAGCTCCTTGAATCTTATGAAATAGAAGAAAGACTTCAAAAAGTACTTGCAGTACTGGCAAATGAAATAGAAATTTTGAAATTGGAAAGAAAAATAGGAATTAAAGTAAAAAATAAAATAGATAAGGTTCAAAAAGATTATTATTTGAGAGAACAGTTAAAGGCAATACAGGAAGAGTTAGGGGAAGATGATGAGAATAAAAAAGAAATGAAAAGATATAAGAATAAGATAAGTAAGGCTAAACTTCCTAAAGCTGCCAAAGATAAAGCACTGTATGAATTGGACAGATTAAAAAATACAGGGGCATATTCAGCAGAGGGAGGGGTAATAAGAACATATTTGGATTGGATATTAGAACTTCCATGGAATACTCAGACTAAAGATAATTTAAATATAAAGTCTGCTAGGGATATACTTGAAAAAGAGCATTATGGCCTAAAAGATGTAAAAGATAGGATAATTGAATATTTATCGGTTAAGAAGATGAGTAAATCTCTTAAAGGGCCTATACTTTGTCTTATGGGGCCTCCGGGAGTGGGAAAGACCTCCATAGCTAAATCCATAGCCCATGCATTAAATAGAAATTTTGTTAGAATGTCTCTTGGAGGAGTAAGAGATGAAGCCGAGATAAGGGGACATAGAAAGACTTATGTGGGAGCTATTCCAGGAAGAATAATATATGGTATGAAACAGGCAAAATCTAAAAATCCTCTGTTTTTACTGGATGAGATAGATAAAATGAGCAATGATTTTAGAGGAGATCCTGCAGATGCACTTTTAGAAGTATTAGACAGCGAACAAAATAATTCCTTTAGGGATCATTATATGGAACTGGATTTTGACTTGTCAAATGTTATGTTTATAACCACAGCAAATAGCATAGGCAACATACCTAGGCCACTTTTTGATAGAATGGAAGTTATAGAGGTATCTGGATATACCAGCGAGGAAAAATTTCATATATGCAGAGAATATTTAATACCTAAACAATTGCAGGAGAATGGTATAAAGAATAATGAAATTGTAATATCGGATTCATCTATATATAAGCTGATAGATAATTATACCAGAGAATCTGGAGTTAGAAGCCTTGAGAGAAGGATTGCCTCTGTTATAAGAAAGGCAGTAGCTGAGATGATGGAAAAAGATAAGAAAAAAATTAATATTACTTTGACTAAAATAAAGTCTTATCTTGGAGCCGAAATATATACATATGATAAAATTGACAAAGAGGATAAAATTGGTGTGGTAATGGGAATGGCATGGACAGGATATGGGGGAGATACACTGCCTATAGAAGCAACAATTATGTCAGGAAATGGAAAATTGGAATTGACAGGTCAGCTTGGAGCTGTAATGAAAGAGTCTGCTAAAGCGGGATATAGCTATATAAGAGCAAATGCTGATAAATATGGGGTAGAGAGTGATTTTTATAAAAAATATGATTTACACATACATGTACCAGAAGGAGCAGTACCAAAAGATGGGCCTTCTGCAGGAGTAGCTATGGTAACGGCAATGATATCTGCTCTGAGCAAAAAGAAAGTCAAGCACAATGTAGCTATGACTGGAGAAATAACATTGACAGGAAGGGTACTTCCTATAGGGGGACTTAAAGAAAAAAGTCTTGCTGCATATAGGGCAGGTATAGATACAGTCATAATACCTAAAGATAATGAAAAACATCTATTGAAAATACCAAATACAGTTAAAAATAAATTGAATTATATCCTTGCGGATAACATAGATATAGTACTAGAAAATTCAATTTCAAATTATAGTTAGGTGGGAGTGTTTATGGAAATAAAACAAGCAGAGTTTATAATTTCTGCAGTGCATCCATCCCAATATCCTAAAGATAAAAGGATAGAAATAGCATTTGTGGGAAGGTCAAATGTGGGTAAATCTTCTCTTATAAATGCACTCACAAATAGAAAAAAATTGGTTAAAGTAAGTGGTACACCAGGTAAAACCAGATTGATTAATTTCTTTTTAATAAACAATGAATTTTATTTTGTAGATTTACCCGGTTATGGATATGCTAAAATTTCTAAAACAGAGAAGAAGAGTTGGGGTAAAGTAGTAGAGGATTATCTCAGAGGCAGGGAAGAATTAAAAAGAGTAATACTACTTTTAGATTGTAGGCATAAACCAACAAATGATGACATAACTATGTATAAGTGGTTAAAGTATTATAACTATCATACCATTATTGTTGCTACTAAGGTTGATAAAGTATCCAAGAGCCAACTATTCAAAAATTTAAAAATTATAAAAGATACTTTAAAACCAGAGACTGGAGATGAAATTCTAACTTTTTCATCCCTTAATAAACAGGGAAAGGAAGAATTTTTGAAAGTATTGGAATCTGTGATAAATTTTTATTCCTAAATATTTAATGTGAATTTAAGTATGGGTTATCAAGGTATTATTAAATACCTAAAATAATAGCACAAGGGGAAATAACCATGTTTGGATTAGAGATTATAAAGAATATCCTTGTATTTATAATTGTATATATACCGCCACTTCTGATATTTACAAAGTTTTGGAGGGAAAGAAGGAGAAGTAATTTACTTCTTGCATTAATTGGAATATTATATATAGTTAGTTCCATATTTGTGGAAAACTTTGTTCCTTTCATATTTGTACTTTTAAATATAAGGTATATAAAATATACCAATGAATTTAATGAATTTGATATAAAAAATTTTAAATTTGTTAAAGCATTAAATTTGACAATTATATTTTATATAGTAAGTATTGGTATATCTACAGTTCAAACTGTCATACTTTCTAATTTTAAGCTTGAATTAAAGCATCAGGAAATAGTAACTAATATGGTAAATATGCCGCTGAAAAAATTTTTAATAATGATACCTATAGTTATAATTTTCGCACCTGTACTTGAAGAATTCGTATTTCGGTGGTTTCTGTTTAAAAAGGTATTTTCTGGGAGAATAGGAGTGTATTTGGCTGCATTTTTAAGCAGTGGCATATTTGCGTTAATTCACTTCAGTTTAAATGCCTTTGCAGTAATACTGTGGGTGGGCTTGTATAATTGTTATTTAATGAATAAGAAAGGATACTGGTACGCAGTATTTAATCACTTTGTATTTAATTCCATAACCATAGCGGCACTTTTAACAGAAAAACTAAAATTCATGTAATTTGTATCATTGTTAGAATAAAAATACTATCAGGATTTATTAATTGATCTTGATAGTATTTTTTATTTAATTCATTTTTAATTTACTTTTAATTAAAAACTTATTCATCAGAATTTTTAAAGTTGGAATTCATAAGATCATTTAACATTTTTGCTGCATCAGGAGAGTTCTGGAGTTCTTTTATCGTACTTAGCAATTGTTCTTTTGTAGAACTTCCATTTTCTATTTTAGATAATCTATTTTCAAGTGCAGCAAGTTGAGACTTTATATTAGATTCATTAAATCCAGATTTATTAGCTGCATTAGATATATCTCCTAAATCCAAATTATTCAGCATTGAACTCAATTTATCCTTAGATAAATTATTGTTACCCCCGCCTAAAACGGATAATATGGACATAAGTTGAGTAATATCTATATTTCTTAAAATATCACCTAAATTAAAGCCTGTATCATAATTTTTGCGACGGTGTTTTGACATTACATTCACCCCTTATTCTAAGTAGAAATTTAATAAAATTTATTAAAAAGATAGTAGACAATGTAGACTTAATTATACTATATACTATTCCTAAGCGGAAAATTTGATACAGAAAGTAAAGTATGTACTAAAATTATAGATATCTAAATAAATTGTTCTAAATAATACAAATTTTAATTTTATATAAAAATACACTAAAAAAAATATAGAAAATGACGATATATATTAGGTATTATGATATTTACACTGGAGGTAAAATGCATGTCTAAAATTTCTAACTTATTAGAAATGATAATAATATTACAATATAAAGAATTAACTACAGCCTCAGAATTATCTGAAATGTTAAAGGTGGACAAGAAAACTATATATAGATATATAAATAGTTTGAATAAAGCTAATATACCGGTTCATACCAGGAAAGGGAGATATGGAGGATTTTACATAGACAAGAGTTTTTATATGAAATCTGCAGATTTAAACGAGGAAGAACTTAAAGCTCTACTTATGGCTTCTCAAACCTTTACTGAGAAAACAGGGTTTATATATGAAAAGGATTTAAAAAGTGCCATTCATAAAATAAAGAGTTTACATATAAATAAAAATATGAATTTAGATAGAATAGATAATACAGGAGGCTTTTCCATAGATTCAATAGGCAGTGTGGAAAATTTAGAGCATAAGATATATGAAATTAATTTTTCTATGAGCAGGGGACGAAGTTTAAATATAAATTATTTTTCCATAAATAAAAATGATTTAACTATGAGAAAGGTGGATCCTTATGACTTAATATTTAAAGAGGGTGCCTGGCATATAATAGGGTATTGTCATATGAAGGATGATGTGGAGAATTTTCAACTGAATAGGATAAAAAGTTTGAAGGTAAGCAATAATATTTATATGAGGCCGCGTACTTTTTCTTTAAAAGATTATTTAAATAATCATTGGGGATTATTCGTTGGAGATAAAATAAAAATAGTAATAAGATTTGATAAGGAAATAGCCAGTTTTATTCAACATACCAAATGGCATGCAAATCAGATTATAGATGAATTACAGGGAGGAAGTATACTATTTAGCTTATATGTAGATGATATTAAAGATGTAAAACAGTGGATACTGGGTTTCGGAAAAAATGCAGAGGTAATTGAACCTAAGGTACTAAAAGAAAGTATCAAATTAGAAATAGAAGAATTGTATAAAAAATATTATAATTTTTAATTTATGTGAATACTTTATTCCTATTTGGATATTATAATAAATGTAATTGGAGATATAATTCTCCTTTACATCAGATAACAAGTTTTATTTGATGTAATAACCCCCCATCCCCCTTGGGACCGCGTTAAACGGTCCCTTTTATTTTTTACCTTTGCTTTTTGTATATGGAAGCAATTTTAAAGTAATAATTATCTTTACTATTTTTATCCGGTGTTAGTATTAAATCCAATGTGTAATTCTTTACTATGCTATTATCTGCATTGGATATACCCCTGAAATTTAGTGTCCAACAGATTTCTGATATGTCCCCTTTATTATCACATTTATTTTCCTTAAATAAAGCATCTTGAAATACATAGGAATTATTTTCTCCAGAAAGCCTTCCTATTAAAGACATGTCCTCTTTAGATATATCGGATGAAAATATACTGTTTGGCTTATAATACTCGCTTTCTGGGAGACCTTCAATAAGTTTTATGAATGTATATATAGTATCTTTGCCTATAAATGTTTTGTTGGTATCATAACTATAATTTGTAAATTTATAATTTAAAAAAATATAATTTGAAAAGGCTATGTTATTTCCTTGAATTTTACCGGATATAACTTTTGGGGTTTTATTATTTTTACAATCTATAAATCCCAATATGTCATTAGAATTAGAAAGAATATTGTCAAAATTATTATTATGGAATACAAAAACACGCTGCAGTGGCTTGTTGTTTTTGGAACCTTGTATAAATATTTCTGGAACCTTATTTCTGGATATGTCCATAAGGGTAACTCTTATGGGCCAATAGGGAGAATAAGTTTCAATTATAGGGGAATTTTCGTCTGTTTTAAAACTAAAGGTTTTATTGTTAATTGTTACTTCCATTAAGTAATTGTCATCTACTCGGGTAACAGACAATATATCTTCCTTTCCGTCTCCATTAAAATCAGCTTTTATATTTTTATTATTGGAAATAGTGTTGGATGTAGGAGAGGCTTTGGATGTTATAAAAAGTATAAATAATATTATAAGTAACAATATTAATATTACAAGATAGATATGTGTCTTTTTTAGAAATAGTACCCTGAATTTCATGAATTTCACCTCCATTTAATTATATGAATGTATTATATATTTAATTATTATGTATAAAATAAATTTGTAGAATATTAATGTTTAATTTGATCTGTATCTTATTAAAAAGTGAGATGAGGGAAGATATGGTTTACAAGAGTAAGGGTATAGCAATTCTATTAATTATAATATGTACATTTAATTTATATGCCTGTGGTAGAAAAGAAGAATCTTTAAAAAATAAGCAGATAAGTTTATATATAGGTGTAAAAGATAAGGAATCCTTAAATATAATAAAATTCTTAACAGATGAATATAAGAAGGAAAATCCTAAAGTTCAACTTAATATAAATAATGCCATAGGCAGTAAAATAGAAGAGGATATAAATGAAAGTAAAGATATAGATGTTGTATTTACTTCTAGAAATGATATGTTGAAGCTAGTTAGGAAAAGTCTTTTAGCCGATATGCGGGATTTATATGAGGAAAATAATTTAAGTGGTAGGTATTATACCGTGGCAAAATCCTATGGTAGATTTAATGATAGATATTATGGAATTTCTATGATTCCATATACAATAGAGATAATATTTAATAAAGAAGCACTTAATAAATTAAATTTAAAGGTACCAAGCACAATAAGTGAGGTGGAGGGGATTTTAAAAGTTCTTAATTCTTCATCTCAAAGAGTACCTGTGGTATTAAATGAAGGAATGGATATAAATAATACCATATTTTCTATAATATTAAATAACATGATTCCAATGAGAAAGCTTGAAAATATATATGATAGTGGCGCTTCAGAATATAAACAATTAAATCAGGTTCAGAAAAGCTTCGATATTTTAGAAAATCTAGTGAAAGGTGGATACGTAAATAAAGATACTTTTGAAATAGGAAATGAGAGTACTATAGAAAAACTTAACAGAAATAATATTCCTATGGTTATCGCCTCTTCCTATTATGCAAATAAGTTTGATAATTCCAATATAGAATGTTTGAAGTCCTATGATTTAGAAGGCAAGAATAGATTAAAAGTTCCCGTTATGTCAGATGCTATAATAAGTATTCCTATGAATAGTGAAAATAGAGATATAGCAGATGAATTTGTAAAGTATATATTTAGTGATGATGTGCAAAAAAAGTTATCTAAAAAAGGATTTGTAACAGCTAATAAAAATGCCAATACTTCTAAGGAAGGAATTAAAAAGACTGTAATAGAGCATTTACAAAATAGTACAGAAGATAATATTAGTTTTATATATAATATACCGGAAAATTTCACAAATAATATATCTTCTAAAATAGAGAGTATGCTTTCAGGAAAATATACTGATAATGAATGGAATGAGGTAGTGGATGAATCTTATTAGAAGTTATGAAAAAAGGCAGAACAATGATTATCTCCACTTTAAGAGGGGGATTGAAATAGAGTTCTAAAATAAAGGTAGGCAGTTACTTGTATTTGTTTAAAACAGTAACTGCCTTTAGCAATCTCAACCAACTTATTAATGGGTTTTATTTTTGAGGCAATCTTTACATATTCCATAAAAATAAACTTGGTTGCTTATTACCTCATAATCAACACAGTCCTTAATTTTGTCATTTAAGCTTGTAAAGCAAACTCCTTCTACATCATCGACTTTTCCGCAGTGTAAGCACTGTATATGCGAGTGAGGGGAAGTGTTTCCATCATATCTGAAGTTCCCTTCGCCTACATTGATTTCCTGGATTAAATTTACTTCAACTAATGTTTTTAACGCTTTATATATAGTTGCCAGGCTCATAGTAGGATAATTTACTTGAAGGGTCTTATATATAGTTTCAGCAGAAGGATGTTCCTTGGTAGATTGTAGGTACTTATATACTGCAATTCTCTGAGGAGTAAGTTTCAATTTTTTTTCTTTAAATATAGAAGTTAAGTTATTCATATGCACCACCTTCATTCTGATATTAATTATAATTATATAATAAAAATTATTGTTTGTCAAAAATAATCTATAAGTAATGATTTTCAAAATTGTAAAATTATCATATAATTTGTCATAGATATTTTAAGTATATGTAAATTTGTATATACTACATTGTTATAATATAATAAATAATATCAGTATTTGATTAATTATGGAAAGGTAAATTATTATGAAAGAACTTTTAGATGATTTCTTTTTAATGCTTCAACTATTGACCAGGATTCCAATTAATAGAAATTTACTTTGCCGCAGAGAAAATTTCAGGAGGGGAGCTAGCTTTATGCCCCTTGTAGGAGTGATAGTTGGGGGAATACAGTGGATTATATATAAATTATGTATAATTATATTTTCACTGAATGTTTCTATTGTTATTGTAATTTTAGCGGGTATATTACTCACAGGTGCATTGCATATAGATGGCCTGGGAGATATGTGTGATGGTTTTTTTTCTTTTAAGGAAAAGGGTAAAATAATAGAAATTATGAAAGATAGTAGAATAGGAACATATGCTTGTTTGGCTATTATAATAGATGTACTTTTAAAATATAGTTTTTTTTGTTCTATAGTACCTTCCTTTTCTTTAATAATAATAATTGCACCTGTTATATCTAGATTTTCAATAGTTTTTATAGCTTTTATAGGAAAACCAGCTAAAAGCACTGGTTTGGGAAATCTATTTATAGAGAATATAGGTAAGTGGCAACTTTTTTGGGCTGCTTTTATAACGGTAATTACTTTATGTTTTTTAATGAATATGAATTTTATATATGTGGTTATATTAATATTTGCCGGGCTATTTATGTCATTTTTGTTTAATATATTCTGTAATAGAAAAGTAGGAGGACTCACTGGGGACCTACTGGGAGCAAATAATGAAATAATAGAAATACTTACTATGGCTATGTTATGTGCTATAATTACAAAGTAGATTATGAATTTATTAAATGATAATTAAAGGGAGATAAATAAAAATGACCTATAAGAAAAATAAATATATGGTTCTTACTGCAATTATAATGGTCTGCGTAATTTTTTTATGCTCATGTGTAAATAATTATTCTTCTTTGGAGCCTATCTCAAAAACTGAATACATGTTGGGTACTATATGTACTATAACTGTTTATGATGATAAAAAAGATACAGTTATAGATAAAGCTTTTAATAGAATTAAAGAAATTGAGAATAAGATGAGTGTGAATAAATCTGGTACGGAATTAGATGCAGTAGCAGATGCAGCAGGTAAAAATTTTGTTAAAGTATCAGAGGATACTTTCTATGTTCTAGAAAAGGGGAAGTATTATTCGGAGAAATCGTCAGGAGCTTTTGACATAACTATTGGGCCTCTAGTAAAACTTTGGGGAATAGGTACAGATCATGCCAAAGTTCCCTCCCAGCAGGAAATTAATGAAAAGAAAGCATTAGTAAACTATAAGGATCTTATATTAGATGAAAAGAACAATAAAGTAATGCTGGCTAGACCAGGGATGTCTTTGGATCTAGGGGGAATAGCTAAAGGATATTCAGCAGATGAAGCTGCCAGAATATTAAGAGAAGGAGGAGTTAAACATGCTATTATAAATTTAGGGGGAAATGTAATTGTCCTAAATAATAACGTGAACGGTAAGCCATGGAAGATAGGAATACAGAATCCTTTTGAAGATACTGGGGAAGAAATGGGAACTATAGAAGTTACTAATAAAACTATAGTTACTTCAGGTATATATGAAAGGTATTTAGAAAAAAATGGCAAAAAATATCATCACATATTAAATCCATTTACAGGGTATCCTATGGATAATAATCTGGCTAGTGTTACTTTAGTTACTGATGTTTCCATAGACGCAGATGCCATGACCAAAAACATATTTTATTTAGGGGTGGATAAAGGAATGGAGTATGTGAAAACAATAAAGGGATTAGATGCCATATTCGTAACTAAAAATAAAGAAGTATATGTTACAGAAGGATTAAAGAGCAATTTTCATGTTGATAATTCCAGTTTTTCATTGATGAATGGCAAATAATAATCTTTTTCATTAGAAAAATCATTTTAATCTTGATATGATGTGATTTTAGTATTAAAATAGATAATAATTATAATTAAAAAGACAACTATATACTTAGTAAAAAACTGTTAAAGAGAGGTTAATATTATGGATAAAATTAATAAGGATACTACTGTGGGAGAAGTAATAAGAATGAATCCTGCAAATGCTCAGAAACTTATGAATTTTGGAATGGGGTGCGTAGGATGCCCTTCTGCACAATCTGAGACATTAAGAGAAGCTTCCTTGGTGCATGGAATAGACCTTGATAGATTAATTAAAGCATTAAGTGAAGATAAAAACTAAACAAGACATTAAAAGCAGATAGGATATTAATTCCTATCTGTTTTATATTTTTATCCGATCGCTACCACTGCTAACACCCCCATCTTCTATCAAAGGGGATAAGCACTGCTGCGCGCCTGGATAAGTTCTTCTAAAGTTCAGCTGGAGAAAAGCAGTTCTCATAAGCAAACTCCACCTGAACCTAAGAATCACTTGATAAGGGTGCATCAATGCTCATCTCTTGAAGCATTGGCTGAGGTATATTCAGTATAAAAGGGACAGTTCCCGCAATTGTTATCACAAGATTCTAAGTGAATCATACATTCTGTATTTTTAAGAGAATATTCTATTTCTGTTTCTATTTTATCACAAATGTCATGGGCATTCTTTACAGACATATTTTGTGGAAATACCAGATGAAGATCTACATATCGCTTATCTCCTGATTTTCTAGTCCTTAACTTATGAAAGTCACAGTATCTAAAGTTGTATCTATTTAAAATTGAGGTTATGAGTTCAATTTCCCCATCACATAATTTTACATCCACCAGGGGGGCAAATGCAACCTTCAACAAAGTGAAAGCCTCTTTTAAAATGAATAAAGCTACAAATATGGCTATTACAGGATCTAAAAAATGAAGATCTGTAATCCATATGAGAAATAAACCAGCGCCTACTCCTAAAGAAGTATATACATCAGTCTTAAGGTGAAGAGCATCTGCCTCTAGGGCTATGGAATCTACTTTTTTTGATGTGTCATATAGTTTTTTAGATACCAAATAGTTTACGCCTGCAGATAAGAACATAACTATAAAACCTATATTTGATGAAGTAACTTCCTGACCATTTATTAATTTTTTGGCAGACTCTATTATTATCCATAAAGATGCTATAAAGATTAATACTGCCTCTAATACACCAGATACATTCTCAAATTTACCGTGTCCGTAAGGATGCTGCCTATCTGCAGGTTTAGATGATATTTTTACAGAAAAAAATGCTATTATAGATGCAGCTAAATCCATAGTAGAGTGTATGGCTTCTGATATAATGCTAACTGAGCCGGTGGACAATCCTGCCGCCAGTTTAATGCCAATCAACCCGGTATTGGATAAAATAGAAAGCTTAGCTACTTTTACCTTTTCTTTCACTTAAAACATCTCCTTTTAAGTTCAACAATTATCAAATGATAAATATAGATACCTATTATAATAGAGCAAAAATACCAATAAGTCAATAGATAAGCACTGCGATATGTTTTATCAATTGATAATTAAAATTAATTTAAATACTGCCTCACAATACGAAAAATTAGCTACGTATATAGTATATGTGAAATAGTTGGTTTTGATTAAGTTATTTGAAAATAAAATGTTTTTATAGTTTATATGCATGAGAATTTGTATATTTCAAATAATAGATAAAAGAATATATACTAAAGGAGGGTAATAAATTATGCATAAAATTACCAAGACTATGGATGGAAATGAAGCAGCAGCTTATGCTTCTTATGCCTTTACAGATGTGGCTGCCATATATCCAATTACACCATCTACGCCTATGGCTGAAGGGGTAGATGAATGGGCGGCTCATGGGAAAAAGAATATTTTTGGTCAGACTGTCAAAGTAGCTGAAATGCAATCAGAGGCAGGAGCTGCGGGAGCAGTACATGGCTCTTTAATAGCAGGTGCATTAACTACTACATATACAGCTTCACAAGGACTTCTGCTCATGATTCCCAATATGTATAAAATGGCAGGAGAGCATCTGCCTGCAGTATTTCATGTAAGTGCCCGTGCAGTTGCAGCTCATGCACTTTCAATCTTTGGAGATCACCAGGATGTCATGGCCTGCAGACAGACTGGATTTGCACTCCTGGCATCTTCTAACGTTCAGGAGGCCATGGATTTAGCTTTTGTGGCTCATTTAAGTGCTATAAAATCCAAAGTGCCATTTTTGCATTTTTTTGATGGATTTAGAACTTCTCATGAGTATCAAAAAATAGAAGTTATAGATTATGAAGATATCAAACCTCTGGTAGATTATGGTGCTATACAGGAATTCAGGGATAGGTCCTTAAATCCAGAACATCCTACAGTAAGAGGCACAGCTCAAAATCCAGATATATATTTTCAAAGCAGAGAGGTCTCAAACAAGTTTTACGATAAAGTACCTGAAATTGTAGAAAGATATATGGAGGACATAAATAAAATAACAGGGAAAAATTATAAGCCTTTTGAATATTACGGACACAAGGAGGCTGAGCATATAATTGTAGCCATGGGTTCTGTATGTGATACTATAGAAGAAACTATAGATTATTTGATGGGAAAGGATAAGAAAGTAGGATGTATAAAAGTACATCTTTACAGACCTTTTTCACCAGTTCATTTTTTAAAGGTACTGCCTTCAAGTGTTAAAGTTATTTCAGTGCTGGATAGAACAAAGGAACCAGGCTCCATTGGTGAACCTTTATATTTAGATGTATGCAAAGTATTTTATGAAAGAGATAACAGACCTTTTATATTTGGCGGAAGGTATGGACTTGGCTCTAAAGATACCACCCCTTCTCAGATATTAGCCGTATTTGAAAATATGATAAGTAATGAACCTAAAAAGAGATTTACTATTGGAATAACAGATGATGTAACCCACACTTCCCTGGAAGAGAAGAAAGTGGTAGAGACCACTCCTGAGGGAACTATAAACTGTAAATTCTGGGGGTTAGGTTCAGATGGTACTGTAGGAGCCAATAAATCTGCCATAAAAATAATAGGAGATAATACGGATCTTTATGTTCAGGCTTACTTTTCTTATGACAGTAAAAAATCTGGAGGAACTACTGTATCCCATTTGAGATTTGGCAAAAAATTTATAAAATCTCCTTATCTTGTGCACAGTGCAGACTATGTAGCATGCCATAATAAATCTTTTATATATAATTATAATATATTAAGAGGATTGAAAAAGAATGGTACTTTCGTGCTTAATTGTCCTTGGGAGGAAAGAGAATTGGAAGAAAAACTTCCGGCATATATGAAAAAATATATTTTTCAAAACAACATAGAATTCTATACCATAGATGCCGTTAAAATTGCAAGAGAAATCGGCCTCGGAGGAAGAATAAATATGGTAATGCAGTCAGTATTTTTTAAATTAGCTAAGGTAATACCTATAGATGAAGCCCTCAAGTATTTGAAAGAATCTTTAGAAAAAACTTATGGAAGAAAGGGTGAAAATATAGTAGAAATGAATAAAATGGCCGTGGATAAGGCCATAGAAGCTCTGAAAAAGGTGACTGTACCTGTAGATTGGATAAATGCAAGGGATTATGAAGGTGAAACCTGTGATGCTCCAGATTTTATCAAAGACATTCAAAAACCAATGGCGAGAAATGAAGGAGACGATTTACCTGTAAGTGCATTTTTAGATAGAGCAGACGGAGTATATCCTCTTGGAACAACGGCCTATGAAAAAAGAGGCATAGCTGTAATGATACCAGAATGGCAAATTGATAAGTGCATCCAGTGTAATCAGTGTGCAATGGTTTGTCCTCATGCCACCATAAGATCTTTTCTTTTAAATGAAGAAGAAGTAAAAAATTCACCACAGGGATTCCAAAGCAAAAAAGCTCTAGGCAGCGGATTAGATGGATTGAATTTCAAAATACAGGTAAGTCCTATGGATTGTACAGGATGTGGAAATTGTGCGGATATATGTCCTGCACCTGGAAAAGCACTTGTTATGAAGCCTTTAGAGGAGAAAGTCGACGTTGAATCACAAAATTGGGATTATGCACTAAAAATAACTCCAAAGGAAGATCTAATAAGTAGAAATACATTAAAGGGCAGTCAATTTATAAAACCTCTTCTAGAATTTAATGGAGCTTGCCCGGGGTGCGGAGAAACTCCTTATATAAGACTACTTACACAGTTGTTTGGTGAAAGAATGATGATTGCAAATGCTACAGGCTGTTCTTCCATATGGGGAGCCAGTACACCTTCCATAGCTTATACTAAAAATTCAAATGGAAAAGGACCTTCCTGGGG
The DNA here is from genome assembly GCF_001902295.1 of Clostridium kluyveri. NCBI lineage: Bacteria > Bacillati > Bacillota > Clostridia > Eubacteriales > Clostridiaceae > Clostridium > Clostridium kluyveri. The sequence goes on along the minus strand of NZ_CP018335.1, from coordinate 3,839,614 downwards.
AAATTCGCTGTTCGAAGACAATGCAGAATATGGATATGGCATGTTTTTGGCAGTAAAACAAATGAGAGAGAGACTGAAGTTTCTCATGGCTTCTTACCTAAGAAATTGTAAATATGATGATATAAAAGAGGTCTTTAATGAATGGGTAAGTACCATGGAAGAGGGTGGTTTATCCAAAATAGCTTCAGATAAAGTAGTAAAGGTCATTGAAAATTATGACTATTTAAAAGATCCTATATTAAAAGAAATAATTGACAAGAAAGATTATCTGGCTAAAAAATCCCATTGGATAGTGGGCGGAGACGGATGGGCTTATGATATTGGGTTTGGGGGTGTAGATCATGTGTTGGCTTCAGGAGAAGATGTGAACTTATTTGTAATGGATACTGAGGTTTATTCAAATACAGGAGGTCAGTCTTCTAAGGCAACTCAAACTGGTGCCGTAGCAAAATTTGCAGCTTCAGGTAAAGTGACCAAGAAGAAAGATTTAGGACTTATGGCAATGAGTTATGGATATGTATATGTAGCTCAGATTTCCATGGGTGCTAATATGAATCATACCTTAAAGACAATAGTAGAAGCTGAAAATTATAAAGGACCATCTCTTATAATAGCTTATTCACCATGTATAAATCATGGTATAAAGACAGGGATGGGAACTAGCATGGCTGAAGAGAAAAAAGCAGTGGAGTGTGGATACTGGCATTTATATAGATTTAATCCTGTGCTAAAATTAGAAGGTAAAAATCCTTTTGTTTTAGATTCCAAAGAGCCAAAAGCTTCTTTCAAAGAATATATAGATGGAGAAGTAAGATTTTCTTCATTGAAAAATATTTTTCCAGAAAGGGCGGAAGGCCTGTTCAGCCTTGCAGAAAAAAATGCTGCAGATAGATATGGAATATATAAAAAATTATCTGAGATGTAAAAATAGATTAAAGGCCGCTTTAATACGGCCTTTAATCTATTTTTCATTACTGTCTACCCATTCTTTAGCATTTTCAACTTCTACTTTATTTGGTAGGGGTACTTCTGAAGTTGGCTTGGTTTTATATATATTTGCCCAGGAGGCTGTTTGGTGATTTTCTACAATTGGCTGCTCAATTCTTTCTTTATTCTTTGGCATGATTTTTATCACCTCATATATAGTATCTTCGAAAAATCATAACATATAAGTGGAAAAATTTGTCCCAACGCCAGAATCAGCTGATATTCCCATATTCTTAAAAGGTGATCTTTTCAGGTATCTATCCTCCTAAAGTTATATCCTGATGTCTATACCATTTGAGAGCTTGCATTAAATGTTCAGGTTTAAAATCCGGCCAGTAATCTTCTATTATATAAAAATCTGAGTATACTGATTGAACAGGAAGAAATCCACTGAGTCTTCTTCGTCCTCCCCAGCGTATAATTAAATCTATTCTAGTTATGTCACTGGAATTTAGATTACACATGATGGAAGTTCTGTTTGTAGTTCCAAGATCTTTTACACTACTTAAATCCCACTCCCAACCATAATTCACTAAAAAATTAATTTTTATTCCTCCTGTTCCAAACTTTTTTCTGACTGTATAAGGAAGAAGTGATTTAGGGAACATAGGAGAATCTGAATTGCCTACTACTAAAAGGGAAGCATTTTCTTTAGACAAAATTTTTACAGCTTCTATACAGGCCCTAGTAAATGCTTTGGTTTGAGGGGCAGGACGTTTCGTATTATCTGTGGTAAACCCATAATAAGTTAATTCTTTTATGCCTAATTTTTCACATAATTTAAATAACTCTATACCAGGTTTTAAACCAAAATTATAACCATTTTCCTTTGCCATACCATTTTTTAGTGCCCATCTTCTATTTCCATCTGGAATTATGCCTATGTGAGCTGGCATTGACATTTTTTAATCCTCCTTTTTATTTAAAGATGTAATAAGGTATATCTTTAAAACAATACTTTAAATTATTGCCAATACATTAGTAGATTATTCTAAAGAGGTATAATTTTAATTCTATTCTGTAACATAGGCTACCGACTATAAGCGTCCAAAAGGTAAAGTAGGAATTAAACTATTCCTACTTTATTTGCCTTTCACTTGTTATTTATTTTTATATATCTTATAATAAAATAGTAAAGTAAATAACTGTATGAAGGTTTTTAAGTTTATAGAAGTTTCATGATTTATAGAATAGAAACTTATAAAATTTGGAATGTAGGTGAGTTTTATGCAAGATGTAATTTTGACAGAAGCTGGTAAGAAAAAACTGGAAGAAGAATTAGAGTATTTGAAAACAGTGAAGAGAGTAGAAATAAAAGCTGCCTTAAAAGCCGCTAGGGCGCAGGGAGACCTTAGTGAAAATGCTGATTACAGTGCAGCTAAAGAGGATCAATCTATGACTGAGACTAGGATACAAGAACTTGAATATCAACTTAAAAATGCTGTAATAATAGAGAGTTCATTGGAAACAGATGTGTTTGATATAAATAGAACTGCTTTAGTAAAATTTTACGATGTGGACGAAATTGAAGAAGTAACATTGGTAAGTTCTGTGGAATCAGATGTTAAAAATATGAGGATAAGCATAGAATCCCCCTTGGGAAAAGCTCTTTTTAGATTAAAGGTTGGAGATAAAGCAACAGTTATATCACCCGATGGAAGCTATGACGTAGAGGTAGAGAAACTATTATAATGAATATATTTAATAGCGGAATATTTTTATTACTACATAAGTTGTGGGAGTTTATATAGAGCTCCTTTTTTGTGTGAATTGGCAGCATTGATGTTGACAAATATTTGTTGTTTTGTTATCATGTATGAAATTAAATAGTAAAATTCTTATTTTGAGAGACGGAGGGACTGGCCCCATGATGTCCGGCAACCTGAATATTTAAGGTGCTAATTCCAGCAGGTATTACCTGAGAGATAAGAAAAATGAAGAAGTATGTAAAACCTCTTGTAGCTTATCTGCAGGGGGCTTTTAAAATCTTAATTTTTAAAGCTTATAATAAAAAATTTTAATAAAATTGGAGGAATTAAAGATGAGTGTAGAAAATGTGGTTAACTACTTTTTAAATAGAAATTTGGAGAATCCTGTATTTAAGCTTCCAGACAGTGGTGCTACTGTACAGCAGGCAGCGGAGACTATACATACAGACCCAAAATATATAGCAAAGACATTGGCCTTCAAGCTTAAGGATGAAGATATACTTATAGTTATGAGAGGAGATTTAAGAGTTAGCAATAAAAAATTCAAAAACATTTTTAAAACTAAAGCTAAAATGTTAAATCATGATGAAGTTTTAGAGAATACAGGTCACCCGGTAGGGGGACTATGTCCCTTTGGCTTAAAGAAATCTTTAAAAGTTTACATAGATATTTCTGTAGAGAATTTCCCATATGTATATCCTGCAGCTGGCTCAAAGGAATTTGCTCTTAAGATAAATCCACAACAAATTAAAGAACTAGTAGATGGACAATGGATTGATGTATGTGAAGGTGAAGCAAAGGATTCTTAGATTCAGGAATTTGCTTGTAAAATGCTTTTTTCATATGAATCTTAAAAAATTACAAAGTTTTAGGATATATATTTTAATTTATAAGTGACATATTTGGAATTTATAGGTATAATGTAAGTATTATTAATGAAGGGAGTGAATTCATTGAGAGGTGATGAAAAAACTTCTTTAGTGCTCATGGTTCAAAATTCCCATAGAATATTTTGTTATTATAATGTATCATCTATGACGGTAAAAGAATTCGAAGATAGATATGGAGAAGCACTATGGATAAACTCAAAACCAGTTATAAAGGTTTATTCTGTAGAAGATGGAATAGCTAAGAATATAGAGACAATCTTTATAGACCCCTTTGCAGATAGCTGGTATATAGATATTGAAAAGGACGATATGGATCTTTTTGTAAAGCTGGGCAGGATTATATCAGGTAACAAATTTGTTGAATTTGCAGTTTCAAATACAGTAACAACTCCAAGGAACAGCAAGTCTTTAGATAATTCTCTTTATTTTCTGGATGTTTCTCAAAGTAATATATCCAATCTAGAGAAGGAGTTTTCTAATAACTTTACAAGAGGAAAAAAAAAATTAAATATCCAGAATTAATATTCAAGGATGAAGGTGGATACAATAAATTTATAGATAAATATATGGAAGAGTTAGAGAATAAATATAGTTTAACTTCTTCTAGAGGAGGGCTAAAATGACTAAAGGATATATTTCAATTATACTTCACAGTCATATGCCTTTTATAAGACATCCGGATTTAAAAGATCCACTAGAGGAAAGATGGTTATTTGAAGGTATCAGTGAATGTTATATACCTCTCATAAGTATATATGATAAGCTTATAAAAGATCATGTGGATTTTAAGATAACTATGTCTATAACACCTACTTTAATGACTATGTTAGAAGATGAATATTTAAATAAAAGATATTTACAGTATTTAAAAAAATCTATAGAACTCTCTGAAAAGGAGATAAAGAGAACAAAATATAATAAAGAACTTGCTGTACTTGCCGAGTTTTATAATGAAAGATTTTGTAAAATATTAGGTGTTTATAAAAACTATGATTACAATATAATGAATGCCTTTAGAAAATTTGACAGACTGGGGTATTTAGAAGTGTTAGCCAGCTCTGCTACCCATGGACTTTTACCTTTGCTTGCCATAAATCCAGAATCGGTTAAGGCACAAATAGGCGTGGGGGTTCAATGTTATTTGGAGCATATGGGTCATGTTCCAGATGGAATATGGCTTCCTGAATGCGCCTATACCTATTCATTGGATTATGTACTTAAGGAATTTGGAATTAAATACTTTATAGCAGAGAATAAAGCACTTGCAAATGCCTCTCCTAAGTCCAGATATGGCGTTTATGCACCTATTGCCCTTCCAAATGGAATTTCTGTATTTGGAAGGGATGTTGAATCATCTTATCAGGTGTGGAGTGACTTTATGGGTTATCCCGGAGATTTTAATTATAGGGAATTTTATAGGGATATAGGATATGAACTCCCTTTAGAGTATATAGAACCTTATATAAATGAGAATAAGATTAGAATTGACACTGGAATAAAATACTACAGAATAACTGGTAATACAGACAACAAGGAATATTACAATAGGAAAAGAGCTTTAGAAAAGATAAAAGAGCATGGAGAACATTTTTTTAAATGCAGGGTAGAACAAATCGATAAACTTAGTGAACATATGGATCAGTATCCTATAATAGTATGCCCTTATGATACAGAACTATTTGGACATTGGTGGTTTGAAGGACCTGACTTTATAGATGAATTCATAAGAAAAACCATGCAAAATAATTGTAATTATAAATTGATTTCTCCTATGGATTATTTAAAGAAATATCCTATAGTTCAATGTTCAAGTCCCTGTCCCTCTAGTTGGGGGGAAAATGGAGACTTTTCCGTATGGATAAATCCACATAATCAGTGGATATATAGAGAAATACATAAATGCGGGGAACAGATGGTGAGACTTTCTAATACCTATACAAATCCTACAGACTTACAAAGGAGGGCTTTGAATCAGGCAGCCCGTGAATTGATGATTGCAGAATCCTCAGATTGGCCTTTTATTATAAAAAACAATACTGCTGTAGAATATGCCGTTAAAAGAATAAATAATCATGTGGATAGATTTAATAAACTTTATGATAGTATAACTAAAAATGTCATTGATTTAAAGTATTTATCACAGTTAGAAGCATTAGACAATATTTTTGAGAGCATTGATTATAAAATTTACCAGGAATCCAAATAAGCATTACAAAAGCCCTAAAACCTTTAAAATTAAATTTTGGTACATAGGGCTTAGTTAATTACTTTATATACTTAAAGGCACTATTATGTCCCTAAAAGTAGGCGAATTATGCATATATATTAATTTTTCTTGCTTTTTGCAAGTTCCACAGAAACTCTTTTGCTTTGAAGCTTTTTGCCATTGGATTTCTTTAATATAATAGATGACACCCTTTCAGGAACATTTATAAAAGTAAATTTATTTAATATATCTATATCACCTATTTCATATGCTTCTACTGAAGAAGTTTCATTTATAAATTTTATCAATTTTCTCGGAGTTATATTGTCCATTCTTCCTATGGAGAAGAATAATCTTACATTATTATCTTCTATACCTATGGAATTTTCTTTATAATCAAAACTTAACTCCTTGTCAAAAATTATTTTCATAAGAGAGGCAGCTACGTCTACCAGGTTATACTCTTCATCTAGTTCTGTGGCTATAGGAATAAAGTTTTTATAATTATTTTCTGATATAACTTTTTTAATTTTTTCTTCTATGTTTTTATATTTGGCTTCAAATATTTCATCTACAGTAGGTATGTCTTTTCTTTTTATCTTGCTTTTAGTGAATTTTTCTATCTGCTTTAATAGTATATACTCTCTAGGAGTTACCAGAGAATAGGCAATACCTTCTTTGTTGGCTCTTCCTGTTCTACCTATTCTATGTACATAGGATTCCGTATCTTGTGGAAGATCGTAGTTTATAACATGGGAAACATTTTCTACATCTATACCTCTTGCAGCCACATCTGTAGCTACTAAAAAGTCCAAAGAACCTTCTTTGAATTTTCTGAGAGTATTTAGTCTCTGATTTTGTCCCATGTCGCCGTGCATACCTTCTACGTTATATCCTCTGGCTTGCATACCCTCGACTAATTCATCCACACCACGTTTGGTTTTACAAAATATTATAGCACTTGAGGGTTCATCTACGTCTAAAATTCTGCACAAAGATTCAAATCTGTCCTTGTGTTTTATTTCATAGTAATATTGTTTTGTTTTCTCTACAGTTAGTGTATTTTTAGCTATTGTTATATATTTTGTATTTGAACTCATATACTTGGAAGCTAATCTTTTAACTTGATCTGGCATAGTGGCGGAAAAAAGTAGAGTCTGTCTGTTTGGGTTTGAGGCTTTTATTATTTCTTCTATATCTTCTATAAAGCCCATATCCAGCATTTCATCTGCTTCATCTATTGTCAAAAATTCTATATTACTTAAATCAAGGGTTTTTCTGTGAAGGTGATCTAATATTCTTCCAGGAGTACCTACTACTATGTTTATACCTCTTTTTAAGGATTTTATTTGTCTTTCTATAGGCTGACCACCGTATATAGGGATTAATAATATTTTCATAAATTTAGCGATTCTAGATAATTCATCATTGACTTGAATAGCTAGTTCTCTTGTGGGAGTGAGTATAAGGGCAGAAATATGTTTGTTTTTAGGAGTTATTTTGCTTAACATTGGTGCTCCAAAAGCTAAAGTTTTTCCAGTACCTGTTTGTGCTTGACCTATAATATCATTTCCTTCCAATATTACAGGAATAGATTCTGCTTGAATTTGTGATGGTTCTTCAAAACCCATATTATCTATGGCTTCAAAAACCTTAGGATGTAAATTTAAATCGTTAAAACTAATATTTTTCATTAATATTCCTCTTTCTTTTTTATATTACAAAGCAAAGTTTATCATATCATAGTATATACATATTATCAAATTTTAATTTAATTTTTAAATACTTTTTATCTGTAACGATATAATTTATAATAGAATGTACTAAAACTTTATATCTTAAAAGGAGAATTAATATGTTTGATGCTAGACAAAGAGTTTTACCAAATGGAATAAAGCTCATTACAATAAAAAAAGATACTAAGCTAGCGGCTTTTCATGCAGCAGTTAATATAGGAGCTATGTATGAAAGTAACAATGAAAGAGGTATATCTCATTTTATAGAACATATGCTTTTCAAGGGTACTATGTCTAGAAACAATAAGAAATTGAATATAGATTTGGAAACCCTAGGGGGAGAATATAATGCTTATACAGATAATACTTCCACGGTGTATAGTGTCACATCTCTAAGGGAAGAATTAGAAAAGTCTGTGGATATTATTTCTGATATGCTCATGAATTCTATATTCCCCCAAGAGGAAATTGAAAAGGAAAGGGAAGTTATATTATCAGAGATAAGAAGTAGTAAAGATGATATAGAAGATTATAGCTTTGATAGAATAAATAAAATAGCTTTTAAAAAAAGTGCACTTAGATATAATGTGGCTGGAAATGAGAAAGATATAAGCAAGTTTACAAGAGAAGATTTGGTTGGATTTTACAGTAAATATTATGTGCCTAACAACTGTTATATATCAATAGTTTCACCTTATGAACATGAAAAAGTTTATCAGTTAATCTATAAGTATTTTAATAAATGGAAAAGTAAAGAGGTTAAACATAATGATATAATATTTGAATATAATACACCTCGCAAAAAAATTTCTTCTAAAAAGGATATAGAGCAAAGTACCATTTTATATCTCTTTACATTTAACGGGCTAAGTGAAAAGCAGGAGTTGGCTCTTAGAATACTAAACCATAAATTTGGGGGCAGTAATAATTCTATATTGTTTACAAAATTAAGAGAAGAAAGAGGACTTGCTTATGATGTTTATACAGATTTGGATTTAGATGAGGGTGTAAAAACTTTGTATGTGTATACTTCTGTAGGAGAGGAAAACCTAAAAACTGCTGTTGGTGTTATTGAAGATTGTATTGATAAAGTCAAAAATGGAGATATAATTTTTAAGGATGATATGGTTAGTTTAATGAAAAAAGTATTGAAAACGGCGGTGGCTTTTACTCTTGAAGATCCCACGGACATAGGAAATTATGTTTTACATCAATCCATAAAGGGAGAAGATATATACAAACTTATTAATGATATAGAAAAGATTGAAACTATAAAAAAAGAAGATATATATGAAGTAGCTAAAATTGTATTTAATAATCCTACCATCCACATTCTTAAGAGAGGATAGTTTACTATAGGAGGTATGCTTTTTTGAATGAATATGCGGTGACTAAAGTTGAGATACAAAAGAGAAATAATAAAAGAGTTAATATATATTTAAATGAAGAGTTTGCTTTTTCCTGTAGTGCAGAAATTGTTTATAAATATAACATATGTAAAGGTAAAATACTAGACGTAGATTATTTAAAAGATATAATTTATAAAGATAATTACATAAGGTGTAAGCGTAGTGCCCTTTACATAATAGAAAAGTCATATAAGACAGAAAAGCAGATGTATGATAAATTAATTAAAAATTTTGATGAGGGTATAGTTAAAGAGTGTATAAAATTTTTAAAAGAATATAATTTTATAGATGATAATAAATTTGCCGAAATGTATGTAAAGGAGAAGATTCATTCCCAGGGAAGAAATAAAATTAAATATTCTCTAATTGAAAAAGGGATAAAAGAAAGTATTATAGATGAAAAATTATACAGTATAGATAATTCTTTAGAAGAAAAAATTGCCTTTGACATGGCAAAGAAGAAATATTATCTTATTATTAAAAGTGAAAATAACATAAATAAGGTATATAATAAACTGGGTAATTATATGGTAAAAAATGGATATGATTTTGATCTGGTAAGGTATATACTAAAAAAAATTATAAAAGAGCATAATTGCAGTGAGGAAAAAAATAATATTCAAGAAGATAATAAAGATGAATTATATAATATTGCAAAGAAAAGATATGGTATAATAATAAAATCTGAAGATGACCCAATTAAAATATATAAAAAATTAGGGGCGTATCTTTTAAGAAGAGGATATTTATGGGAAAATATAAGAAGTGTTTTAAAAGAATTAATATAGATTTTAGTAAATTAGGTCTTTTGTAACCTTACAAAAATAACTTAATTTTTAGGTATAGGAATTTAGTGTAAATTTGAAATTTTTGATGTTTAGAGGTGATTTTATTGAACACGAGTCCCGTAACTATATTGATAGGATTGGTATTTTTATATCCTCTTATAAAAGGGTTTTTATTTAAGTTTTCTTCTAAGGATTTAAAATTGGATATAGACGATGTAAACAGAAATGTTTCTTTTATAATAGCTTTGATAACCGGGATATATTTCTGGAGAAAGATATTTATACAGCACAGCTATAACTTATACAATATTTTGCCTGAATATATTGGAAACTACTTTGAGAATAACAGTTTTTTGGTATATGCAATTGTAATTCCTGTATTTATATTTATAGTTTACAGAATTATAAAACTTCTATTAAATCTAATGAATTATTTAACCCTATATCCTTTAATTGATAGTATAGATGGATTTTTAAAATTTAAAAGTAATATTTTTAAAAGGATATTGGGGATGATTTTTCAATTACCTAGATCAATATGTTATGTACTTTTAATTTCCTTTATATTGAATATAATTTCTATGTTTAATATAAATTCCAAATTAAATACATACCTAGAAAGTTCAAGACCCTACAACTCTATATGCAGGGAAATAATAATCCCAGTGACTAACTCTAATATTGCAAAGCAGCTGCCTAATATAATCAACAATTCTTTTAAAATAGTAATAAAACAGTCAAATTCAAAAGATACGCAGAATGTAAATGATTTAAGTAGATTAAAAGATGACGAAGGTAGTATTATATACTATAATGGCGTTACCATAGACGAAGGTGTAAAATCTAATCAGGAAATTAATACTTTTGCTAAAGCCCTTGGTACAGAAGGAAGCAATACTACTGAAAGGTCAGAAATACTTTATAACTGGATAGGTACCAATATAAGTTATGATCATCAAAAAGCAACTAAAGTATTAAGTAATGATTTTGATGTACAATCTGGGGCAATTCCTACTTTTTCTTCTAAAAAGGGAATTTGTTTTGACTATGCTTGTCTTTATGTAGCTATGGCAAGGGCCAATAATATGAAAGTGAGGCTTATAACTGGGGAAGGATTTAATGGCATAAATTGGGTGAGCCATGCTTGGAATCAGGTTTATATTCCAGAAGGTAATCAATGGATAAATGTAGATACAACTTTTTATAAGGGAGGAGACTATTTTAATAGCAAAAGATTTCAACTTGATCATAGAGATTCGCAAATAGCAGGAGAGTGGTAAATCAAACCACTCTTTTATTTTTAAGTTAGTTTCATTTAGTTTTTGTTATGTAATTTTTTAATATGGTATTTATGGCTTTTTCACAATCTGCATCATCATTATTGAGACACCAGGCATTATTAAAGTATATAAGGGCTTTTTTAGTATTATGTAACATTACATAACAATATCCCAGATTAAAAAAATATTTACTCTCTTTCCTTAACTTTATAGCGGAATTTAACAGTTCTATAGCTTTTTCATATTTTTTTAATTTTATAAAACATACTGCAGAGTTATATAGGGAAGATGCTTCATTATCCTTTATCTGTATGGCCTTTTCATATAGGTCAATAGCTTTTTTATAGTTTTTGGTATTATAATATTCATTGGCCTTTTGAAAGTAATTCATTTTAATCCTCCTTAAGTTTAATGAAATAAAAGTCTCATATGGAATTATATAGTCCTTTAATAAATTTATATCCATTTTTTAAAAAAATATACCAATGATTTTATGAAGTGCAGTATAGATAAAAGTAAAAAAATTATGGGGTATATAAGTTTTAAAGAGAGTTATAGGCTCTCTTTAAAACCTCAATTTTGCACTAATGAAATATTAGTTTTCTAAGTTTTTTTTCAGCAAAGGATATAGATGCATACATGGCATAAGCTAATATTGAAAGTATAATTATGCTGACCATGACTGTGTCCAGCTGAGATATTTGTCCACCATATATTATTAAAAATCCCAAGCCTTCCTTTGCCACCAGAAATTCTCCCATTATTACTCCTACCCAGGAAAGTCCTACATTTATTTTTAAGGAGGAGATTAGAGTAGGAACTGAAGAAGGTATTATAAGATTGGTTAAGATCTGAAGTTTTGAAGAACCAAAGGTTTTAAGAAGGGTGATTTTATCCTTATCTACTTCTTTAAAACCATTTAATACAGTTAATATAGTTACAATTATGGAAATCAATACTGTAACTAAAATAATAGCAGAAATTCCGTTACCTACCCAAAATATTATTATAGGAGCCAGAGCAACTTTTGGAAGGGCATTTAATACTACTATATATGGATCCAATATATCTGAAATAAATTCAGACCACCAAAGAATTATAGCAATTAAAGTTCCAAGAGCTGTACTTAATAAAAAGCCTAATATTGTTTCAAAACAGGTAATCCCAATATGTGTAAATAAAGTTCCTTCGAGATAAAGGGCTATAAGATTTTTGTACATTCTAGAGGGAGTACTGGTTAAAAAAGGATCTATCCATCCCAAATCTCCTGCAATTTCCCATAAAACAAAAAAAGCTATTAAAATTATTATTCGGCATAGTGTAATTTTTTTCTTTCTTCTATTTATGTTTTTTATATAGAGTTCATGTTCTTGTCTGTCATCCACCATTAATAGTTCAACTCCTTCCATATGTGGTTAAAGTAAATTCTAAATTCTGGATCTTCCCTGGACTTTAAAGGAGAATCATGGTGTTCTTTAAAGACTATATTGAATATTTTTTTTATTTTAGCTGGTCTTTTAGATAAGACTATAATTCTGTTTGACATGGATACGGCCTCTGAGATATCATGAGTTACCATTATGGCAGTTTTACCTTCATTCTTTATTATTTTAAAGATTTCATCACTTATATTTAATCGAGTTTGATAATCTAAAGAAGAAAAAGGCTCATCAAGAAGCAATACTTCAGGGTCAAGGGCAAGGGTTCTTATTAGAGCCACCTTCTGCCTCATACCTCCTGATAATTCCTGAGGATAATGATATCTAAAATCCCACAATCCATAGTTTTTCAATAAAGTTTCTAATTTAGTCTTATAGGCATTTATGGGTTTATGCTGTATTTTAATACCAATCAATATATTATTCCAAATATTTAGCCATTCAAATAATTGGTCTTTTTGAAACATATAGCCCATTTTATGAGAAAATGAAGTTATTTTTTCATTATCTATATATATTTCCCCAGAAGAGGGTTTTATAAGACCGGCTATTATATTTAAAAGTGTAGTTTTACCACATCCAGAGGGGCCTACTATACTTAAAAATTCTCCTTTTTCTATAGTAAAGCTTATATCTTCTAATGCTTTAGTTGAATTTTTCAATGAATGATAGTTCATATAGATATTGTCAAGGGTTAATTTGTCCAAAATATCATCTCCTTACATCAGCTGTAATTACAGCTTATAGAGTTTATAATTTAAAGTTTAGTTAAAAATTAATATATAATTTAGTATATGAATAGATATAATATAGTGTTAAAGGTCTTCGGGTATATTATGAACTTTACAGCTTTATCTCAAATATGATCATTAGGATATATTGGAATTGCACATATACGCACATATGTTATAATATAAGTGAAAGTATTTTTTATTACATAAATCAGAGTATTAGTATTGATAATTTAACCGTATACAAGAATAGGGTTATTTTTTTCATTAGGACTATATAGTACATAATGAAAATATTAACATCCAAGAAGAGGTTATTCCAAATTAAGATATTTTTAAATACCTAGTATTTTAAAGATTATAAATCCAGTTTAAATTATTAATTTTAAAAGGTGATTAAGTATGAAAAATTTATTTCGTGTAGGTCTAGATGTAGGCTCCACTACGGTAAAGATAGTTGTTTCAGATATAAAGGACAGTATAATCTATAGTAAATATCAAAGACACTTTTCTGATATAAAAAGTACTATAGCTAAAGTTATCAAAGATGCCTATGAAAAGTTAAAAGATGCTAATATAACTGTCATGGTTACGGGCTCTGGAGGATTATCTGTATCCAAGTGGCTTGATATACCATTTATTCAGGAAGTAGTAGCATGTACTAATACCATAGAAAAATTTATTCCAGATACTGATGTAGCCATAGAACTTGGAGGTGAAGATGCCAAGATAACTTTTTTTGATGGAGGAATTGACCAGAGGATGAATGGGACTTGTGCAGGTGGTACAGGAGCATTTATCGATCAGATGGCATCTCTTCTTGAAACAGATGCAAAAGGGTTAAATGAACTAGCTAAGGAATATAAAGTGATTTATCCTATAGCTGCCAGATGTGGAGTATTTGCCAAAACTGATATTCAACCTCTTTTAAATGAAGGAGCAAAAAAAGAAGATATTGCAGTATCTATATTTCAATCTGTAGTAAATCAGACTATAAGTGGACTTGCTTGTGGCAAGTCTATAAAAGGAAATGTTGCTTTTCTGGGAGGACCTTTATATTTTCTATCGGAGCTTAGAAAGAGATTTATAGAGACTTTAAAGCTCAGCGAAAGTGAAGTAATTTTTCCTGAAAATTCTCAGATTTTTGTGGCAATGGGGGCTGCCCTATCTTCAAAGAATGAAAAAATTATTTCTTTTAAGGATTTAATAGATAGATTACCGGACTTAAATAAATCCTTGAAAGATGAAATTCAGATATTAAGGCCTCTTTTTAAAGATAAAGAAGAATTTAGCCAGTTTAAGGCAAGGCATGACAAAAGTAAAATAAAAAGAAAAGATTTAGAAAGTTTCAGTGGAGATTGTTATTTAGGAATAGATGTGGGATCTACCACTACTAAAGCATCTCTTATAGATGAAATGGGCAATTTATTATATTCTTTTTATGGAAGTAATAATGGAAATCCATTAAAATCTGCCCTGAATATATTAAAAGATTTATATAAAAAGTTGCCTAAAGACGCCAATATAGTAAATTCTGCAGTTACAGGTTATGGAGAAAGCCTTACCAAAGCTGCACTATCTATAGATATAGGAGAGGTGGAAACTGTTGCTCATTATAAAGCTGCAGAATTTTTTCAGCCTGGAGTGGAATTTATATTGGATATTGGTGGACAGGATATGAAATGTCTTAGAGTAAAAAATGGAATAATCGATAGTATAATGTTAAATGAAGCTTGCTCATCTGGATGTGGATCCTTTATAGAAACTTTTGCTAAATCATTGAATATGAATGTGAAGGATTTTGCAGTTTCTGCACAAGATTCCCAAAAACCAGTAGATTTAGGTTCTAGATGTACTGTGTTTATGAATTCTAGAGTTAAACAAGCCCAGAAAGAAGGAGCCTCTGTAGGAGATATATCCGCAGGACTTTCCTATTCAGTTATAAAAAATGCTTTATTTAAAGTGATAAAAATAACAAATCCTAAAAATTTAGGAGAAAAAATAATAGTTCAAGGGGGAACTTTCTATAATGATGCCATATTGAGGGCTTTTGAAATAATATCTGAGAGGGAAGCAGTAAGACCTGATATAGCAGGTCTTATGGGAGCCTTTGGAGCTGCACTCATTGCAAAAGAAAGATATGATGGAGTTCATACAAGTACTCTGCTAAATGAAAAAGAATTAGATAATTTTACTACAGAAGTAAATATGAGAAGGTGCGGGAAATGTTCAAATAATTGTCTCCTTACTATAAATAAGTTTTCAGATGGAAAGGAATTTATATCAGGAAACAGGTGCGAAAGAGGTGCCGGCTTAGAGAACAATACCTTAAAGGTGCCAAATCTTTTTGATTACAGGTATCATAGGGCATTTGACTATGTTCCTATTAAAAAAAGTGAAGCTAAAAGAGGACAAGTGGGTATACCTAGGGTTTTGAATTTATATGAGAATTATCCATTTTGGTTTACCTTCTTTACAGAACTTGGTTTCAGGGTGGAATTATCTTCCCGTTCTTCAAAACATATTTATGAAATGGGTATAGAGACAATACCTTCTGAGTCAGCTTGTTATCCTGCAAAAATAGTTCATGGTCATATAATGGATTTGATAAACAGGGAAATAGATTTTATATTTTATCCTTGTATACCTTATGAGCAAAAAGAACAACAGGGAGCAGATAATAATTATAACTGCCCTATGGTAACTTCTTATCCTGAGGTTATAAAAAATAACATGGATGTAATAAGAGAAAAAAATGTAAATTTTAAGAATCCTTTCTTGCCCCTGGATAATAAGACAAGACTTGCCAAAAGACTTAGAGATGAATTACAAGAATTCAATATATCTAAAAAAGAAATATCAAGTGCACTGGAAAAAGCTTTTGAAGAACAGAAAAAGATGAAAGAGGACATAAGAGCAAAAGGAGAAGAGACAATAAAGTATCTTAAAGATACGGGGAAAAAAGGTATAGTGCTTGCAGGAAGACCCTACCATGTGGATCCTGAGATAAACCATGGAATATCAAATATAATAACTTCCTATGATATGGCAGTATTCACAGAAGACTCTGTGGCTCATTTAGGAGTGGTAGATAGGCCACTTAGGGTAGTGGATCAATGGGTGTATCATTCCAGACTTTATGCTGCAGCAAGTTTTGTGGCAACTCAGGAGAATTTAGAATTGATACAGTTGAATTCCTTTGGATGTGGCTTAGACGCAGTTACTACAGATCAGGTTCAAGAAATACTTAATAAATATGAAAAAATATATACAGTATTAAAAATCGACGAAGGAAGTAATTTAGGGGCGGTTAAAATAAGAATACGTTCTCTAAAGGCCGCTATTGAAGAAAGAGAAAAGTATGCCTTTAAGCCCCATAAAGTTCAGGAGGACTATAAAAAGGTAGTTTTTACAAAAGAAATGAAAAAAACTCATACCATACTATGTCCTCAGATGTCACCAATACATTTTCAGTTTTTACAGGAGGCATTTAAAGAATCTGGTTATAATTTGGAGATATTACCTTCTGTAGATAAAAAAGCTGTAGAGGAAGGTCTAAGGTACGTAAATAATGATGCGTGCTATCCTTCCATAATAGTAACAGGACAGTTGATAGAAGCTTTAAAATCAGGTAAATATGACCTGGAAAACACCTCTGTTATAATGTCTCAAACAGGAGGGGGATGCAGAGCTACAAATTATATAGGATTTTTAAGGAAAGCTTTAAAGGAAGCAGGTATGGAGAAAATACCAGTTATATCTTTAAATGTGGCGGGCCTGGAGAAAAATCCCGGGTTTAAGATTACTGTGGGACTTGTGAATAAATCCATGATGGCACTTCTATATGGAGATCTTTTTATGAGAGTTTTATATAGAGTAAGGCCTTATGAAAAAATAAAAGGTTCTGCAAATCTCTTATATGAAGAATGGGTGAAAAAATGTAAGGAGAATGTAGTAAATGGAAACCACAGAGAATTTAAAGAAAATATTTATAATATAGTAGAGGATTTTGACAATCTAGAAATAAAATCTATAGTTAAACCACGGGTGGGGGTAGTGGGAGAAATATTGGTGAAATTTCATCCTACAGCCAATAATAATATTGTGGATATTTTAGAAAGTGAAGGAGTAGAAGTGGTAGTTCCTGATTTAATGGATTTTTTCTTGTACTGTGCCTACGATGCCGGATTTAAATATAAGTATCTGTCTGGAAGTTACTTTAATAAAATTATAAAAGATAGTGCTATAAAGTTTATTGAATATTTTAGAAGACATATGAAAACTGCATTAAAGAATAGTCAGCGATTTAGTGAAACTTCTGATATTAGGAAGCTGGCAGAGGATGCCTCAAGAATATTGTCTATTGGAAATCAAACTGGAGAAGGATGGTTCTTAACTGCTGAAATGATAGAACTTATAAAAGGTGGTACTAAAAATATTGTATGTATGCAGCCTTTTGCGTGTCTACCTAATCATGTAACAGGTAAAGGAATGATAAAAGAACTGAAAAGAATATATCCAGGCAGTAATATTGCAGCAATAGACTATGATCCGGGAGCAAGTGAAGTGAATCAGTTAAATAGATTAAAGCTTATGTTATCCGTGGCATTTAAATCCATGGAAAATGAAGTTGAATTAGAGAGTTGTAAAGAAAAAATTGTTCCAAAAGCAGTGCTTGCAGAAAATACTAACAAGTAATATATTTACAGGTGTGATTTTTAATGATAAGAGTGAAGAAAAATTTTTCTTCACTCTTCATATAATCCAATGAAGGGAGAGGAGGATTTAGTAACTTTACATTTGAAATAGGTTGCTAAATTATTATATGTTAATAGAAGAAATAAAGGGAAATACATTTTGTATTGATATGGGGAAAACTAATATACCCTTTTATAAGATTGACAATAAAAAAATTATTATGTTGGATTCAGGATTTAATAAAGTAGATAGGGAAAAAATAGAGAATGTTCTAGAATCAAATGACCTTCAACCTGTTGGCATAATATGCAGCCATGCTCACGCAGATCATGCAGGAAATAATATGTATCTTAAAAAAAAGTATAATTGTATTATTGCCATGTCAGAGTGTGAAGCCTTTATCTGTAATTCGGAAAATAATCTAAAATTTTATTATAATAACCAATATAATACCTATACTACATATGATATTAGAGAGCATTTGGAATATATGGTTTGTGAAACAGATATTATAATTACAGAGGAGCGGGATTATGTAGAAGTATGTGGTGTCAAATTTGGAATTATTCATACAGTAGGACATAGTCCTGGTCATATATGTATTGTGACCCCTGACAATGTGGCATATTTAGGTGATGCTCTAATAAGTCATGAAGTTATTGAAAATGCTAAAATGCCCTATACATATAATCTGAGTGAAGACTTAAAAAGCAAGGCAAATCTTTATAATTTGAAATGTGAAAAATACATAGTAGCACATAAAGGTATTTATGAAGACATTACAAAACTTATAGAAGATAATATAAACTTATATAGAAATATAGCGGCAAAGCTATATAATATTATAGAGGGTACCATGACAATGGAGCATATCGTTAAAAATGCCATAGAGAGCTTTAATATTTGTGTCAACAATACTCTTAAATATATAATGGTAGATAAGGTACTGAGGCTTTATATTGAATATTTTTGTGAAATGAGAATGGTAAAAATGGAAATAAAGGATGGGTTTTTAAAATATTCCAAAGTTCCATAGTGTTTAATAAATTAAGAACTGTACATATATACAGTTCTTAATTTATATATATTATACTTCTACAAATTTGCTTGCATCCACATGACATACAGGACAGTTTGCAGGAGGAGTATCACCTTCGGCTATAAAACCACAGACAGTACATTTCCATTTTTTTGTAGGCTTAGTTTCTGGAGTCTCTAGCACTTCACTTGAATTTTGATTAACCTTTTCTGCAAAACTTTTCCCAAATTCATAAGCGGAATTTAACTCATCTTCAGATGGTTTGAAGTTTATTCTAAGTCCAGGAGTTAATAAATTCATTTTTAACTGCTGTAACCTGGCTTCAATATTTTTTACAGCTTCACCGCTCCAGCCATAAGAGCCAAAGGCAGCAGCTACTTTACCGCCGTGTACTATAGGGTTTAAAGAAATCAATATGTCGAGAATTGGCTTTAGGGCATCCCCGTTAATAGTTGGAGAACCAAAGAGTATTCCATCTGCCTTTCCGATATTTTCTATTATTTCATTCATATCACTATAAATTACATTATAAGATTTTATTTCAAAATCTCCAAAATCTCTTATTCCGTCAATTATTTTATTTGCAAGGGATTCAGTGTATCCATAAGCAGATACATAAGGTATTACTATATATTTTCTACTACCTGGCTTGGCAGGTGTACACCACTGCTTGTATAAATTCACTATTCTTAAAGGATCTTTTCTTAAAACAGGACCATGACCCGGACATATGATATCAATTTTTAAATCTTTAATTTTATCAATCGCTTCAAGTACATAGGGTTTAAAAGGACCCATTATGCCGTCAAAGTAATACTTTAAAGCATCCATATAACCTTTTTCATCCGTATTTAAATCGTTAAATACCTTTGGACTACAATAGTGTGCTCCAAAAGAATCACAGGTAATTAATATATTATCTTCTGGAACATAAGTATATATGGAGTCAGGCCAGTGAAGAAATGGTGCAGAAATAAATTGCAGGGTTTTATTTCCAAGATCCAAAGTATCTCCATCTTTTACCACAATAGAATCAAATTTTTTATTTGATATGGCTTTCATAAATCTAATAGCAGCAGCAGAACCTACAAGTTTTGCATTAGGTGAAAGATCTAGTAATTTTGCTATAGAACCTGAATGATCTGGTTCTGTGTGATCTACTACTATGTAATCTATATTTTTTACATCTACATTTGCAGAGTTCAATCTTTCTAGAAATTCATCAAGAAATCTTTCTTTCGCAGTTTCAAATACAGCAGTTTTTTGGCTTCCTTTTATAACATAAGAATTATAAGTAGTTCCATAAGGAGTGTTCATTATTATATCAAATATTCGGAGATCTGGATCTAATGCTCCCACCCAATAAATATCTTTTTTAATTTCTAAAGCATTCATACTATTTACCTCCTATTTATTATTAATAAATAATTATTATTTGTATATCCCTATTATAGTATATATTTTTATTAAAATCAACTAAAATACAATAATTGCTTGTAAAAAATTATTTTAACATAATTATAATAACCTACATATTATAAATTAATATTAAAATTGTTTTGGAGGATATATGATAAAGAAAAAACTGTATCTTGGTTCTATTTTATTGTGTTTTATATTTATAATAGCTGCTTTTACTGGATGCAGCCAAAGTAAAGAAAATAGCAAGTCCACAGTTACTATAAAATTAAATGAGGTAGCCAGATCTACCTTTTATGCACCTATGTATGTGGCAATAAATCAGGGGTTTTTTAAAGAACAAGGTATAGATATAGAACTTACGACAGGACAGGGCGCAGATGCAACCACTACAAAAGCACAAGAAGGCACAACACTAGTAATTACGCCTTCTTACAATACCTTGAGGGGTTGATTTATTACTTATTAATGGATTTATTTCTAAGGTTTCATTTTCCCCATGCCATATAATGTTTTTAACTAAAGATTTTATTAATATTCTTTTGCTGTCTACATCTACTAATTTATAGAACTTTTTAAAGTTAATTAAAGCTTCTTCTATCATTTTTATAAAGTCCTCTTTGACTTCATAATCTTCCATAGAATTTGTTAGTTCTGTTATTTGTTTTTGCAATTCATTGTTTTCTATTTTTGTATCGCCTATTTCTTCTTTTAATGTTTGGATTAATTCAATGTTTTCTTCTAAGGCTAGCTTTCTTACCAAACCTTTAATTATTTTATTATTATCATCAACCTGTTTTTTTAATTTGGAAAGCTTTTTTACTATAGAATCTTTATCTGCTTTAGGTTTATCTTTTTCGTTATACGTTGAGATTAAGCTTTCCATATCTAATCCAAGCAGGTAATTTTCTATATATTCTTCCGCCTTATATGCGTTAAGCATTTTATTACTGCATCTGTTGCTGGCTCTGTTTTTAAGGTTGCACCTGTAATATCTCTCCATGAAATCTCTTTTTTGATTATAATGGGACCATGAAGCCATTCCAGACCCGCATTCACCGCATACTACCATACCGGATAGAAGAAATTTGTTGCCTGTCCCGGAACGAGGAGAGGTTTTTGCCTTGTTATCTCTTAATATGTCTTGGCATTTTATCCACATATCAGAAGATATAATTCCTTCATGCCTGCCTATTGAAACGATCCATTGGTCTATGGAATTTGGTTTTTTACCACTTTCTTTTCTTTTATTATATACCATTAGTCC